>JBOHGT010000104.1:0-2750 GCA_050700385.1 Pseudonocardiaceae bacterium | reverse complement strand
GTTATCGGGGGTGCGGTTGACGCGTTTCTGGTGCCAGAACGCGGTTACCGAGCGGTCGTGGCCGGGTCGCGCAGCGGGTCGGTGGCGAAGGCGGCGATGCCGTCCGCGAAGCGCACTCGCGCGCGGAAGCCGAGCAGCCGCGCCGCCAGTGCCGGGTCGGCCACGATATGCCGGACGTCGGCCGGACGCGCGCCGCCGACGACCCGCGGCGCGGGACCACCCATGGCCGTGGCCAGCTCGCCCGCCAGCTCCCCGACGGTGTGCGGCTCGCCGGAGCTCACGTTCACCGCCCGGAACCCCGCGCCTGCCTCGTCGAGCGCCAGCGTGTTGGCCTCCGCGACGTCGGTGACGTGCACGAAGTCCCGCCGCTGTGCCCCGTCCTCCAGCACCGACGGCGCCTCACCGCGCTCCAGCGCCGAGCGGAATACCGAGGCGACGCCCGAGTAGGGGGTGTCGCGCGGCATCCGCGCCCCGTAGACGTTGTGGTAACGCAGCGCCCACACCGACCCGCCGGTCTGCCGCGCCCAGGCCCCGGCGAGGTGCTCCTGGGCGAGCTTGGTCGCGGCGTAGGTGGACCGCGGGTCGAGCGGCGCGTCCTCACCGACCAGCTCGGGTCGCAGCGCTGAGCCGCAGCGCGGGCACGGTGGGTCGTAGCGGCCGGCGTCGAGATCGGCGGGCAGCCGCGGCCCCGGTCGCACCGGGCCGTCCGCCGGGCACGAGTAGGCGCCCTCGCCGTAGACCACCATGGAGCTCGCCAGCACCAGCCGGCGCACCGAGCGGGCATGCATCGCGGCCAGCAGCACCGCGGTGCCGTAGTCGTTGTGCCCCGCGTAGGCCGGCGCGTCCGAGGCGTCCAGGCCGTGCCCCACCATCGCCGCCTGATGGCAGACGGCGCCCACGCCGGACAGCAGCGAGGTCAGCAGTTCCCCGTCGCGGACGTCGCCGCCGACGAACTCGTGCCCGTCCGTCCACGAGGGGCGGTCCGAGCCGTGCGCCTGCGGCAACAGCGCGTCGAGCACCACCACCTCGTGCCCGCCGGCGGCCAGCCGGTCGGCGACGTGCGATCCGACGAACCCGGCGCCGCCGGTGACGAGTACCCGCATACGGGCACGCTAGCGCGTGCTCGTGATGGCGTTGGGTGCTGGAACACTGTTATCCACTCACGGGTGCGCAGCGCATCCGACGACCGGGTTCCCGGCGCGTCCACCGCCGGACTAGCGTCATCGGCATGGAACGCAGCGTGCCGCGTCTCGGTCGGGCCCTCGTCGTCATCGTGGACGACCGGGTGGCGCACGGCGAGCACGAGGACGGCACCGGACCGTTGGTGACAGAGCTGCTCGAGGAGGCCGGGTTCGTGGTCGACGGCTCGGTGGCCGTCGCAGGGGAGGCGGTCGACATCCGCAACGCGCTCAACACGGCGGTCATCGGCGGGGTCGACCTGGTGGTGACCGTCGGCGGCACCGGTGTCTCGCCGCGCGACGTCACGCCGGACGCCACCGCCGGTGTGCTCGACCGGCCGGTGCCCGGCATCGCCGAAGCGATCCGCGCGTCCGGACTGGTCGCCGGGGCGGTCGACGCCGGGGTCTCCCGCGGCCTGGTCGGCATCTCGGGCAGCACGCTGGTGGTGAACCTGGCCGCCTCCCGCGGCGCGGTGCGCGACGGGATGGCGACTCTCACGCCGCTGGTCGGGCACGTGATCGGGGAGCTCTCCGGCCTCGGCTGATCACGTACGTGCCCGCATGGGGCCATGACGCGGTCAGCAGGGCGCTCGAACGCGTCATGGCCCCATGACGGCGTAGCGGTGCGCGGGTCAGGCCCCGCCGTGCTTGTTGCTGTCCCGGTCGAGCAGGTGCTCGACCTTGCTGCTCATGTTCACGAGCTGGTCGTGGAACCGGCCGCCGGTGGCGTTGTCCACCCCGGCCGCCGCCGCGTCGACTCCTCTCGCAGCGAGGTCACTGGCCTGATCCAGGAGGGGTCCGGCCTTCTCCATGGCCTGTTCCAGGGCACGCTCCATGACCGGGGCGGCCTTTTCCATGTAGGGCGCGGCCTTCTCCCTGGCCTGCTCCAGGAGAGGCCCGCTCTTCTCCCTGGCCTGATCCAGGAGGGGTCCGGCCTTGTCCATCGCCTGGCCGGCGAGCTGCTTCACATCGTCCACGAAGCTCATCGTCTGCTCTGCCCTTCCGCTCGACCCACGGTGATTGACCATCGTGACACCCGGACGGAGCAACGGGAAGCGGTGCGCGACTTCCGGTTCAGGGAGAGTGGGCCGGTGGATGCCGTCAGTTGTCGTGTCCCTTCATGCGTCAGCGGACGGTAACCGTGACGGCCTGGGACAGCGAGGCTCCCGCCACCCGGGTCGCCGCGTCGGGTTCGAGCGCCACCAGCACGAGCCGCCCCTCCTCGGACGAGGTTGCCGCATCGAGCACCGCCAGCACGGTCGCACCGCGGCCCAGCACCACCGGCTGGTCCTGCCGCTCGCCGAGGGTGACCACGTCTACCGTGGCGCCGGGATGCAGCAGCGCGGCCACGTCCGGGTCGGACAGCCGCAGCGGGACGCTCACCGCGTCGGGATCCGCAGCGGCCACCCGGGCCAGCTGCGCCCCGGCCAGCCGCACGTCGGTGATCGGCTCACCGCGGCGCAGCGGCGCGGCGAGCATCCGGCCGGCGGCACGGTCCACGCCGGTGAGCGCGCCGTCCGGGACGGCACCGGCGGGCAGCGAGCCCAACCGCACCGCGCCGGGCGTGAGCAC
>JBOHGT010000103.1:0-11667 GCA_050700385.1 Pseudonocardiaceae bacterium | reverse complement strand
GTCGAGACCCTGCCCGCCGAGCCGGACCTGGTGCTCGACGGCATCGTCGGCCTGTCCGCCCGCGGGCCGCTGCGCCCCGAAGCCGCCGCGCTCGTCGAGCAGGTGCGTGCCCCGATCCTCGCCGTCGACCTGCCCTCCGGGGTGGACCCCGACACCGGCGCCACCGACGGCGCCGCCGTCACCGCGGCGGCCACTGTCACCTTCGGTGCCCGCAAGCCGGTGCACGTGCTCAACCCCGCCCGCTGCGGCGCGGTGCATCTGGTGGACATCGGCATCGGCCCCGAGCTCGGCGAGCCCGACCTGCGCGTGCTCACCCCCGCCGAGGTCGGCGCCTGCTGGCCCGCCCCGGGACCGGCCAGCGACAAGTACACCCAGGGCGTCACCGGTGTCGCCGCAGGCTCGGTCGAGTACCCGGGCGCGGCGGTGCTGGCGACCGGCGGCGCCGTGCTCGCCACCTCCGGCATGGTGCGCTTCGCAGGCACCGCCGCGGACGTGGTCGGCACCCGCTGGCCCGAAGTGATCGTCACCGGCTCGGTGACCGATGCGGGGAGGGTGCAGGCCTGGGTGGTCGGGCCGGGAATCGGTACCGGCACGGCCGGTCGCGAGGTGCTCTGGCACGTGCTCGGCGATGGCGTGCCGGTGTGCGCGGACGCCGACGCGATCACCCTGCTCGCGACGCACCCCGAGCTGGCCGACGCCCGCGACCCGGACGCCGCGCTGGTGCTCACCCCGCACGATCGGGAGTTCGCCCGGCTGACCGGCGAGGCACCCGGCACCGACCGGGTCTGCGCAGCGCGCGACGCCGCCCGCCGGTTCGGCGCGGTGCTGCTACTCAAGGGCAACACCACGATCGTCGCCGCCCCCGACGGCCGGGTGCTCGCCAACCCCGCCCGGTCCGCCTGGGCCGCCACGGCCGGGTCCGGGGACGTGCTCTCCGGCATAGTCGGCGCGCTGCTCGCGGCCGGCCTGGAGCCCGCGACGGCGGCCGCCGCGGCGGTGCACGCCCACGAGTTCGCGGCCGACCTTTCCGCGAACGGCGCGCCTGCTCCGGCGTCGATGCTGCTCAACGGGGTGACGGAGGCAATCCGCGAGCTGCGGGCCACCCGGTGAGAGGATGCACGCGGTGAGAGAATGACTACGATGGACGAGCGCAGACCGCGGGCCGAGACGATCGTCGACCTCGACGCCGTGCGGCACAACGTCCGCATCCTCGCCGGGCAGGCCGCGGCGTCGGGTGCGGGCACGATCGTCGTGGTCAAGGCCGACGGCTACGGCCACGGCGCCGTGGACGTGGCCGCCGCGGCACTGCAGGCCGGGGCGAGTGAGCTCGGTGTGTGCAGTGTCGAGGAGGCGCTGGCGCTGCGCGACGCCGGCATTGACGCGCCGGTGCTGGCCTGGCTGCACGTGCCGAGCGAGGACCTCACCCCTGCCGTGGCCGCCGGTGTCGACCTCGGGATCTACTCCACGCGGCAGCTGGCCGCCGCCGCCAGGGCCGCGGCCGCGGCGGCCCGCCCCGCCAGGGTGCACCTCAAGGCCGACACGGGGCTGCGCTGCGGAGGTGCGTCGCTGGCCGGCTGGACCGAGCTGGTCGCTGCGGCCGCTGCCGCGCCGGACGTCGAGGTGCGAGCCGTCTGGTCGCACCTTGCGCGTGCCGACGACCCGGGTCACCCCTTCATCGAGCAGCAGGTGGCCCGCTTCGCCGAGGCATACCGGGTGGCCCGGGAGGCCGGGCTGCGCCCGCTGCGCCACCTCGCGAACTCCGCGGCCACGCTGACCCGCCCGGACCTGCACTTCGACCTGGTCCGCCCCGGCATCGCCGTCTACGGGTTGTCCCCGGTGCCCCGCGAGAGTTTCGGCCTGCGCCCGGCGATGACGCTGCGCTCGCAGGTCGCGCTGGTCAAACGGGTGCCTGCCGGGGAAGGTGTGTCCTATGGGCACGTGTGGACCACAGCGCAGGAGACGACCCTCGCGCTGGTACCCGCCGGGTACGCCGACGGCATCCCGCGGGCGCTCACCGGCCGGCTCGACGTGTGGCTGGCCGGGCGGCGCCGCCCGGTGGTCGGCCGGGTGCGGATGGACCAGGTGATGGTCGACTGTGGCGACGACCCGGTGAGGGAGGGCGACGAGGTGGTCTTCTTCGGCACCGGCGAGCGCGGCGAGCCGACCGCGGCCGAGTGGGCCGAGAAGTTGAACACCATCCACTACGAGGTGGTCGCCGGGATGGTGCGGCCCAGGCTGACCCGCACCGTGCGCGGCCGCAGGCCGCTGCCCGCGAGGGCCGCGGTATGAGGACGGTGTGGAAGGTCGCCGGTTGGGTCGGCGGTGCGATGGGTGCCGCAGCGAGCGCCGCCGCCACCGCGATGGTCGTGCACAGCAATCGGATCGCCCGTGAGCGGCGGGACGGGGCCGGGCAGGATCAAGATGGCGAGGTGCTCGGCGCGCTGCGCCCGGACCGCGAGTACACCGTCACCGCCGCCGACGGGGTTCCGCTGTCCGTCGAGGAGGTCGACCCCGCCGACGGGGGCACGCCCGAGGCGACCGTGGTGCTCGTGCACGGCTACACCCTGGACCGCCGTTGCTGGCATTTCCAGCGCCGGGACCTGGCGAGGTCGACCGCACCCAGGGTGCGCCTGGTGCTCTACGACCACCGCAGCCATGGCCGGTCCGGGCGCTCGGATCGCCACGCCTGCAACATCGAGCAGCTCGGGCGCGACCTGGAGGCGGTGATCCGCGCGGCCGCACCCGAGGGGCCGCTGGTGCTCATCGGGCATTCGATGGGCGGCATGACGATCATGGCTCTGGCCGAGCACGACCCTGAGCTCTTCGCCGACCGGGTGCGCGGCGTGGCGTTGCTCAACACCTCCGCGGGTGACATCGGCCGCTCGGGGCTGCCCCGGCCGTTCCTGTCCCGCCGCAACCCGGCAATGGTGATCACCGCTCGGGTGGCCCGGGGGATGCCGGACGCGGTGGAGCGCGGTCGCAAGCGGTGCCGCCACCTGCTCTGGGGGCTGACCCGCTGGCTGTCGTTCGGCGACGCGCCCTTCGCCGTGGCGGACCTGATGGACACGATGATGTGCGCCTGCCCGGCCGAGGTCATGATGGACTTCCTGCCCACCCTCGGCGCGCACAACCGCTACGCAGCGCTGGCCGGGCTGCAGTTCGTGGAGGCGCTGGTGATCGGCAGTGATGGCGACCGGCTGGTGCAGTTCCAGCACTCCGAGGCCATTGCCGCGCTGCTGCCCGACGCCGAACTGGTCTGCGTGTCCGGCACCGGGCACATGACGATGATGGAGCAGCCACGGATTGTCACCGAGCACCTGCAGCGGCTGCTGTCGTCCCGGTACGTGGGACCTACGGTTAGCCCCGCGCGACAGGCATGAGTGACGTGCTGACCGTCGAGCTGCCGACGGCGGCCGACACCGAGCGGCTGGGCCGGCAGGTAGGGCAGCGGTTGCGCCGGGGCGATCTCGTCGTGCTCGCGGGCCCGCTCGGCGCGGGCAAGACCGTGCTGGCCCGGGGCATCGGGGCCGGGCTGGGGGTGCACGGCCCGGTGACGTCGCCGACGTTCGTCATTGCGAGGGAGCACGCTGCCGGCCCGCGAGGGGTGCCGCTGGTGCACGTCGACGCCTACCGCATCGGTGGGCCCGCCGAGCTCGACGACCTGGATCTGGACACCGGCCTGCCGGACGCCGCGGTCGTCGTGGAGTGGGGCGAGGGGATGGCCGAACGGCTCGCCGAGGAGCACCTGCTGGTGCGGCTGGACCGCCGCGACGGCGACGCCCGGGTGGCCTCGCTGGCGGGACCGCGGCGCCTGCTGCCGTGTGGTGAGGTGACCGAATGATGCGCCTTGCCGACCTGCCCGCAGTGCTGGACCGCTGGGCGGCATAGGCTCGATCGCCGTGCTGGTGCTGGCGATCGATACCGCGACACCCGCGGTGACCGCGGGCCTGCTGCGGCTGCCCACCGACGGCCCGGCGCAGCTGCTGGCGCGGCGGGTGACGGTCGACGCGCGGGCGCACGGCGAGCTGCTCACCCCGTCGATCCGCGCCGTGCTCGCCGAGGCCGCCGCCGGGTTCGGCGACCTGGACGCCGTGGTGTGCGGCGCCGGGCCGGGACCCTTCACCGGGCTGCGCGTCGGGATGGTGACCGCGGCGGCACTGGGCGACGCGCTGGGTATCCCCGTGCACCCGGTGTGCAGTCTCGACGCTATCGCGCACGAGGCGGGCGCGGGCGCGCCGCTGCTGGTCGCCACCGACGCGCGCCGCCGCGAGGTGTACTGGGCGCGCTACGACGCCGGTGGCTCACGGGTGGACGGCCCACACGTGCAGCGCGCCACCGAGGTCCCCGTCGACGGGGTGGCCGCGGCGGCCGGGGCGGCGGCCACGGCGCTGGGTCCGGGGTTGCCTGCGGTGGGTCCCGAGTACCCGGGGCCGGCGGGACTGGTCGCCGTCACGGCGGACGTGCTGCGACGTGGCGCACCACCCGCCCCGCTGACTCCGCTGTACCTGCGCCGCCCGGACGCCGTCGAGCCGGGCGACCGCAAGCGGGTGACACCGGCGTGACCGTCCGGATCGGACCGCTACGCGCCGGGGACGCGGCCCGGTGCGCGGAACTCGAGCGGAAGCTGTTCGCGGGCGACGGCCCGTGGAGCGCGCGGGCCTTCGTCGATGCCCTGGCTGCCGGCTACCACTACGTCGCCGCGCGGAACGGCGACGCGCTCGTCGGGTACGCGGGCATCGAGCTGCTCGCTGCGCCACCTGCCGCCGAGGCCGAGGTGCACACCCTGGCCGTCGACCCCGCCTACCGGGGCCGTGGCATCGGGCGCGCGTTGCTGCGGGCGCTGCTGGCACACGCGGCGGGCGCCACCGTGTTCCTCGAGGTGCGTACCGACAACCAGGCGGCCCTCGCGCTCTACCGCAGCGAGGGCTTCACCGTCGTGGGCATCCGGCGGGGTTACTACCGGCCCAGCGGCGCCGACGCGTTTACCATGCAGTGCCTTCCCACCGAGCGCCTTTCCGCCGGGCGCCTTCCCGCCGGGCGGCGGCGATGACCGGGATCGTGCTGGGCATCGAGACCTCCTGTGACGAGACCGGCGTGGGAGTGGTGCGGCTGGCCGGTGACGGCACGGTGGCCCTGCTCGCCGACGAGGTGGCGTCCAGTGTGGATGACCATGCCCGGTTCGGCGGGGTGGTGCCCGAAGTGGCCGCCCGCGCGCACCTCGAGGCCATGGTGCCCACCGTGCACCGCGCGCTGCGCACCGCGGGCGTCGCCGCGTCCGACATGGACGCCGTCGCGGTGACAGCCGGTCCCGGCCTGGCCGGGGCGCTGCTGGTCGGCGTGGCTGCGGCGAAGGCCTACGCCGCCGCGTGGGACGTCCCGCTCTACGGCGTCAACCACCTCACCGCGCACGTCGCCGTAGACACGCTCGAGCACGGCCCGCTGCCCCCCGCGCTGGCGCTGCTCGTCTCCGGTGGGCACTCCAGCCTGCTGCAGGTGACCTCGCTCGAGCAGCGGCTCGACCCGCTCGGGGCCACCATCGACGATGCCGCGGGGGAGGCGTTCGACAAGGTGGCGCGGCTGCTCGGGCTGGGTTTCCCCGGCGGCCCGTACATCGACCGCGCCGCCCGCGACGGTGACCCGCAGTCGGTCCGGTTCCCCCGGGGGCTCACGGGCCCGCGGGACGCGGCCTACGACTTCTCCTTCGCGGGTCTCAAGACGGCCGTCGCCCGGCACGTCGAGGCGCTGCAGCGTGCCGGGACGCCGATCCCGGTGGCCGACGTCGCTGCGGCGTTCCAGGAGGCGGTGGTCGACGTGCTCACCGCCAAGGCGCTGCGCGCGGCGTCCGACCGCGGCATCGACACGCTGCTCATCGGCGGTGGGGTGGCGGCGAACTCGCGGTTGCGTGCCCTGGCCGAGCAGCGGTGTGCAGCTGCCGGCGTGCAGTTGCGGATGCCGCGGCCGCGGCTGTGCACCGACAACGGGGCGATGGTCGCCGCGCTCGGCGCGCACCTGCTGGGCGCCGGCCTGCCGGCGTCGCAGTTCGACATCCCAGCCGACCCAGCCCTGTCTATCACCACCTCGCTGGTCGGTGGCTCTTCAAGTACCACCAACCGGGGGTGACGGCGCCGCCAACCGCTGCCAACCCGGTCGCCGCCAGTCCGGCGGGTTGGCAGCCGTTAGAGGCGGTGAGAAGCAGGGTTGGTGGTACTTGAAGAGCCACCAACGTGCGGGTCAGGCCCAGTTGAGGCGGGGTTCCCGGTCGGGCACCACGAACGACGCCCGGGTCTGCGCGGGCGCGCCGGGTTCCGACACGTAGGGCACCACCCGGAAGTCTGCTCGCATCTCACTCGTGGTGAACCGGGTGCGCACGTAGCCGCGCCGGTTGTTGTAGAAGCGGATGTGCGGGTTCTCCGCCAGTGTCGTGGCCGTGTCGGGCCGGGTCTCGGAGCCGTCACCGCCTGAGGTGATCGAGGTGGCCACCAACTCGGTGCCCACCGAAGGCGACGAGGGGTCGTCGAAGCGCTCCCGCACCTCGGCCGCCCAGTGCGCGTGCACATCGCCGGTGAGTACCACCGCGTTGCGCACGGCCGGGTCCCGCAGTCCGGCGACGATCCGGTCCCGGTTGCCCACATAGCCGTCCCAGGCATCCGGGTTGAACCCGCGCGCAGGGCCAGGCGTGAAGTCCACCTGGGAGAAGAACACCTGCTGGCCCAGGACGTCCCAGCGCGACGTCGAGCGGCGCAACCCGTCGAGCAGCCAGACCTCCTGCTCCGCGCCGGTGATCGAGCGCTCCGGATCCGTGCGCTGTGCGCAGTCGGAGTTGAACTCGTCGCCACACGGCTGGTCGTCGCGGTACTGCCGGGTGTCGAGCATGTGGAAGGTGGCCATCCGGCCCCACGCCACCCGCCGGTAGAGCAGCAGGTCGATCCCGCTGGGCACCGAGGACCGCCGCAGCGGCATGTTCTCGTAGTAGGCCCGCAACGCCGCGGCCCGTCGCGCCAGGAAGTCGGGCTGGAAGCTCTCCGGGATCTCGCCGGCCCAGTTGTTGTCCAGCTCGTGGTCGTCCCAGACCACCAGCCAGGGTGCGACGGCGTGCGCGGCCTGCAGGTCCGGGTCGGTCTTGTACTGGGCGTGGCGCTGCCGGTAGTTGGCCAGCGTCACGGTCTCCGGACCGGCGTGGTCGCGCACGTTGCCGCCGGGCGCAACGTAGTCGTTCGCGGTGTGCTCGTACTGGTAGTCGCCCAGGTGCAGCACCACGTCCGGCTCCTCCTCGGCGAGGCGCCGGTAGGCGGTGAAGAAGCCGTGCTCGAACTGCGAGCAGGACGCGAAGCACATCGTCAGCGGCCCGCCCAGCGCGGCCGGCGGCGGGGCGGTGCGGGTGTGCCCCACCGGGGAGAGATGCCCGTCGACCCGGAACCGGTAGAAGTACTCGCGTCCGGGCCGCAGCCCGCCGAGCTCGACGTGGACGGCGTGCGCCGAGGCCGGGAAGGCGTCGGCGGTGCCCCGGCGCTCGATCCGCCGAAACCCGTCGTCGTCGGCCAGCTCCCACTCCACCTGGTACGGGCGGGCCGGCATGCCGCCCATCCCGTCGTCGGCCAGTGGCTGCGGGGCCAGCCGGGTCCACAGCACGGCGCCGTCGGGTGACGGGTCACCGGAGGCCACGCCGAGCGTGAACGGGTCGCCCAGCCGGCGGGAGGGCGGTTGGGCCAGTGCCGCTCCGGGCAACGGCCCGGCGAGCGCGGCGGCGCCCACAGCACCCAGGCCCGCCGCGCCGGCGGCGAGGACGGTGCGGCGGGCCACGAAACGTCGTTGCTCAGGCATCTCATGATCCTCGGAACGGTAGCGGGAGCCCATCGATCTCACGGTGCATGCGGTAACCGGCGCCAGGAGTCGCCGGTGACCAGAGGGCGGCGAACGGGTAAACGCTTCATCGAGCCCGTGATGTCCCGGGACGGGGTCGGGGCCGGTATTGAGTGCTGGCACTCTTCTGAGTAGAGTGCCAGCCTGGCACTCGGTACAGCTGAGTGCCAACGGCGCCAGGCCGCCTCGGCACCCGCGACGGCGGGGTGGCAGGAGCCAAGAGTCGACAACCTGCCAACGCTTCCAAGGCCCCAGAAGGTGGAGGTCACACTGTGGCGAGCGTGAACATCAAGCCGCTCGAGGACAAGATCGTCGTCCAGGCGAGCGAGGCCGAGACGACTACCGCGTCCGGCATCGTCATCCCCGACACCGCTAAGGAGAAGCCCCAGGAGGGCAAGGTTCTGGCCGTGGGCCCGGGCCGTATCGACGACAACGGCAACCGCGTCCCGCTGGACGTGACGGTCGGCGACGTCGTCATCTACTCCAAGTACGGCGGCACCGAGGTGAAGTACAACGGCGAGGAGTACCTCATCCTCTCCGCGCGCGACGTGCTGGCCGTCGTCAACTGATCGGCGGCCCTCGTATCGCGACCGCCCCGGCGGCCCCGTCCGGGGTCGACCGGGGCGGTCGCACATCGGGCTCCCGCCGGGGACCCGCACCCCACCCGAAACGTGAGGAAGGCAGGCAATGCCCAAGCAGATCACGTTCGACGAGACGGCGCGCCGGGCGCTGGAGCGCGGCGTCGACCAGCTCGCCGACGCGGTCAAGATCACGCTCGGCCCCCGCGGCCGGCACGTCGTACTGGAGAAGAAGTTCGGTGGGCCGACGATCACCAATGACGGGGTGACGATCGCCCGCGAGATCGAGCTCGAGGACCTTTACGAGAACCTCGGCGCCCAGCTCGCCAAGAGCGTCGCGACCAAGACCAACGACGTCGCCGGTGACGGCACCACGACCGCCACGGTGCTCGCCCAGGCCATGGTGCGCGAGGGCCTGCGCAACGTCGCCGCCGGCGCCAACCCCACCGCCCTGGGTGAGGGCATCGCCGCCGCCGCCGATGCCGTCGCCGACGCGCTGGCGGCGAAGGCGACACCGGTGCAGGGCCAGCACGAGATCGCCCAGGTGGCCACCGTGGCCTCCCGGGACGCCACGATCGGCGCACTGGTCGGCGAGGCGATGACCAAGGTCGGCGAGGACGGCGTGATCACCGTGGAGGAGTCCTCCACGCTGGCCACCGAGCTGGAGATCACCGAGGGGCTGGCGTTCGACAAGGGCTACATCTCGCCCTACTTCGTCACCGACTCCGAGCGTCTGGAGGCGGTGCTGGAGGACGCGCAGCTCCTGCTGCATCGTGACAAGATCTCGTCGATCCAGGACCTGCTGCCGCTGCTGGAGAAGGTCGGCCAGAGCGGCAAGCCACTGCTGATCGTGGCCGAGGACGTCGAGGGCGGGGCGCTGTCCACCCTCGTGGTCAACGCCATCCGCAAGACCGTCTCGGTGTGCGCGGTCAAGGCGCCGTTCTTCGGTGACCGGCGCAAGGCGTTCCTGGACGACCTGGCCACCGTCACCGGTGCCCAGGTGGTCAACCCCGATGTCGGTCTGAAGCTGTCCGAGGTCGGCACCGAGGTGCTCGGCCGGGCACGCCGCATCGTGGTCACCAAGGACGACACCACGATCGTCGACGGTGGCGGAGACCAGTCCGAGGTGGATGCCCGCGCGGCCCAGCTGCGCCGGGAGATCGAGGACACCGACTCCGACTGGGACCGCGAGAAACTGTCCGAACGGCTGGCCAAGCTGGCCGGTGGGGTCGCTGTGATCAAGGTCGGGGCGGCAACCGAGACCGAGCTCAAGGAGCGCAAGGCCCGCATCGAGGACGCTGTGTCGGCCACCCGCGCCGCGGTCGAGGAGGGCATCGTGCCCGGTGGCGGCGTCGCCCTGATTCACGCGGCGGCCTCGATCGGCGACCTGGGGCTGTCCGGCGACGCGGCCACCGGCGTCGCGCTGGTGCGCAAGGCCTGCCGGGCGCCGCTGTACTGGATCGCGTCCAATACCGGTGTCGAGGGAGCGGTGGTGACGGCCCGTGCCGCCGAGCAGCAGTGGGGCCACGGGTTCGACGCCGAGACCGAGACCTACCGCGACCTGGTCGCCGCGGGAGTCGTCGACCCGGTCAAGGTGACCCGTTCCGCGATGGTCAACGCTGCTTCGATCGCCCGGATGCTGCTCACCACCGAGAGCGCTGTGGTCGACAAGCCCGAGGAGGAGAAGCCCGCCGCCGGTGGCCACGGTCACGGCCACGGTCACGGTCACGGCCCCGGGTTCTGAGGTCCAGCGTCCTGACGCGCTGCCGCGAAGGGCACCTTCACTGCGTCCGACGCGGTGAAGGTGCCCTTCACGGCCGCGGACCCGGCCGAGAGCTCCGCAGCGCTGTGACGTGATCCCCGACTACACTGGGTAGTAGGGCGGTGGTGCCTCGTCCCGGTCCGGGGGAGGGACGCCTCCGAGCAACGCGGCGGATGGCTGCCGGCGCCGCTCGCGGAAGTGCAGGTAGCAGAGGGTGAGAACCTGAAACACGGCGTGACAACCTTCTGGGCCGTTACGGTTCTCGCGCGGCCCGCTCACACTGAGTATCCTCAGCACTGACCCACTTCAGTGACAGACCCCGTTCGGCCCAGTGTCATCGCCGCGCTCGGCGAAGTTCGCTCAGATATTTCCATCAGATCGTGTCAAGGTGAGATGCCGTGCGACCGATAGGGGAAGTGGAACGTCACTCGGCTGCAGGAAGCTGCAGGAAAGGAGCCCTCGTGACCGCGGTTCTCATCTGCGATGATCGGCGAAGCGTCCGCGAGGGACTCACCCGCGTGATGTCAGCGGTCCCCGGGGTCGCCCGGATCGACTGCGTGGCGCACGGGGACGAGTTGTTGGCGCGCTTCTCGAGACAGCCCGTGGACGTGGTCCTCGTCGGCACGCAGCGTGCGGTGCCCACCGGCGTCGAGGCCACCCGGCGGCTCGTCTCCGCGCACCCGCAGGCCAATGTGATCGTCTTCGGCGCTCCGGACGATGCGGGCAGCATCGCCGCCGCCATCGCCGGTGGGGCTCGGGGCTACCTCCGATGGGACGCATCACGCCCGGAACTCGTCGCCGCGCTGGCCCACACACTGGCCAGTACCTCGGTGCCCGCGCCGCGGCCGCCGTCGGACCCGGGGGTGCAGCTCACCGAACGGGAGCTGCAGGTACTCCGTGGGATGAGCCAGGGCAAGAGCAACGGCCAGATCGGTCGCGAGCTCTACCTGTCCGAGGACACCGTGAAGACGCACGCCCGGCGGCTGTTCCGCAAGCTCGGCGTGCGGGACCGGGCCCAGGCCGTGGCGCACGGTTTCCGTCGCGGCCTGGTCGCTTGATGTCACTCGACCGAGTGGTCGCACACCTGATCTGACGGTTATTACCTGGCGGGCGGCCGCGTGGCGCGGGACCATCACGTCTGGCGTCGGACGTGTGGCCTACGGTGTCCCCCTCGAGGTTGATGTCGGTTCCGGGAGGGTGATGGCTTGACCGGGACGGCCGACATGCCACCGTCGACCGGGCTGCCGTTCGGGCGGTCCTCTCACGTAACACCGGGGCTAACTTCTGCGATGACCAGAGCGGGGGACGAACTCGACGTCCTTGTGGGCGCGGCCGTGGATGGCGATCGTGACGCCATGGGCCGCCTGCTCGGGACGATCCGTCCCCTCGTGGTGCGGTACTGCCGCGCCCGTGTCGGTCGTCAGGAGAGGACGTCCGCTTCGGCGGACGACGTGGCCCAGGAGGTGT
>JBOHGT010000102.1:0-3885 GCA_050700385.1 Pseudonocardiaceae bacterium | reverse complement strand
CCGACTACGACCGCGAGAAGCTCCAGGAGCGCCTCGCCAAGCTGGCCGGCGGCGTCGCCGTCATCAAGGCCGGCGCGGCCACCGAGGTGGAGCTCAAGGAGCGCAAGCACCGCATCGAGGACGCGGTGCGCAACGCCAAGGCCGCCGTCGAGGAGGGCATCGTCGCCGGCGGTGGTGTCTCGCTGATCCAGGCGGGCGCCATGGCGTTCCCGAAGCTCGAGCTGTCCGGCGACGAGGCCACCGGTGCCAACATCGTCAAGATCGCGGTGGAGTGGCCGCTGAAGCAGATCGCGATCAACGCCGGCCACGAGGGCGGCGTGGTGGCCGAGAAGGTCCGCGGGCTGGATGCCGGGCACGGCCTCAACGCGGCCACCGGCGAGTACGAGAACCTGATCAAGGCCGGCATCATCGACCCGGCCAAGGTCACCCGGTCCGCGCTGCAGAACGCGGCGTCGATCGCGGCGCTGTTCCTCACCACCGAGGCCGTGATCGTCGACAAGCCGGAGAAGCAGCCTGCCAGCGCCGGTGCGGGCGCCGACGGCGGCATGGGCGGCATGGACTTCTGAGTCCTTCCCCGCCCCGGCTCAGGGGCCGGTCCCGTCCGCGGGACCGGCCCCTGCTGCGTCACCTCGATCGGAGGGACGGTATGGACGTGCCGGTGCTGGGCAGTGCCGTGAACCCGGCGGCCGAGGAGTTCCGCCGCAATGCGGCCGCGCACGCCGACCTGGTCGCCGACCTGCGGGCGGAGCTGGCCACGGCGCGGCTCGGCGGCCCGGAGCCGTCGCGGCGGCGGCACACCGAGCGCGGCAAGCTGCTGCCCCGCGAGCGGGTCGACTCCCTGGTCGACCCGTCCTCGCCGTTCCTCGAGCTCTCCCCGCTCGCCGCGCGCGGGATGTACGGCGACGAGGCGCCCGCCGCCGGGATCATCACCGGGGTCGGGCGGATCGCGGGCCGCGAGTGCGTGATCGTCGCGAACGACGCCACCGTCAAGGGCGGCGCCTACTACCCGATGACGGTCAAGAAGCACCTGCGGGCGCAGGAGGTCGCGCTGGGCAACCGGCTGCCGTGCGTGTACCTCGTCGACTCCGGCGGGGCTTTCCTGCCCGAGCAGGAGAACGTCTTCCCCGACCGCGAGCATTTCGGGCGGATCTTCTACAACCAGGCGACGATGTCCGCGGCCGGCATCCCGCAGATCGCCGCCGTGCTGGGGTCGTGCACCGCGGGCGGGGCCTACGTCCCGGCGATGAGCGACGAGGCGGTGATCGTCCGTGACCAGGGCACGATCTTCCTCGGCGGCCCGCCGCTGGTGAAGGCCGCCACCGGCGAGGAGGTGACCGCCGAGCAGCTCGGCGGCGGCGAGCTGCACGCCAGGACCTCGGGGGTCACCGACCACCTGGCCGACGACGACGCGCACGCGCTGCGCATCGTCCGCTCCATCGTCTCGACCCTGGGGCCACGCGCGCCGCGGCCCTGGGAGGTGACACCGGCCGACGATCCGGTGGTGGACCCGGCCGAGCTCTACGGTGCGGTCCCGCCGGACTCCCGCACCCCCTACGACGTGCGCGAGGTGATCGCGCGGCTGGTCGACGGGAGCCGGTTCCACGAGTTCAAACGCGAGTACGGCGCCACGCTGGTCACCGGGTTCGCCCGGCTGCACGGGCATCCGGTCGGGGTCGTCGCCAACAACGGGATCCTGTTCTCGGAGTCCGCGCTCAAGGGCGCGCATTTCGTGCAGCTGTGCGACCAGCGCGGCATCCCGCTGGTGTTCCTGCAGAACATCACCGGGTTCATGGTCGGCCGCGAGTACGAGGCCGGCGGGATCGCCAAGCACGGCGCGAAGATGGTCACCGCCGTGGCCACCACCCGGGTGCCGAAGCTGACCGTGATCATCGGCGGGTCCTTCGGGGCCGGCAACTACGCGATGGCCGGCCGGGCCTACTCGCCGCGGTTCCTGTGGATGTGGCCCAACGCCCGGATCTCGGTGATGGGCGCCGAGCAGGCCGCCTCGGTACTCGCCACGGTCCGCCGGGAGCAGTTCGAGGCCCGCGGTGAGCAGTGGCCGGCCGAGGCGGAGGAGGGGTTCAAGGCCCCGATCCGGGACTCCTACGAGCGGCAGGGCCACCCCTACCACGCCACCGCCCGGCTGTGGGACGACGGCGTCATCGACCCGGCGGACACCCGCATGGTGCTCGGGCTGGCACTGTCGGCCTGCGCCAACGCCCCGCTGGCTGCGCCGCGCTTCGGCGTCTTCCGGATGTGAGGAGATAGGGGTGTTCGACACCGTCCTGGTCGCCAACCGCGGTGAGATCGCCGTCCGGGTGATCCGCACGCTGCGCGCGCTGGGGATCCGCTCGGTGGCCGTCTACAGCGATGCCGACGCCGGCGCCCGGCACGTCACCGAGGCCGACGTCGCGGAGCGGCTCGGCCCCGCCCCGGCCGCGCAGAGCTACCTGTCGGCCGGGCGGATCCTCGATGCCGCCGCGCGCACCGGCGCGCAGGCCGTGCACCCAGGGTACGGGTTCCTCTCGGAGAACGCCGGGTTCGCGCGGGCGTGCGCGGCGGCCGGGCTGGTGTTCGTCGGCCCACCGCCCGCGGCGATCGAGGCGATGGGCGACAAGATCCACGCCAAGGCGACCGTGTCCGCCGCCGGCGTGCCGGTGGTGCCCGGCAGCGACGCGGTCGGGATGACCGACGGCGAGCTGCACACCGCCGCAGACCGGATCGGGTACCCGGTGCTGCTCAAGCCGTCGGCGGGCGGCGGCGGCAAGGGCATGCGGGCGGTCCGCGCCCCGGCCGCGCTGGCCGGGGAGATCGCCGGTGCCCGTCGCGAGGCCCGCGGCGCATTCGGTGACGACACGCTGCTCGTCGAGCGCTACATCGAGCGGCCCCGGCACATCGAGATCCAGATCATGGCCGATGCCCACGGCGGCGTGGTGCACCTCGGCGAACGGGAGTGCAGCCTGCAGCGGCGGCACCAGAAGATCATCGAGGAGGCCCCTTCGCCGCTGCTGCCCGATGCGGCCCGGGAACGGCTCGGGACCGCCGCGGTGGACGTCGCCCGCGCGGTCGGCTACGTCGGCGCCGGCACCGTCGAGTTCCTCGTCTCCGGTACGGCACCCGGCGAGTTCTTCTTCCTCGAGATGAACACCCGGCTGCAGGTGGAGCACCCGGTCACCGAGCTCGTCACCGGGCTGGACCTGGTCGAGCTGCAGCTGCGTGTCGCCGCCGGCGAGTCGTTGCCGCTGCGTCAGGCCGGCGTCCGCCTCGAAGGGCACGCCGTGGAGGCCCGGATCTACGCCGAGGACCCGTCCAGGGGCTTCCTGCCCACCGGGGGCCGGGTGCTCGCGCTGGCCGAGCCGCACGGCGACGGCGTCCGGGTCGACTCCGGGCTGCGCGCGGGCGCTTTGGTGCAGAGCGACTACGACCCGATGCTCGCCAAGGTCATCGCCCACGGCCCGGACCGGCACACCGCGCTGCGCCGGCTCGACGCGGCGCTGGCCGGCACCGTGGTGCTGGGGGTGGGCACCAACACCGGGTTCCTGCGCGACCTGCTGGCCGATCCGGACGTGCGCGCCGGCCGGCTGGACACCGGCCTGGTCGAGCGGCGGCTCGACGACCTCGTCAGCGGCGGGCTGCCCTCCGAGGTCGCGGCCGCGGCCGCCCTGGTCGCGCTGCTGCGGGCCGAACCGGACGGGCCGGTGGTCGATCCGTTCGACCTGCCGGGCGGGTGGCGGCTCGGCGAGCCGGCCTGGGTGGACTGGCGCGTGGTGACCCCGGGCCACGATCCGGTGGCGGTGCGCTCGCGGGGCCGCGCTCGCGACGCGGAGATCGCCGTCGGCCGCCGGGGTCCGGTGGCCGCGCACGCCGCCTGGGACGCTCCCGGCG
>JBOHGT010000101.1:0-10516 GCA_050700385.1 Pseudonocardiaceae bacterium | reverse complement strand
TGACCGGCCTGACCGGCCTGACCGGCCTGACCGGGGAAGGCTAGGGTTGCCTGTCCGGATTCTGTCGATGGGGGAGAAAATGAACACGGAGCCTGCGCCGCCTCCCGGCACCGATCCCACCGTGCCCAGCACTGCGCGAACGTACGACTACGTCCTGGGAGGCAAGGACAACTACCCGGCCGACCGCCAGGCCGCGGAGCGGTACCTCGCGGTCGACCCGAAGGGGACGGTGACTGCGCGGGCGCACCGGGCGTTCGGGAAGCGAGCGGTGAGCTACCTCGCGGAGCAGGGGATCCGGCAGTTCGTCGACCTCGGCAGCGGGATCCCGACGACTCCGCCCACGTGACTTCGGGGAGCCGGTCGGTGTGGTCATCTTCGGCGTGCTCCACGCCGTCGAGGACGCAGACGACCCGGCCGGGATCGTCGGGCGGTTCCGGCGGCGGATGGCACCGGGGAGCTACCTCGGGATTTCGCATTTCTCGACCCGGACCGACCCGGCCCTGGTGGCGTTGTACGACACCCTCATGAGGGCGACCGGTCCGACGACGTTCCGGTCCGACGACGAGGTCCTCCGGTTCTTCGGGGACTTCGACCTTGTCGAGCCCGGACTGGTCGACATAACGGACTGGCGACCCGAACAGGACTACCCGTCCCTCGAGACGAAGATAGTCTGCGGCGTGGGTCGAAAGCCGTCCTGACAGCAGCTCAACGCCCGCATCAGGATCGGTGGTTGGGTGTCAGGATCATGGGGACACCGTGCCGGGGGCGGAGAGCGATGTCGTAATGCGGTTGGAGAACATACCCCGGTTGGAGCTCGCGGCGATAACTCTGGGCCACGGTCGCGACGGTCAGTTGCTGCTCGACAAGCGACAGGTTGCTGCCGATGCACAACCGCTGCCCGATGCCGAACGGGTAGTATGTACCGCTCGGCCGCTGCGCCGCCCGTTCGGGCCCGAAACGCTGGGGATCGAAGACTTCCGGACGTTCCCAGTATTCCGGATTCCGGTGCGTGGCATAGGGGCTGATGATGATGGCGGAACCCGGCGGGAGCTCGTAGTCGCCGAGCGCGTCGCCCTCGTAGGACGTACGGAAGAATGCCGGGAAGGGAGGGTAGAGACGTAGGGTCTCGTCGATCACCATACGGGTGTACCGCAGGTTGGGCAGGTCCGCAACAGTGGGAACCCGCCCGTCGAGCACACCGGAAAGCTCGGCTTGAAGCTCTCGCTCGACATCGGGGTGCTGCGAGAGCAGGTACCAGGTCCAGGCCATGGCGGCGGCGGTCGACTCGTAGCCCGCCATCAAGATACTCATAACCTCGTCACGTATCTGCCCGTCGCTCATCCCCTCGCCGGTCTCCTCGTCACGTGCCAGGAAGAGTATGGACAGCAGATCGGCCGCATCCGTCACGTGACGGCGACTTGTAATGATCTTACTCACCAGCTCGTTCACGACCGCCAACGCCGCTGTGAACCGGCGATGACCTGGTCGCGGGATGCTCATCGGCAGGAAGAAGCTGAAGACCAGCTTCTCCGAATGATGGAAGATCACATTTGATGCCCGGCGCATCGTCAGGATCCCCTCGTGACCGATGCTCGTGCCGAATATCGCCCTGAGGAGGATGTTGACATTGATCGGGACCATCTCCTCCAGCAGGTCCACGGACTTGCCACGCGCGACGCTGTCCTGCCAGCGTGCCATGTGACCGGTAATGATGTCTGTCATGGAGCCGACCAGGGCATCCAGCCGGTGGCGGTGGAAGACCGGCGACATGAGACGCCGCTGGCGCTGCCACAGGGCGCCATCGCTGACGAACAGCCCGTCGCCGATGATGAGTTCGAGGCCGCGGAGAATAGGACCTTTCCAGTAGTTGCTGCGGTTGTCGACCAGAATATGCCTGACATAGTCCGGGTGGCTCACCAGGTACACCTTGGCAGGACCGAGGTCGAGACGGACGACACCACCATGCGTTCGTGCGGCCTCAACCATGAACTCGAACGGATTGCGGAAAAGTCTGGGCATGACACCGACGAGTGGGTAGCCACGCGGGCCCGGGATGGAACTGAGCGCAGGGATACTCGAAGCCACGTGCCGACCTCCTCGCTATCACGGCGTCTAGCTTTGTGTGGCGCCTGTTGCTGTACGGTACATGCTCGAGCGCAACGAACACAGCAGTGAGCACCAGGCAGGCCAGGAGTAACCCAGCCGATCTGCCCGGAGGGCATGTCCCGACATCAGGCCGCGTGCCGCTGTCGTCGAGCAGGGCCCTGCATGCTGTCGCGACTCGGCCCACGCGCCGCAACTCGGACAGATCCATTCCCTCGATGTTCCGCTCAAACGGGGACGAACAGCGGTGGACCGACGTTGATACCTCGCAGTTTCGAGCAGCACCCTGCGGGCGGTGCTTGACTACGCGCTGGGCTCGACCGCTTCACATACCCCCGCCTGGGTGATGGCCAAACGTGTTGGGCGCCGATCATTCCCCGAGGACAGGCCTGGACGGATGTCCGTTGCCAGGCGAACCCGGGTCCACGCGGCCACGGTGCCCTGCCACGCTTCGATCGACGAGCCACACATCAGACGGGTCGAACAGTGTTGACTTGCAGGACCATCGATCGGCCCGCTCGCCCCACATCCGCCACCGGTGCCCGCTCATGGCCCTGCTGATGGCCGCCGGATTTGGTGTCGTGGGCGGGTTCATGGCGGCGCCACTCGGATTGGGGTGGTTGCTGGCGCTGGGGACAGGGATCGCCTTGCTGGTGTATGTGACGACTGTGGTCGCGAGCGCGCTGCAACTCCAGCTCCCCGAGCCGGAGCCTGTCGCCAGTGGAAGCGGACGGCCCGAGAGCCCCCAGGAGTTGCGGTTGCGAGCGCGGCGCGCGGGTGCCCAGGTTCCACTGTCCGGCCCACTGATGAAGGTACTGGACAACCACATGCTCAGGATCATCGATGTCGAGGCCAGCGACGGTGATCACAGCGCTCTGATCACGGTGCTGCGGTAATGGTGTGGATCTCTCGCGTGCCCATCATCTTCTGAACTTCTGCCGGAGTGTATCGATGAAGAGATCTTCATCTGCGTTTCATGTAATTCCGCTGCTGGTGCGGCACCGTTGGCCGGGTGAAGGTCGGGCCCCGAGCGGTGGTGCTGGCCGCGCTGCTGGCGTTGCCGGTAGGTGCCGCGCTGGCCACTGTGGTCCTCCCTGACCGCTCGGCATGGACCGTCCCTGCCGAGGTGCGGATCGGTGAGGCGGGCTCCACCGGCGACGGGGTCGAGCCGTTGCCCGCGCTGACGCCGGCTCCCGAACAACCCTCTGCATTGCCGCCACCGGTGCCGCCGGTACCTGTGCCGGGACCGGCAACCCGGGTGGTTCCGCCGTTGCCGCCGGTCAGCGACGATGACAGCGGAAGTGCGGGCAGCGACGACGAGGGAGACGACGACGAGGGAGACGACGACGAGGACGACGGCTGAGCCCGACGCGGCGCCGGCGCGGGTGCGGTCCGACGTGCCCACGGTGATCGCGGCCGCCGATGAGCCTCAGCCAGCCGCCACGGACCGCTCGGTCCGGGGCGGTCGGATGCTCGTTCCGGTACGTGTCCGGATCATGGGGTGGCTGCTGCTGCTGATGGCGGTCGTGCTGCTGACCGTGACCGTGGTGACCCGCAGCCTGCTGCAGCAGCAGGTCGAGAGCAAGGTGACCGCGGCGCTGGAGCAGGAGATCCGCGAGTTCAGCGGGGTCGCCGCCGCCGGCGTTGACCGGGCCACCCAGCTGCCCATCCGCAGCGTCCGCGACCTGCTGTTCAATCATCTGCAGCGCCAGCACCCCGATGACGACGAGGTGATCGTCGGCTGGGTGCAGACCGCAGCCGGTGATGAGGTGCTACGGCAGGACCGCCCGGAACCGTTCGCGCTGGCAGAGCGCCGCGATGTGCTCGGCCCCATCCTTGCGGCCGAGCAGCACACCGGCTCGGTGAGCACCGAATCCGGTGAGCTGCGCTGGGCCAAGATCAACGCGCTGGGCCCACCGGCCGCGGCCCAGGAGCGCGGCACGTATGTGGTCGGCTTCCTGGTAGGTCCGGACCGCGCCGAGGCCGATGAGACGGTGCGGACGTTGGTGTGGGTAAGCGTGTTCGGGCTGCTACTCGCCGGTGGGGCGGCCTGGGTGGTGGCCGGCCAGATTCTGGCGCCGGTCCGGGTGGTGCACCGGGCCGCCGCAGAGATCACCGAGCAGGATCTCACCCGGCGCATTCCGGTCGGCGGGCGCGACGACATCTCCGCACTGGCCGAGCAGTTCAACGCGATGCTGGACCGGTTGGAGCGGGCGTTCGCCGCGCAGCGACGGTTCGTCGACGATGCCAGCCACGAGTTGCGTACCCCGATCACGATCGTGCGGGGTCACCTGGAGCTGATGGGCGCGGACCCGGAGGAGCGTGCCGAGGTGGTCCGGTTGTGCACCGACGAGCTGGATCGGATGAACCGGATCGTGGCCGACCTGCTGGTGCTGGCCACCGCGGATCGCCCGGACTTCGTCCGCCCGGAGTCGGTTGAGCTGGCCGAGCTGACCAGCGACATCTACGCCAAGGTCGGCGCGTTGGGGCAGCGGCGCTGGCGACTGGAGGCGATCGGTGAGGGCACCGTGCGCCTCGACGCCCAACGCGTCACCCAAGCGGTCGCTCAGCTGGCGCACAACGCCGTGCAGCACACCACTGACGAGGACGAGATCCGGCTCGGCTCGTCGCTGCACCACGGCCGGGTCTCGTTCTGGATCACCGACAGCGGGCCGGGGGTCTCGCCGCAGGACGCGGAGAAGATCTTCGAGCGGTTCGCCCGCGGCGCGACGAGCAGCGCGCGGGACCATCGTGCCGGCGCCGGACTGGGACTGGCCATCGTCAAGGCGATCGCTGAAGCGCACGGCGGGTCGGTCAGGCTGTTGTCCTCCCCTGGCGAAGGCGCGTCGTTCGGCCTCGAGTTGCCGGCCGTCAGGCCGATGCCGTGAACCGGATCCTGCTCGCCGAGGACGAGGAACGCATCGCGTCGTTCGTGCGGAAAGGGCTGTCGGCCAACGGGTTCACCACCACCGTGGTGGCCGACGGCAACGACGCCGTGGCCTACGCGGTCAACGGCGACTTCGACCTGGTGGTGCTCGACATCGGGCTGCCCGGCAAGGACGGCTTCAGCGTGCTGCGAGCGCTGCGCGAGGCCAACGTCAGCACTCCGGTGATCATCCTGACCGCCCGGGACTCGGTGCACGACACGGTGGCCGGGCTGGAGGGCGGCGCCGATGACTACATGACCAAGCCGTTCCGTTTCGAGGAACTGCTGGCTCGGGTGCGACTGCGGCTGCGCAGCGTGGATCGCGCACCCGAGGTGACCGTGCTGCGCTGCGCCGACCTGTCCCTGGACCTGCGCACCAGGCGCGCCCGGACCGGCCAGCGGACGGTCGAGTTGACCGCCCGCGAGTTCGTGCTGCTGGAGCTGTTCCTGCGGCATCCCGGCCAGGTGCTGTCCCGCGAACAGATCCTGTCCCACGTCTGGGGCTACGATTTCGACCCCGGCTCCAACATCGTCGACGTGTACGTGCGCGCATTGCGCCGCAAGCTCGGTGCGTCTCGCATCACCACCGTCCGTGGAATGGGATACGCACTCAACAGCTGACCACCGTGCGAGTATGAGGAAGCCTTCATACCCCGCTCAGCTCGTCCTCATCCGCTGGTCGCAGCGTGGACAGGTGACCGCTGGCATTCCCGCGCCGACGCACGCCGATCTCGCGCTACTGACCGGTGAGCCCGCCGGTGAGCTGATGGCGGGGGTGCTGTCCGCCGTTGGCGCAAAGCCGCTGCGCTGGGCCCCGCGGCAGGTGGACCATCAACCGGGGCGGCGCACCACGGTCAGCTATGCGGTGCGGGTGGGCTGGTCGGACGGATCGGTCACCGAGGAGACGGTGGGCGCGTCCTCCGGGCAGCTCCCGGCCGGGGTGGCGCGGCTGACCGACGGGCACACCGAAATCGGTATGTGGCGGTTTCCCTTCGACCCGGACCTGCCTGCATTACCGGCGGCATGCGACGCCGATCGGATGCGGCGGCTGGCCGCCGAGGTGGGCTTGGGCGGCGACGGCGGGGCGGTAGGGCTGCGGGTGCGGGCCTACCGTCCGCGCCGGCGCGCCGTGGTCGAGATCACCGCACCCGGCGGCACCGCGTTCGCCAAGGTGGTCCGGCCGGCCCACGCCCGCGGCCTGCACGAACGGCACCGGATCGCGGCGGCTGCGGGCTGCCCCGTCCCGGCAGCCCTCGGCTGGACCGGCGATGGCCTGGTCATGCTGGCCGGGCTGCCCGGCAGGACGCTACGTGACCTGCTCACCGGGACCGGCTCGGTCCGGTTGGACGTCGAAGGAATCGTCCAATTGCTCGACACGCTCCCGGCCGAGCTGGGCGCCGGTACCCGGCGTCGCACGTGGGGTCAGCAGGCGTCGCGCTATGCAGAGGTGATCGCCGCCGTGACGCCGGAGCTGGTCGACCGCGCCAGGGCGGTGGCGGCCGCCGTCGACCATGGCGCGCGGGCGGAGGGCCCGGAGGTTGCGACGCACGGTGACTTCTACGAGAGCCAACTCATGACCGTGGGCGGTGAGGTCAGCGGGCTGCTCGACATCGACACCGCCGGGCGGGGTGAGCGGCTCGACGACGCTGGCTGCCTGCTGGCCCACCTGTCGGTGCTCGCCCAGCTGCACCCCGGGCGCGCCGGCGAGATCAACCAGCTGGGACTGCGGGTACAGCGACGCTTCACCCGCGATCTCGAGCCTGCTGCGCTGGCCAGGCGAACCGCAGCGGTGGTGCTCTCGCTGGCCACCGGCCCGCACCGGGTGCAGGAACGTGACTGGCGGATCACGACGGCACGCCGGATCGCGCTGGCCGAGCGCTGGCTCGAGCACGCCATGGAACCCATAACGGATCGTTCGACGTGAACCGTCCTTCATGAACGTCCGGGTGCTGCCTTCATGAGCGTGTCGCATCGTTGGGTCAGAACCGCAGACAGGAGAAGACACGATGAATCTCAAGCGACCGTGGATCGTGGTGGGTACCACCCTCGCCCTGGCCGGCTTCGGCGCCGGGGTAGCTGTGACGTCCGGCGATGTCGAGTTGAACGATCGGCGGCAGGCGCCGGCGATCCAACTGGCCGGGGATGGCAGCGGTGGGCCGGCTCAGGGCGACGACTCACCCGAATCGGCGGACTCACCGGGTTCGTCCCCGTTCGAGTCGGCCGACTCGGGGCACGACTCGCCGGGCGATCCCGGCTTCGCACCGGTGCCCGCACCTGCGCAGGTCCGGGCCGCCCCGCCGGTGCACATCGCAGACAGCGGTGGCTCTGGGGACAGCCCAGCGCCAGCGAAGCACCAAGGGATCCACTCCGCCGATAGCAGCGCCGGCTCGCAGAGCGCCGACAGCTCCGACTGACCCGCGAGACAGTCCGGCTCGCGCGAGAGGTGTACCGTTTGTGTATGAGCCGCACCAACATCGACATCGACGATGAGCTCATCGCCGAGGCGATGAGCAAGTACGGGCTGCGCACCAAGCGGGAGACCGTTGATCTCGCACTGCGCCGACTCGTCGGCCCCCGACTCTCCCCGGAGTTCCTGGAGAGCTTGGAGGGAATCGGCTGGGAAGGCGACCTTGACGAGATGCGCCGATCGAAGATCGAAGACCTCGGATGGAGCTGATCGACAGCTCAGCGTGGATCGAGTACCTGAGGCGAACCGGCTCGGCCGCCCATCTCGAGGTGCGGCGGCTGATCCGCGAGCAGCACTCGGTCATCGTGACAACGGAGCCCGTGGTCATGGAGCTGTTGTCCGGCGCGACCAACGATCGGGTTCTCAGGAAGCTCGAGGAGCTGACCGCGGGCCTGCACCTGCTGCCGGTCGACGCTGCCCTGGACTACCGCGACGCAGCGGCGATCTACCGGACCGTGCAGCGTGGCGGCCGGACGGTCCGCAAGCTGCTCGACTGCCTGATCGCCTCGGTCGCGGTGCGCACTGGTGCGACCCTGGTGCACCGCGACCGTGACTTCGACGTTGTCGCGGAGTGCGTGCCCGACCTGCAGGTCCGCTCGCTTGTCTGACGTGACACCCACCGACCGGAACCCGTCCGCCGACGGCCTCGATGACCCTCGCCGCATCGTGCACGGAGAA
This sequence comes from Pseudonocardiaceae bacterium, assembly GCA_050700385.1. Classification (GTDB taxonomy): domain Bacteria; phylum Actinomycetota; class Actinomycetes; order Mycobacteriales; family Pseudonocardiaceae; genus WHSY01. Next base: position 2,342 of record JBOHGT010000101.1, on the reverse strand, counting down.
GCCGCCGCACAGCTCGGTGAGCTCGACGCCACCGTCGACCAACTCCACCGCGACCTGCGCTGCGGCGGATTCGTCCGGCACCGGGACCAGCGTCGTCCGTTGACCGTCGCGCTCGAGCACGAATCGATCGGTGGCCGGATCCGCCCCTGGCTGCCCATCGATGTAGGCCCAGCTGCTGGTCATCTCGTCAACTCCCGTCCTTCCGCTCGCGCATCCCTGCCTGGTGCGCGGCTGCCGCCCATGCTGTCGAGCGACGCTTGCCATCGGCTGCTCACCGGCTGACGGTTGTCTGCCGGTTCGTGTCGCGACGGGCGGGTACTGGGCGGCGCTACCCGCGGTCAGGACTCGTCGGCCGCGCCGTCGCGGCGCCGCCGGAACGCCTTTGGTAGCCAGCCCACCATGCGGTTGAGGTCGGAGACGCTCTCGAGCAGCTGGTTCAATTCGGGGCCGACCTGGTCGATGCGGCCCAGCAGCGGGATCGCGTCGTTCATCGCGTCGGCCAGGTGCGGTAGCCGGTCGATGAGCATCACCAGGGCATCGATCTCGTGCGGGTCGGTGGTGTCGGCTATCCGGCGCACCGTGGGCTCGAGGCGATGCAGCGGCCGGAGTAGCTGTCCAGCAGTGGCGCGGCGCTCGCAGTGAGAGCGCTGGCCTGCTCGACAGCCGCGACGGCCGCCGTGACCGCCCGGCTGGCGGCCTGCACCACACCGTCCGCCTTGCCGGTGACGCAATCGACGCGGTCGAGCAGCGCATCCGTCCGTGCCACGGCCGCGTGCACGGCGGCGAGGGCCTGCTCGGCAGAGCCACCAGCCCGACCACCCGCCCCGGCAGAGCCACCAACTCCGCTGCGGTGTCCACGGCGAGGGCAACCCGGCGGGCCAGCGCGGCGGGGAGCCGCACGAGGGAGCTCATACCCACCCGGCGCTGCGACTGCACGGGGATATGAGTGCCGGGCGGATGCTCCGCCGAGGGGTCCTCGCCATGGGCCACCCGCTGTCGACGGTCTGGGACGGTCAGCTGACTACTGGGCGCTGGCAGTGACCGGGGCGGCGAGGTGGTCATGCGGGTGCCCTTCTCTTTGACGTTTGCGCACCTGCACTTGGGGGTCTACTAGCCGTTCGGGATACACGGTGGTGTCGGTTCGTGTTCTAGGGGCGCGCCGGGGCGTCGGCATCGGCGCTCGTCACGGTCTGCGCCGGTGCCGCGCACGGACAGCGGCATGAGCGGGCGTTCAACGACGCTCGAGACTGGCCGTAGGGGCGACCAGCCGCACCAAGGTTGTCGACGTTCCAGACGCTTCCCGAGACGCCGTGGCGGCCTTGCTGGCGCGGTAGCCGCCTCTCCTACCTGCAACGGCAGATCGGGCGGCAGGCCGTAGCGTGCTTGCATGATCGTCGTTTCGTGAGATCCTGGTCCGCTGACCGGACCAGGATCTCACGAAACGACGATCATGGTCGATGCATGTCCGAATCGGGGGTGGCGTCGCTCGAAGTGCCGTTGTAGTCGTCGCACACCTGCACGTCCTCCGTGCATGCCGGCTATCCGCCCGAGGAGCTGGTGGAACGCCCCGGCCCCACTCACCGTCCTGAGCAGGAAGAACGGTGTTCACATAGAAGCGGTCGAGCATGTTGCCCCTCCGGATTGACCGACGAAGCGGACGAGCAAACGCAGAGAGAACACCGCAGGGCCGGCGGTGTCGGCCGGGCTACCGACCTCTACCACATCGGCCGGACGAGGCGCCGACCGGAACCTGAACTCTCTGAAACGCGGTGCCCGTCCGGGTCTCCAGCAGGTTCAGGTAGTGATCAACCGGCATGCCGGTCTCGGCCAGAACCCGGCCGCCTGCGCCAGGGCCAGCGGCAGGTCGCCGAGAGCCTCAGCCAGCCGGTCGGCGTCGGCCCCACCAACGCCTGCCCGGGAGACGTGGATCAGCTCCACTGATTCCGGGCGGGGCAGCACGTCGACCTCCACCCGGGTGGCGAGCTCTCCCCAACGGGGGTTGTGGGAGGTGATCAGGGTGTGCCCGGGGCCGGCGGGCAGCCAGTCACGCAGTTCCCGGGGGGACTCGGCATTGTCGAGCAGCAGCAGCCAGCGGCTGTGCCCGCGGAGGTAGGCGCGCAGCGCCCCGACCGCGCTGGCCGTGTTGGCCTGCGGTGGGATCAGGTCGAGCTCGGTCGCGAGTGCCGCGTACTGCTCGCCGATCAGACCGGTCTCCTCGGCGCTGACCCACCACACCACGTCGTAGACCCCGGCGTAGCGGTGCGCGTATTCGATCGCCACCTGGGTCTTGCCCACCCCACCCATCCCGTGCAGCGCCTGCACCACGGCCGTCCCACCGGATT
>JBOHGT010000100.1:0-28908 GCA_050700385.1 Pseudonocardiaceae bacterium | reverse complement strand
GGCGAGGGTCGGCACGGGTCGGTACGGTCAGCCCGTCCCGTCGTTCCAGGTCACAAGTAGATAACCATATGTGGCTCAACTATAGCTACCGAAATCACTCACGACCTATCGGGGCGGTACCGGGCGGCGAGGGCGCGCAGCGGCGCGAGCCGGCCGCGGGTCGGCACCGTCCACAGCGCGTGCCCGCGCACGCCCCACTGTGCCAGTAGCGCGTTCGCGGCCTGCAGCCCGCTGGTGGCGGCGCGCTCCATGAGCGCGACCGGCAGGTCCACCCGGGTGAGGTCGCCAGCGAGCACCAGCCCCGGGTCGGGGGTGGTCACGGCCGGGCGGTCGGCGAAATGGCCGGGGGCGAACAGCGGGCAGTCCGCGCGCAGCTCGTGGCGCTCGTCGACGATGCGGGCCTGTGCCGTCTCCGGGTAGAGCCGGTACAGCTGGGCGAGGATCTCGCCGCGCAGCCCCTCGGTCCGGCTGCCCTCGGGCAGCGCGTAGGCATGCACCTCGACCACCGCGCCGCCGCGGGCCAGCGCCCAGCGCCGGGCCTCGCCCTCATAGCGGTCGAGCACGCTGACGTTGTCCACCGGCCCGAACCCGGCGGTGCCGAGGAACCCGGGGCGGTCAGCGCGTACCGGGCGGTCCAGCCACAGCCGGGACACCAGGAAGGGTGGCGCGGTGCGCAACGCCGCGATCCGCCGCCGCCACGGCTCGTCCCCGAGCTGCGAGCCCGCGACGAGTGACCGCAGCCCGGCGACGTCGCAGGCGAGCACGATGGCGTCGACCTCGTCGGGGTCCTCCCCCGCCGCGGTGCGCACCGCGAAGCGGCGCGACCGCCCCGCCTCCACCACATCGACGGCGGTGCCGGTGCGCACCCGGACCCGCTGGGCGCGCAGGTAGCCGCCCATCGGGTCCCACACCGCCTGCGGGAACGGCTCGGAGGTGACGTCGAAGAGCAGGCCCTCGGCCGAACCCAGGAAGTAGATGTGGAACATCGTCACCAGCTCGGCCGCCGAGAGCTCCCGGGCGTCGGCGAAGAAGCTGCGGGAGAACACCGAGAACGCGAGGTGCCGGGCCGCGGCGGGAAACCGGATCCGCTCCAGGAAACCCATCGCATCGATGCCGTCGAGGCGGGTGTAGACGTCCGGCACCGACACGTCCACCAGCGGCAGCGCCGCCACCGGGTCGATGCGGGAGACCAGGTCGCGCCAGCAGAACGTCGAGCTCCTCGCGGCGAAGGCCAGCGCGTTCCATGGTGGGGTACGCGGCAGGCCCACGAAGGTGTCACGGTTACCGTGCGCGTCGACCAGCGGGTAGTCGTGCAGCGGGGTCAGCGCGGTACCTGCTGGGTCGGCGCGGCGCAGCAGCCGGCGCAGGTTGTAGTACTGCCGGAAGAAGGCGTGGAAGCCCCGGGTCATCGTGACCCGCGAGCCGTCGGCCAGCGTGGTCGGCCACCCGCTGACCCGCCCGCCCAGCTGGTCCTCGCGTTCCAGCAGCTCGACGGTGACGCCACGCTCGGCCAGCGCCACCGACGCCGCCACCCCGGCGATGCCGCCGCCGACCACGGCCACCCGCGGCTGGGAATCGGCACGCGGCCGGCCGGCAGGCGCCGGGTGCAGCACGGCACGCCGGTCCCGTCCGGGGAGGCGCCCGTTGCGCAGTGTCACGGTGTGTCCCCGCGCCGCGCAACGACGGTGTGCACGATGCCGCGCTCCCACCCGGCCACCGGATCGGTGCGGACATCGTCGAAACCGATCCGGCGCAGCCGCGCGGCCAGCTCGCCGGCGCGGTCGAAGCGCAACACGCTGCGCCACAGGTAGCGGTACAGCGCGGTTCGACCGGAGCGGATCCCGGCCATCGGGATGATCACGCCCCAGCACACCGCCGTCCACAGCGCCCGGCTCGCCACCGATCCGGACAGCGAGTAGTCGTGCACCACGAGTGGTGCCCCGGGACGCAGCAGATCCCGCAGCGCGTGCAGCACCGGATCGGGATCGGCGAGATTGCGCACCAGGTAGGCGGCGAACACCCCGTCGAACGGCCCCTGCACGCCCGCCTCGGCGAGCCCCTCGGCGGGCGCGTGCACGAACGACACCGTCGCCGGCCAGGCTTTCTCCCGGGCCCGCTCGAGCATCCCCGCCGAGGCATCCACGCCGACGATGGTGGCCTCCGGTGCGACCGCGAGCAGGGCCGCCGTCGACGCCCCGGTACCGCAGCCCAGGTCGAGCAGCCGCAGCCCGGTACCCCGAAGCGGCAGCTCCATCCGCCGGGCCGACAGCCGCAGGTGCTCGTGGTAACCGGGGCTGGCACCCACGAGGCCGTCGTAGCTGCCCGCGGCGGCGTCGAACTCGCCCGGGACGTCGGCCGCCCGCAGCGAGCGGCGGCTCACCACGACGCCGCCGGGTACCGCCAGCCCGAGGCATGCAGATGCTCGACGAACAGCCGGGTGGTCGCGGTGGCTGTCGATCCCGTCACCGCGTGCCATGGCCGGCGCATCGGGGTGCCTGGAGCGCCCACCCGGGTCAACCGGCGGGCGTCGAGCAGGTCGGCGACCGCATCCTGCGAGACCAGGGTCGCCCCGAGGCCGGCGACCGCGCCGGCGATGACCGCCCCGTTCGAACCGAGCACCAGCCGGGGCGGCTGCGCCTGCCTGGCCACCAGGTAGGCCTCGAGCGTGGCCCGTGTCCCGGAGCCCTGCTCGCGCAACAGCCACGGAGTGCTCGACCAGTCGAAGCCGGCCGCCACGTCCGGCGCTGCGACCACGATGAGCTGGTTGGCCCGGGTCGCCACCACCCGGGCTTCCACTCCGGGCCGAGGGCGCCCGGCGATGACGAGGTCGGCGGCATGGGTGTAGAGCAGGTTCCAGACCTCGTCGCTCGGGGCGACCTCGAGGGCGAGCCCGACGAGCGGGTGCCGCTCCCGGAACGAGGTCAGCAGTGTGGGCAGCAGGTGGTCGCCTGCGGTGGTCACGGCCGCCAGCCGGAGCCGGCCCCGGTTCGGATCCTGCTCTCCGCGGGCGGCCGCCCGTCCCTCCTCGAGCAGCCCGAGCACCCGGCGCGCGTAGCCGGCGTAGGTCTGTCCGGACGGGGTGAGGCGAAGCCCGCGACCCGCCCGCTCCACGACCGGGACGCCCAGATCCCGCGAGAGCGCAGTCAGCGCGGCCGATACCGCCGAGTCCGTCACCACGAGGCGCTCGGCGGCGCTCCGGACCGACCCGGTGTCGGCCACCGCGACCAGCGCGTGCATCCGAGCCGCTGTCACGGTCAACTCTCCTTGAGCGATCGGTTGATGGTTCGCTTAAAGTCTTTATAGACATTGCAAGTCTCCCGGGCCAGGATGGAACTGTCCAGCCCTGGTGCAACCGGGGAGCCACGTAGGAACCGGGAGCCCATCCGATGACCACCAAGAACGACAGCGACTCCGCGAAGTCCGACGCGAAGTCCGACGCGAAGTCCGACGGCAAACAACGCTGGTCGGCCGGCGTCATCCCCTACACAGAGATGGGGTACTGGAAGCCGGACTACGAAATCAAGCCAACCGACGTGCTCGCCGCCTTCCGGGTCACGCCACAGCCGGGCGTACCACCGGAGGAGGCCGGCGCCGCGGTGGCCGGAGAGTCCTCCACCGCCACCTGGACGGTGGTCTGGACCGACCGGCTGACCGCCTACGAGAACTACCAGGGCAAGTGCTACCGGGTGGACCAGGTGCCCGGCACCGAGGACCAGTACATCGCCTACGTCGCCTATGACCTCGACCTGTTCGAGGAAGGCTCGATCGCCAACCTCACCTCGTCGATCATCGGCAACGTCTTCGGCTTCAAGGCGCTGAAGGCGCTGCGGCTGGAGGACATGCGGATCCCGCCGCACTACGTCAAGACCTTCCAGGGCCCCGCGCACGGCATCGTCATGGAGCGGGAGTACCTGAACAAGTACGGCCGCCCGTTGCTGGGTGCCACCACCAAGCCCAAGCTCGGCCTGTCCGCCCGCAACTACGGTCGGGTGGTCTACGAGGCGCTGCGCGGCGGGCTTGACTTCACCAAGGACGACGAGAACATCAACTCGCAGCCCTTCATGCGCTGGCGGGACCGCTACCTGCACAGCATGGAGGCGGTCAACCGGGCACAGCAGGCCACCGGCGAGATCAAGGGCCATTATCTGAATGTCACGGCCGCGACGATGGAGGAGATCTACGAGCGCGCGGAGTTCGCCAAGGAGCTCGGCAGCGTCATCATCATGATCGACCTGACCATCGGCTACACCGCCATCCAGTCGATGGCCAAGTGGGCCCGGGCCAACGGCATGATCCTGCACCTGCACCGGGCCGGCTACGCGACCTGGTCGCGGCAGAAGAACCACGGCGTCAACTTCCGGGTGCTCGCGAAGTGGATGCGGATGGCGGGGGTCGACCACATCCACGCCGGCACCGTGGTCGGCAAGCTGGAGGGCGACCCGAACGCGATCGCCGGCTACTACGACACGCTGCGCAAGGGCAAGATCGAGGCGGATCCGACCAAGGGCCTGTACTTCGACCAGGAGTGGGCCTCGATGCCCGGGTGCATGCCGGTAGCCTCCGGCGGGATCCACGCCGGGCAGGCGCACCAGCTGCTGCACTACCTCGGCGAGGATGTCGTGCTGCAGTTCGGGGGCGGCACCATCGGGCACCCGATGGGCATCGCCGCAGGCGCCACCGCCAACCGGGTCGCGGTGGAAGCGGTGATCAAGGCCCGTAACGAGGGCCGCGACTTCATGAACGAGGGCGAGGACATCCTGAAGGCCGCGGCCAAGCACTGCCGCGAGCTCGACGTGGCGCTGTCCACCTGGGGTGACATCACGTTCACCTACGAGTCCACCGACGTTCCGGACGTCACCCCCACCCCCGTCAACGCCTAGCGGAAGGCATCGCCGTGTCCATACGAATCACCCAGGGCACCTTCTCCTACCTGCCCGACTTCACTGACGAGGAGATCACCGCGCAGGCGCAGTACGCGCTGGACAACGGCTGGGCGCTCTCGGTGGAGTTCACCGACGATCCGCATCCCCGCAACATCTACTGGGAGATGTGGGGGTTGCCGATGTTCGACCTGGCCGACGCCGCAGGCGTGGTCGCGGAGGTCAACGCCTGCCGGAAGGCCTACCCGCGGACCTACATCCGGGTCAACGCCTACGACGCGTCGTTCGGCCGGCAGACCGTCGCGCTGTCGTTCCTGGTGCAGCGGCCACCCGAGGAACCCGGCTTCCGGCTGGAACGGCAGGAGGCCAACGACCGCGTGATCCGCTACACCAGTTATGCCTACGCGACGGAGGCACCGGCTGGCGAGCGGTACGGGGCGGGCGGATGACGCAGCAGGACGGCGCCGCCGCCCGTCCGGGGTTCGGGATGTCTCCGCCGGGGCGAAACGCCCCGGCGGAGGCCGCCGAGCCAGACGACAACGGCACCTCCGAGCCGGAGGACGACGGCACGGGGGAACCCGCCCCGCTGTCGCCGGACGACGAGGTCGACCTGACCGCGGCGCGCGCCGACGTGGGGATCGACGAGGTGCTCGCCAAGCTGGACGCCGACCTCGTCGGGCTGGCGCCGGTCAAGACCCGGATCCGCGAACTGGCGGCGCTGCTGCTCATCGACGGCCAGCGCCGCCGCTTCGGGGTCTCCGGCACGCAGCCCGCACTGCACATGAGCTTCACCGGTAGCCCGGGGACCGGGAAGACCACCGTCGCGCTGCGGATGGCCGAGTTGCTGCACCGGCTCGGCTACTCCCGCCGCGGGCATCTCGTCACCGTGACCCGCGACGACCTGGTGGGCCAGTACGTCGGGCACACCGCACCCAAGACCAAGGAGGTTCTCAAGCGCGCGATGGGCGGCGTGCTGTTCATCGACGAGGCCTACTACCTCTACCGCGCGGAGAACGAGCGGGACTACGGCCAGGAGGCCATCGAGATCCTGCTGCAGGTGATGGAGAACTCCCGGGAGGACCTGGTGGTGGTGCTCGCCGGCTACGCCGACCGGATGGAGCGCTTCTTCGTCTCCAACCCCGGCTTCAGCTCGCGCATCGCACACCACATCGACTTCCCCGACTACTCCGTCGACGAGCTGACCGAGATCGCCGGGATGATGGCCGAGCGGGAGGGTTACGAGTTCTCATCCGAGGCCGCCAAGGTGTTCCGCGATTACCTGGAGCGCCGGGTCCGCCAGCCGCGGTTCGCAAACGCGCGCAGCGTCCGCAACGCGATCGAGCGGGCACGGCTGCGGCATGCCAACCGGTTGGTCGCCGAGGGCGGCCAGGCCCGCCTGGCCGACCTCACGACCCTGGGGCCCGAGGACTTCCGGGCCAGCCGGGTCTTTGCCGAGGAGGACGAGTCACAGGACGGGGAAGACGAGTCGCAGGACGGCTGAGCATCGGCCGGCTACTGCAATTCGACGTGGCCCGTGGCGCCCTGGACAGTGATCCGCTGCCCCGTGGTGATGCGCAGGGTCGCATCCGGGACTCCGACCACGGCGGGGATGCCGTACTCGCGGGCTACCACGGCGCCGTGTGAGTTCGCCCCGCCCATCTCCATGACCAGCCCGCCCGCCGTGAGGAACAGCGGTGTCCAGCCGGGATCGGTCGACGGCGCGACGAGGATCTCGCCCGGTGCCAGGTGGGCCCCGACCGGGTCGAGCACCACCCTCGCGATTGCGGTCACGGTGCCGGCGGACGCGGGTGTGCCTACCAGTTGGTCGCCGGCCGTCTCCGGGCCGGGTGAGGCGAGTGCCTCGGGCTGCGTGCCGTCGGACAGCATGACCCGCGGCACCTGCCGCCGGCGGAGTTCCCGTTCGTAGACCTCGCGGCGGTGCGCGACGACCTCGCGGAGATCCGCGCCCGCGAGCGCGGCCCGCGCTTGGACGAGATCGAGGAAGAACACGTCCTCGGCCGCGTCGAGCAGTCCCCGGCCGGCGAGTTCGGCGCCGACCGCAGCCAGCTGCTCCCGGACGTGCGCGAGGACGCGTACCAGGTAGTCCTTGTGCGTCTCCCGCATACCGACCAGCTCTCGCACCCGCCACAGCGTGACGCTCACCGTCACGGCCCGCAGCCGGCTGCGGCGCCGAACCCTACCGACCACCCCCGTGACTGCGGCCTCGGCGGCGCGACCGCCCCGGGCGAACTGCGCGTCCGGGGCGAGGTCGGGATCGTCCAGCCGCAGGTAGTTGGCAAGCACACCCAGGACGTAGGTCGGGTCGTCGGACCACCGCGGCATGCCCACGTCGATCTCGGCGACGGCCCGGTGGCCGTGCCGGCCCAGGAACTCCTCGAGCCCGTGCTGCAGCACGGGCGGAAGCTCGCGACTGGTGAAGCGGTGAGCCAGGCCCGCCGGGGCCTCCCCGCGCAGCGCGGCGGCGGCCGCCGCATCCGCACGGACCCGTGTCGCCAGCGCCCACAGCTCGAGATCCATCTCGGTGGTGACGTTGTGCGGTAGCGCACGCAGCACCTCGTCCATCTCGCGGGGCGCGAGGTCGTCGTGGGCGAGCTTTCCGGCGACGGCTTGCGCGATGAATCCCGCGCCGGCCACCGGGGTGACCGTCGGCATGATCGGGATGACCTTCGTGCCGAGCAGATGCTCGACGTGATCCAACCGTTGCGCGCCGGTCACTCCCGCAGGCACGGTGAGCAGCGAGCGCAACCGCCGGCCGAACCGGTCGACGCGCCGCCGTGCCGCGGCGGGCCGGACCAGCGCCTGCCCGATGCGCAGCGGGATCCGGAAGCGCACGGCCAGCTGGAGCAGCCGCCGGAGGAATGGCCACCATGACGTGTTCCGCACCGCGAGCCGTGGCTCATCGAACAGCCGCCGGAACACGACCGCCGAGCGGGCCTCCATGACATCGAGCACCCGGGGCACCAGCGCCCGGCCGACCCGGCTGCGCAGCACGGGCGTGACGTCGGCGAACACCCGCTGGCCGGCCTCCGCGAACGCCGCCGGCCCGGCGAGCGGATCGCGGACGGCAGAGCCGAACACCACATCCGATATGGAGGACGCGAGCAGCCGGAACGCCGCGATCCCCATCGGGGTCACGGGACGGGTGAGCCCTTGAGCCAGGCTTGCGCAGAGGTAGACCCGCAGCGCCCCGTCCGGGGGCGGGGTCGGTAGCGGGTACAACGTGGTGATCGGTCGGGCCTGAGTGAGCCACAGCACCCCGGCATCGTCGAGCGCCCACTCGATGTCCTGCGGCGCGCCGTAGTGGGCCGCGACGCGCTGCCCGAGTGCGGTGACGTCGCGGATCTGCGCATCGCTCAAGCAGGGCTGCTCGGCGTCTGCGGGCCGGGCGAGCTGCTCGGTGCCACCACCGGGCCGTGCACTCACGACGAGCCGCTTGTCACCCAGCCTGCGTTCGACGATCGCACCAGCGGTGTCCACCACGAAGTGGTCGGGATTGACCGCGCCCGACACCACGGCCTCGCCGAGCCCGGGACTGGCGTCGATGACGGTGTGCCCGCGGTGGCCGGTCACCGGATCGGCGGTGAAGAGCACCCCCGCGACCTGCGCGTCGACCATCCGCTGCACGACGACCGCGAGCCACACCGTGCGGTGGTCGACGCCGTTGGTCGTCCGGTAGCTGACCGCCCGATCGGTCCACAGAGATGCCCAGCAGCGGCGTACCGCGTCGAGCACGGCGCCGGCCCCGACGATGTTGAGGTAGGTGTCCTGCTGGCCGGCGAAGCTGGCCGAGGGCAGGTCCTCGGCGGTCGCCGAGGACCGTACCGCGACCGGCACATCGTCCCCGAGGCCGGCGTAGGCGCGCACCACCGCGTCGGCGATGGCCGTGGGCACGGGTGCCGCGAGGATCGCGGCGCGGGCTCGCTCGGCGAGGCCGCGCGTGTCCCGGGTTGCCGCGTCGAGCACGCCACCCACCCCGGCGATGTCGGCGATCTGCTCGTAGGCCCGGGTGGTGACGCAGAACCCCGGCGGCACCGCAAGCGCCGCCCGGGCGAGCTCGCCGAGATTCGCCGCCTTGCCCCCCACCACGGGCAGCAGCTGCGCACCGAGACGGGCGAGGTCGAGCACGAGCTCCCGATCGGCCAAGGCGCCGGTGCCCGGTCGCTGTGCAGTCGTCATAGCCAACGGTAGCTCCGCTCCGGGCCAAACTCAACAGTCGATGAAAAGCTACTGACCACCACTCGCGGTTGTGCCGGCGGGAGGCTCCCAGAGCCCAGGAGCTCCTGCTGAGCCGTCCAGACCTCCTGGCACGCTTCCGGGCAGCTCGACAACCTAACAGTTCATCACGTCGTCGAGGTGACTCACGAAGTCGCCGGGAAGGGGAGCCCTGTTCCGCAGCGACGTGTGCACAGTGTCATGAAAGAACTCGGTGAACTGCGCATAGCATGGAATCACAGGGCGTGGCCTGGCGTGCTGAACCGCCTCCAGAAGAACGCCGGAGTACGGATATCGCTCGATGACGGCGGCATCCCGGTAGACAATCTCACGGGTCGCCGCGAATCCGCCGCGCTCGAAAAGTAGCTGCTGGCTCCGCGCATCGGTCAGAAATTCGATCAGCGCCTGTGCCGCCTGCGGCTCGTCGCTGTTCTCGGCGATGGCGAGGTTCTGGCCGCCGAGCACGCTGGGGCCGGGCAGCGGCACCACGCGGAAGTCCAGTTGCTGGTCGGGTGTGTCGCCGTCGATGGCTGGGCTGAGCTGGCGGTAGGCGACCGGCCAGTTGCGCATGAACAGCACCTTGCGGTCGCCGAACGCCTCAGTGCTCGCCGTTTCGTCGTACTCGAGGGACTCCGGCAGGATGAACTGCGGGTCCCCGGAGGTGGGCCGGAGCCGGTCGAGCCCGTCGTTCATGACCGCCAGGTCGACGACGACTTCGTTGTCGCGCACCACACTTCCGCCCGCGGCGGCCTGCATCGCCTCCAGTGCGTTGACGGTCAGGCCCTCGTAGTTACCGAGCTGACCGGTGTATCCGGCCAGCAGCGCCGGGTCCTGTCTCGGGGCGAATGCCTTCTCGAACTCGGCTCTGATCGACGGCCAGGTGCTGAACGGGGATACCAGGTCGTCGCGATAGTAAAGCAGGCCCGCGTCGGTGTTGAAGGGCAGCGCATAGAGTTCCCGCTCGTACCGGCAGGTCTCCAGCGTGTTGGGCAGGAATCCGGTGGTGTCCAGCTCGGCAGCGTCCAACGGCTGGATGTAGCCCTCGTCGGCGAACTCGGCGGTCCACGTGACGTCGAGGTTGTAGATGTCGACGTCGTGGTCGCCGGACTGCGCGCGCGCCACCATCTCGCTGTGCGCGGCGTCAGCCTGCGGCGGCAGCTCCTCGATCCTCGCCTGCTGCTGCGGATGGGTGGCGTTCCACGCGTCGATGAGCGCTTGGCGCTGGTCGCCCGCGCTGTCGTCCCGACCGCTGAGGATCACCAGCTTACCGGCTTCCAGCTCATCTACGCCACCACCGATCCACCCGACGACGAAGGTCACCACCAGCGTGACGACGACCCCGATGATCATCCCGCCGAACCACGGTTTCACTCAACCCACTCCCCACAGCACACGGAACAGTCCGGTCAGCTTGCCGTCGACGGACTCGACATCGGTATCCGCGCACGCGCCGCCGGTACTCAACGCGAGATCGCGCAACACCCCCGACGTGCAGCTCGTCCCACCAACTGCGATGACGAACACCCGTACCCCCTTGCCCCGCACCGCATCGTTCAGCTGCGAGGACGTGAGTTCGCTGGTGGTGTCCTCGCCGTCGGTCAGAACCACCAGCGCGTTGACACGGTCGCCGTCACTCGGACCGACGCCCGCCACCCCGTCCACGATCGCCTGGAAGAGCGGGGTACCCCCGGCTGGCATCACCTGATCCAGCTCGGCGGGAGTTGCCTGGTGCCGCGGGCCGATCGGGATGGCTTCCCGGGTACCGGCGCCCGAGAACAGCCACAAGCCGAACTCGTCGCGCTCACCCATGAGCTGCAACACCCGGTCGACGCCGCGAACGGCCACGGTGAACCGGGAGCCCTGACCCGTCCCCGCGGAGGCACCCATGGAGCCGGAAGAGTCCAGGGTGAAGCAAGACCCGCGCCTGCCGGTTCGCGCTCGTGTAGAGCTGCTGGGTGCTGTCGCGCTCGTCCTTGCGTAACTCATCGCGGTTGAAGCCAGCGCCGGGCAGCACGCCGTTGCGTTCGTCAAGCGGCTCGACCAGGGGCAGGTCCGGCGGACGTAGCCCGACCTCGACGAGCGCCTCCTCGCCCTCACCGCGGGCAAGCCACTCACCGAACGCCCTCGCCTCGCGCTCCTGGGGCGACCCGCTCCATGTGAACCGCACGAAGCGGTGATCGAGGCTTCGGGTGTCGGACGGGTAGAACGCGAGCAGACGGTCGTCCTCCCCGCGCGGGAACTCCGCGGTTCCGCACCGTCCACCCAGCCAATCGCCCTCGTTGAACCGCACCAATGCCTGCTCAGAAACGATCACAGCCGTGCTCGGCGTGTCGAGTTGGCGGTGCCGGCACAGCACGTCGAGGCCATCCCCGAGGGGGTAGCCCCCCTGATCGAGCGACCGGCCGATCCGTTGCTCGATCATGCGGGCTCGGGCCGGATCGACCAGCCCATCGGAATGGTACAGCGCGGCGGCGCCCACCTCTCCCATCGGCGACGTGATCGGGTCAGGTCGGACCACGTCCCAACCAAGGTCCATGGCGTGTTGGAACAGCACCGACCAGGATGCATCTCTCCGCAGCGCGGCGAGTGAGTCAGGCACAGTCGAGGCGGTTATTCCCAGCACCAGTGGCGACCACGCGATGGGATCTTCATGGACGATCATGGACCCGGCACCGGCGCTGTCCGGCATCTCTCGGATCTTTTCGATCTCCGCGGTGGAATCTGCCAGCCACACGTCCGGGTGCGGCCCTACATCGCGCAGGTGCTCGGCCGACCAGTCGTCAGCAATGGCTCGTCTGGTATCCTTCGTGTCCGCCGAGTAGACGTACACATTCACGGCCGGACACCCGTAGTCATCCTCCGCCGTGGACCGCTCGTACCGGCCCGCCAGCCGCTCGGCGGGTTCCTCCCCGGCCCGCGAGCTGAGAACACGCAGCTCCGTCGGATGGTCACAACCGAAAAACATGTAGTAAATCGGCCTTCCCAGCATCACGAACCCGATCCCTACGGCCAGTGCCAGAGACAACGTAAGAGCCGAGGTGAGTACCGTCTTCACGGCCGTATGATCGCGGAGCCAGTGCCACACCCTGGTAAGCCCGTCCGACAACCAGGGAAGCACGACCACGACGATGCCCCCGCTCAGGCATGCGCCAGCTATGAGGAGTAACCACTCCCACAGCGTCTTCGGGTCCTGATAAATAGTCGCGACCAGTACGCCGATCGCCGAAGCCCCGGACGTCGTCACACTTTGCCACACGCGCCGTTTGCCCGTGCGCTGTGCCTGGCTCGTGTCGGTCATGCCCTCCCCTCGAACCCTCTCACGATCATACCCTGCGGATGGCCACCGACAGCTGCGGGAGGCGGTGTCGGGCCTGCTGGGCACAATGGGCGCATGAGCACGCCGAACGATGACATGGCCGTCGTCGGCCTCGCCACCCCGGTCGGCTGGGTGAGTGTCGCGGTCACCCGCGTTGGCCTGGCCGAGATCAGCTGGGCTCAGCGGGACGAGCTCATCGCCCGTGCCGCGCTGCAGACCTTGTGTGCCACCGTGGGTCGTGGTGAGTCAGCCACCTACGGCGAGTTGGGCCACACGCAGCGGGACCGGTGTCACGGCCCGGCGCATCGAGGCGATCATGAGGTCCAATCCGATCCCGATCGTGGTTCCCACCCACCGGGTCATCGCCCACGACGGTCTCGGCGGCTACAGCGGGGTTCCGGGCGGGACAGCCTCCAGGTCAAGCGCTGGCTGCTGACCCTTGAAGGTGTACTGCCACCCACCCTGGGCTGGGCTCCAGGCCATCTGGCGGCGTGAAGGAGAGCACCCTGGCGGTTCAATGCGGATGCGACTCGTGGCGCGCGATGGCCGCACGGTCAGCCGGCCGCGGACAGGATCGAGTTGGCATCGTGATGCTCGGCGACCCAGACGATGTGGTATCCTGAGAGATTAAACAGTTTCCCCTAAACACAACTCGTAATGAAGACGGCCGGAGCATTCAGCGGCGACCAACGAAAGAGGTTGATCAGAAGTGACCGAAAAGCCGGACACTGTTGGTTATGAAGTGCTGATCGAGGGAAAAACTCACCCATGGAACCAGGACACCATCTCGGTGGCCGACGTTCGTGAGCTCGGCAGTTTTCCTACGGATGTCCCCGTAATCGAGGAGAATCTGCGCGACGGCACCGAACGGACGTTGACCGAAGACGAAGTTCTCCACCCCGGCAAGCTCGAAGAGGGCAAGAGGCCTACAAAGCGGGTCAACTTCAGGCGAGGATGAGCGAGCCGTCATCCGGCGGCGACACCCCCTGTTGAGGAAGCGCACGTGAACCAGCTACCACCAAGCGAGGACGGTGGTCCCGAGAACCGCCAGTGCTCAGCGAAGGGCTGCCGCGCGCCGGCCGCCTGGGTGCTGGTGTGGAACAACCCCCGCGTCCACACACCTGAGCGGCGCAAAAGCTGGCTCGCTTGCGACGATCATCGCTCCTACCTCAGCGACTTCCTCGACCGACGTGACTTCTTGCGCGAAGTCGTCGCGGTCGACGCCCCGTGATCCTCGAGGGCCGCATCGGAGCGCAGTGGGAGGGTTGAAGGTACGCGGCGAGTACAAGGGATACCCATTAAGACCGGACGAGTGGCCGACTGCCTTCGATCAACCGAATGTCGATTAGGAGTATGCCCATGGATGGCAACGCCGAGCTAACAATTCGGTGGGAGTGGGAGCCCGGCCAAATGGTCCGAGCGCCCGAGCACCAAGCCACATGGTCCCGAATTCAAGTTTTCGTCGGTAACGACTGCCTGACTCTGGTCGAAGACCGCATGTCTGGAAGTTCCCGACGATCCATCTTCGCGCCTCTTTATCCGTTGGCGGAGTGGATCGTATACAATTGGTGGTTCCTGGTAGCAAATTCGAGGCCGGCGCGTGGGGGCACGGGTCGCCATACCAGACACGGTGTCCGGTCGGCCGGAGACGGGTTCGTGTGGCCGAATCTCGTAATCTTCCCGGAAGGCTGGGTACGAGGTTGCGCTGGAAACGCGATCGCAAATTCGACGAGTTTACACCGATCAGATACCTGACAGAAGGGGAAGCTACCGTCGACAGCGATATTTTGCAGCGGATACTGACAGACCTGGTTATCTCCGTACTGGACCGGCTAAGAGAACGGGGTGTAGCTGGCACGCCTTTGGAGAAGGAGTGGGAATCTCTCAACTCACTGGATCACGATGAAAGATTATACTGCTTCGCTGCTGCTCAACTCGACTTCGATGCCTTCGCCGAAGCAGACGAGTACGAGTCGGCAATCATCGGGGCAGCAGAACGACTACCCCAGGAACTGCTACGAGACTTCTTTGATGCTGTTCACGTCGAACGGCTGGTGCCAGCCGTCGACTGGCTCACCACGGCGACCGCGGAAGCGAACGCACTCGTCGGGGAGGAGTCCGATGATATCAAAAATATTCGTCGCGCGTTGGCGAGTCACCCTGTTTCGAACGAAGTCGTGCCTTACCGGATAGGCTGGAATCAGGCTCGGGTCGTTCGTCAGGCCCTGGGCCTTGACGACGAGAGTCGTCTGGCCGTCGATCAGTATGTCTCGCAACAATTCAGACCTGGCGTCGATACGAATCTACAGGCTGTTGGTATCGCACGTGGCCATGCTCGGCCGGCAGTTGTGCTGGGCCGACGTGTAAACGCAAGTGCAACCAGGTTCATCCTGAGTCGAGTACTGTGGCATCGGCTTGCGCGCGACGAGGTATCATTCTTAGTCACGACGGCCTATACTTATACACAAAAGATGGAACGGGCCTTCGTCGCCGAGCTTCTCGCACCTGCCGCCGGCATCGAAGCCAGGCTGGAAGTGCGCCCGAATTAAGCTGTCCAGGAGGATTTGGGTTCCGTAGCAGAGCACTTCGGAGTCTCGACGATTCTTGTTGAGCATCAGATTTACAATCAGATCCTGAACCTGGATCCTGTCTACCTGCCTCAGTAGCGAGTCGCCGATCGACGATGGTCTCCCGAGCTAGCGCAGCACGAGGAACTCGGCCGCGCCGGTACTCAGCTTGGCGTGCAGCGGCACCGGTGTCGCTGCACGCCCTGGCCACCACCGCCTCTCACCCGTCGCTTGGCGCTGCATGGCGGCAGGCCCGGCGGTGACGTCACGTCCCAGCGGACCGCCAGGGGTGGTCGAGGACGGCCTGCCAGGCGAGGTGCCAGGGGAACAGGGCAGGCTCGGGCGAGACCTACCCGACGCCGGTACAGTGGTTCCGACCATCCATCCTGCTGACCGCGGTCTGCGCGCTTATCGTCTGGTTCGGAGTACGTGGTGTATCGACTGTCCGCCGAGGAACGATGAGCGACATGTCCCAGTCCGATCCAGGCGCCGACGCTCTGCAGGCCGCCGCCCAGCGCGCCGCCGACCGCAACCTACCGCAGTTCGATGACCTGCCGATCGGCCCGGACACCGCCAACCTGGGCCACGGCATCGAGTTGCACCCGCAGTGCGAGCCGCTGTCGCCGCTGGTGGGTGTCTGGCGCGGCGAGGGCGAGGCCCAGTACCCCTCGTTGCTCGGCCAGTTCCCTTACGGCCAGCAACTCACCTTTGCCCACGACGGCAGGCCGTTCCTGTTCTACGAGGCACGGGCATGGCTGCTCAGCCAAGCCGGCACCGGCGAGGTCGTGAACCCCGCGGCCCGCGAGGTGGGGTGGTGGCGCGTGGACGAGGACGAGGCCATCGAGGTGCTCATCGCGCACGCCTTCGGCATCTGCGAGATCTACTACGGCGGCGCCACCAGCGAGGCCTCGTGGGAGCTCAACACCGACACCGTGATGCGCAGCGAGTCGGCCAGGGACACGACCGCGGCCACCCGGCTGTACGGCATCCTGGACGATGGCGACCTGGCCTACATCGAGGAGCGGGCGCTGCGCGGCCTGCCGATGCAGCCGCACCTCTCGGCGAAGCTGCAGCGCGTCGTCGGCTAGACGCGCGCCAGGTCGGCCCACGTGCCGCGCGCCAGCCGTCTGGGAGCTGGAGTAGTCCCTCCCTCCCTCGATGTGACACCATCCACCGGGTGAGACTGAGAGACCGCGTGACCTACATCCAGGGCGCGGCGTCGCTGCTGTGGCTAGCGCTGCGCGAGCTGGTCCGGCCCGCACCTTCTAACTTCTACGAGGAGACCGCGAGGCGAGAACGGAAACGTCACCATCGGTAGCGACATGAACTGATGAGCAATTCGACGTTGGTGATCCGGTCGCGAGGCGTAGGCAGTGTCGATCAGCTGGGTCGTGGCGTCGGGCGCTGGGCCCGCTCCAGCCCGTCGACGAGCACGTTGATGCCGGCTGCGAACCGCTCGTAGCGGTTGTCGAGCCAGACATGCTCGCCGAGGGCGACCAGGGTGGGGGAAGCGGTCACCGGGAAGCGACCGGAAGAACTCGTGGAGCTGCTTTCTGGTCGCCGCGTCCTGGACACGCTGCTCGTTGACGGAGATGCGGGTGCTGCTGACCTCGAAGCCGACGGTGTAGCCGACGATGAGGAAGAATGCGAGGCTGGCCTCGCGGTGGGGGAACCCGGCGAGGTGTAGCGGCAGCAGGAATGCCTCGGCCAAGGCACGGGAGTGCGGTCCGAGGGGGTCGCGAGTCTTCAACAGACCGGCGACCCCAGGATGGTCTTCCAGTACGTTCTGCAGCCGATGAGCGAGTACCTTGATCTGCTCGGTCCAAGGTAGTGAGTGGTTGACGTCGCAGTCGACCTCGGCGAACACGCCGTCCAGGACCAGATCCTGGAGCTGCTCCTTCGAGCGCCGCTACGGCCTCTTCCGTCGCTCGATCACGCTGCCGCCCCATGTGATGGCAGAGGCCATCGAGGCCTCGGCCGAAGACGGCGTGCTGCTGGTGGTGGTGCCCAAGGTGGAGGAAGTCAAGCCCAAGCGCATCGAGGTGCACGCGGTTCGGGCGCAAGCACCTGCTACCGCCGGCGCACCGGACAGCACTCGCGCGTGAGTGCAGGCCGTCACTTCCGCTCGGCGCGCCCCGGCCCGCATCCCGCGGGCCGGGGCGCTGGGACGATCAGCTGAGTCGGCTACGCTGCACCCCCCGAACCTTGGAGGTTGATGTGCTCGTCCTGGTCATCGTTCTGCTCGTGCTCTGGCTTCTTGTGGCGATTGTCGGGTTCGCCTTCGAGGGTTTGATCTGGCTGGCGATCGTCGGGATTGTCCTGTTCGTCGGTACTTCCGTGATCGGGGTCATCCGTCGTAAGGCCCTTCGCCGTTAGCTGCTCCGCACCTCCAGGCCAGCCCGTGGGGGCCCGACAGGATGGCAGCGTGGATGCATATCTCGAGGCGCTGGCCCATGCGCACGGTGTGGCGTGCTGGTACCGCGACGGGGAACGGCGCCGGGTGGACGTCGACGCCGAGGTTGTCGTCACCGTGCTCGGGCTGCTCGGGGTGGACGCCTCGACACCGAGCGCCGTGCGCCACGGGCTCGCCGCCGTGCGGGAACGGTGGGCGGCCGGGCGGCTGCCGGGGACGGTGGCGCTGCGTTCGGGTCGGGTGCGGCCGCTTCCCGGGCCAGGAGTGCTGGTCGACGAGGACGGGCGCGCGCGGGTCGTCGACGATGCGCTGCCGGCCGACCTGCCCGCCGGCTGGTACACGCTGCGGGTCGGCGAGCAGGAGGCCACCGTGGTGGTGCCGCCGCCGCGGCTGCCCGAGCCGCCTTCGACGTGGGGGTGGATGCTGCAGCTGTACGCGTTGCGGTCGGCTGGGTCGTGGGGGATGGGTGATCTCGCCGACCTGAGGTCGTTCGTGCAATGGACCGGCGGGATCCACGGGGCCGGGGCGGTGCTGGTGAACCCGTTGCACGCGGTGACGCCGGTGGAGCCGGTGCAGCCTTCCCCGTACCTGCCGTCCAGCCGGCGCTTCGCGAACCCGTTGTACCTGCGGGTGAAGGACGTGCCGTCGTACGGCTCGGTGCGGGCCGAGGTCGACGCGCTGCGTCCTTCTCCGGGCGTGCTCGGTGGCGCTCGGATCGACCACGACGAGGTGTGGCGGGCCAAGCGGGCGGCGCTGGAGCTGCTGTGGCGGGCCGAGGGGTCGCCGTCGCCGGAGGCTTTGAAGTATTCGGAAGGGCTGCGGGACTTCGCGACGTTCTGCGCGCTGGCCGAGCAGCACGGCCCGCACTGGAGGCAGTGGCCGGCCGAGCTGCGGCAGCCCGGCAGCCCGGCAACTGCCCGCGGGCGCGCGGAGCTGGTCGGGCGGGTCGCGTTCCACGCGTGGGTGCAGCAGCAGTGCGATCGTCAGCTGGCCGCGGTGCGCTCGGCGGCCGAGGGCATGGCCGTCGGCGTGGTGCACGACCTCGCCGTCGGCGTCGACCCCGAGGGCGCCGACGCGTGGGCGCTGCAGGACGTGCTCGCCTCCGGGGTGACGGTGGGCGCCCCGCCGGACGCGTTCAGCCAGCAGGGACAGGATTGGGGGCTGGCGCCGTGGCGGCCGGATCGGCTGGACGCGACCGGGTACGCGGCCTACCGCGACATGCTGCGCGCGGTGCTCGCGCATGCCGACGGGCTGCGCATCGACCACGTGATGGGGCTGTGGCGGCTGTGGTGGGTACCGCCCGGGGCGACGCCGGATCGCGGCACCTACGTGCGCTACGACGCCGAGGTGATGCTCGCGGTCCTGGCACTGGAGGCGCACCGGGCCGGGGCGATGGTCGTCGGGGAGGATCTCGGGACGGTCGAGCCGGAGGTCACCCAGACGCTGCACGAGCACAACATGCTCGGCTCGGCGGTGCTGTGGTTCGCCCGCGACGAGAACGCACCGGGCCGGCCGCTGCTGGCGGCGTCGCGGTGGCCCTCGCGGGCCGCGGCGAGCATCTCCACGCACGACCTGCCGACCGCGTCCGGGTTCCTGCGCGGCGGGCAGGTCCGGGTGCGTGCCGAGTTGGGGCTGCTGGCCGACGTGGCTGCTGAGCATTCGAAGGCGGCAGCGCAGCGGCAGGAGCTGCTGGACCTGTTGCGGGTCGAGGGGCTGCTGGGGGCTCCGGAGCCGTCCGAGGAGGAGGTGGTGCTGGCGATGCACGCGCTGTTGGCCCGTACCCCGTGCCGGCTTCGGCTGGTCTCCCCCTACGACGTGGTCGGCGAGGTACGGCAGCCGAACCTGCCCGGCACTCAGGACGAGTACCCGAACTGGCGGCTGCCGCTGCCGGTCACGTTGGAGGAGCTGGAGCCGGACCCTCGCGTCGCCCGGGTCGTCACCGCCATCGGTGGCAAGCTGCCGGGTACGGGAACCTCGGCAACGCCGCCACCGGCCCGCCAATAGGCGTCTGCCGCATCGTCGCAGTACTATGGCCACTGGCTGCCCAGTGCCGTGGCAAGGTTGTCCAGCGTCTCGGCGTGGATGCGGCGCATGCCGGCCGGGGCGAAGGTTCGCTCGAAGAACCCGGCGATCCCGCCGGCGCCCTGCCAGGTCATCTCCCTGCGACAGGGTTTACACCACACGCTTCTCGACGGCGCGGAGCACCGGGTGCTGTCGGCGCCAGCCGCTATCGTGGTCGCCATGACCGCCGCCGGCCAGCCCCACCCGATCCCGGCCATCCCCCCACTGCCGGAGGGGGCCGGCCCGCGCGCGATCCGCGCCGCGCTCGTCGCGGAGGAGCGGGAGGAATTCGACCAGGCGTACCGGCGGGCGCTGGCCGAGGCGGCCGAAACGCTGGAGCTGGCGGGCGTGCTGGACACGCTGGAGCACTGGCGCCGCCGCGCGATCATGTCCGCCGACCCGCAGGCGTACCGGCGGATGCTGCGCCGTGCGGCGCACCTACTGTCCGGTGAAGACGTGCCCGAGGATGCGCCGCTAGCGCAGCTCAAGGAACGGCTTGCCCAGTTCGGCGTGTAGGTGCTCGCGCATGTTGAGCGTCGCCCAGCGACACCTCCGTGATCGACCTCCGGTCGGAACCCGCCCTGGCCGGGCCGAGACGATCGAGCGGCTTTGCGGGGTTCACAACCGGGGCGAACGTCCGCGGTGTTCGTCGAGGGTGCGCGCCACCCAGGGGAGGAACCCGTCGAGGAACCGTTCTGTCGCGGGCATGAAGTGGCTGCCGAAGTGGCTCATCGGGTCCAGTGTCGCGACGATCAGTGTGCCGGGGCTCGACACGCGGTCGACGTAGAGCAGCGCCTCCCCGGTGGGAAGCTCGACGAGCACCTCGGCACCGTGGGGTGGGGACAGCACCCCGTGGTAGTGCCAGGTGCAGTCGCGCAGCGCCAGGTGCCGGAACAGCGGATGCTCCGGGTGGCGGGTCTGCAGGCCGAGCGACGCTCCCGGCTGCAGCCACCACCAGAAGTTCGTGGGCCTATGTTCCCAACGGATGCCGGGCAGGAAGCTCGGCGGCGGCTCGCCGCCGGAGAAGGTGAGTACCGTTCCGCTGGCTTGGAGCAGGTCGAGGACGCGGTGCGCGCCGGTCTCGAGCAGGCCGTGGTGCAGCCGCTCGGGGATGACGAGCCCGTCGAGGCCGGTGAGGTCGGTGTCGCCGAGTTCGGGCAGGTACACGGTGCCGCCGGTGAGGTGGCGGGCGTACTTCGGCGTCCGCAGTGCTCGGTGGTGCGGGGCCGAGCCGCCGTAGACCGCCGCCAGCCCGCCCTGCGCCAGCGACGTCAGCCGCGACGAGGCGGGCGGTTCCGGCGTCGGTGACCGTGGCGGCGTGGTGCCGGGCCGGATCCGGGACTGCGCGCGCAGCCAGGCCAGCAGCTGGTCCGGGATCCGTTGCGCGGTGCCGCCCGCGCTGCCGGTGTAGCCGAGCAGGTCGCAGCTGGCCTGCACGAGAATCGTTCCGCCGGTGGAGATCCGGTCGACGTAGGTCGCCGCCTGTCCGCCGGCGAGGCGCACGAGGACCTCGGCGCCGTTGGCCACGGGATGGTGGCCGCGGGCGAAGAACCCGGCGACACCGCGGCGGTAGGTCAGGTCGCCCGGATCGACGCCGTCGAAGATCGGGTGCGGCGCGATCTCGGCGACGCGGTAGCTGCGCAGCGACGGCGGCGACAGCGGCACGAAGGGCGCGGCGCCGGGGAGCCAGTCGCGGTGCAGGTGCCCGCCGAAGACCACGACACCGCCCGCGTCGAGGTAGTCGCGGATCGCGTCGCGGTGCCGGGCGAGGTGCTCCTGGTCGGCGGTCGGGGGGACGATCAGCGCCGCGTAGCGCGTCAGGTCGGTGACCCCGACCGCGTAGAGGTCCAGCCGTTGCGTGCGGGCCGGCGTCTCGGGTGAGCGGATGTCCATGTCGAGCGTCGCGATGGTCATGGGTGCTCCTCAGCCGGTGGTGTGGTGCAGCCGACGGGCGGCGTCGATGAGCGCGCGGGTGTACGGGTGCGCGGGGCGGGCCAGCACGTCCCGGGTGGGTCCCTGCTCCACGACGCGGCCGCCGCGCAGCACCACGAGGCGGTCGCAGCGTTGCGCGAGCGCGAGGTCGTGGGTGATGTGCAGGACGGCGACCCCGCGGCGGGCGCGCAGCTGCGCCAGCAGGTCGGAGATCGCCGCGCGCAGCGACGCGTCGAGCATCTGGGTCGGCTCGTCGGCCAGCAGCAGCCGTGGCCCGGTGACGAGCGCGCGGGCGATGGCGACGCGCTGGCGCTCGCCCCCGGAGAGCTGGTGCGGCAGCCGGTGCAGGTAACGCTCGGGGGCGAGGTGGACGGCGCCCAGCGCGTCGCGCACCCGTGCATCCCGGTCGTCGAGGTGGTGGATCACGAGCGGTTCGGCGACGATGCGGTCTACCGGCCGTGCCGGCGGCAGCGCGGCGTAGGGATCCTGGAACACCAGGTGCATGTCGCGCCGCAGCCGCCGTCGTGCCGCGCCGCTCAGGCTCGCGAGGTCCACGCCGTCGAACCGGATCCGCCCGGCGGCCGCCCGCTCCAGGCCGGCGACCGCCCGCGCGAGGGTCGTCTTCCCGGCGCCGGAGCCGCCGACCAGCCCGACCAGCTCGCCGGCGCCCACGGTCAGGTCGACGGCGAGGACGGCGGGCACCTGCCCGGCGGAGCTGCGGAACGTCACCGTCAGACCCGCCACGTCCAGCAGGGCACTCATCTCGCCTCCGCGGGCAGCCGCAGCCTCGGGGTCGCCTCGACCAACCGCCGCGTGTAGGGGTGGGACGGGTCCGCGATCACCCGCACCGCCGGGCCCAGCTCGACCACCGCACCGGCCTGTATCACCGCGATCCGGTCCGCGATCCGCTCGATCACCGGCAGGTCGTGCGAGACGATCAGCACGGCGAGGTCCAACCGGCTCCGCAGGGCGTCGAGCAGCTCCAGGACCTCGGCCTGCAGCAGCACGTCGAGGCCGGTGGTGGGCTCGTCGGCGACGAGCACCGCTGGCTCGCCTGCCAGCGCGATCGCGATCACCGCCCGCTGCCGCATCCCGCCGGAGAGCTGGTGCGGGTAGTCCCTCGCGCGGGCGGGGTCGAGGGCCACCAGCTCCAGCAGCTCGGCGGTGCGGGCGCCGACGGCGTCCCGGTTCATCGCCCCGTGTGCGGACAGCGCCTCGCCGAATTGGGCGCCGACGGTGCGCACCGGGTTCAGCGCGCTCATCGCCTCCTGGGGCACGAGGCCGATCCGGCGCCCCCGCAGCGCGCGCAGCTGCTCGTGACCGGCGGTGGTGACGTCGTGCCCGCACACCAGCACCCGGCCACCGGTGATGCGCGCGGCGGCGGGCAGCAGGCCCAGTGCCGCGCCCGCGACCGTGGATTTGCCGCTGCCCGACTCGCCGACCAGTCCCACCAGCTCGCCGGCGCCGACGCTGAGGCTCACCCGGTCGGCCGCGACGTGGTCGCCGTAGACCACGGTGAGCTCGTCGACCACGAGTGGCGAGGTTGGTGGTGGTTGGCGACGCTCGTATCCAGGGGCGGCGGTCCTCGGAGAGCTACCAACGTCCCGCAGTGCCGGGCGGGCCCGTTCCTCGAACGCGTAGCCGAGCAGGGCGAACGCCAGCACCGTCACCGCGATCGCGAGCCCCGGCGGCAGCACCCACCACAGCCACGCGTCGGTGAGGAACGCGCTGCGCGACTGCGCCAGCGACAGCATCGTGCCCCAGCTCTTCGCGGTGATGTCTCCGAGCCCGAGGAAGGCCAGCGACGCCTCCAGCAGGATCGCCGTCTTCGTCGCGAGCACGAACTGCGGCACGACCAGCGGCGCCACCGCGGGCAGTACGTGCTGCGGCAGCACGTGCGCCGGTCCGGCGCCCATCGCCCGCAGCGCCTGGATGTGGTCGTGCTCGCGCAGCGAAAGCACCTGCGACCGCAGCTCCCGCGCGGTGCCGGCCCAGATCACCGATGCGATGACGAGGATCTGGGTGGCCAGGCCCGGCCCGAGGAACACTCCGATCACGATCGTCAGCGGCAGCACGGGCAGCGCGAGCACCACGTCGACGAGCCGCATCAGCGCCGCATCCGGCCAGCCTCGTGCGTAGCCGGCGACGACCCCGACCGCGGTGCCGACGACGGTAGCGGCCAGCGCCGCGACCACGCCGACCAGCAGCGAGATCCGGGCGCCGTACAGCAGCTCGGACAGCAGGTCCTGGCCGATATCGTTGGTGCCGAGCGGGTGCGCGGCCGACGGTTCCGAGAACGGGATGCCGGCCCGGGCGGTGGGGTCGTAGGGAGCGAGCACCGGGGCCAGCAGGGCGATCGTCACGAGGGAGCCGAGGACCGTGGCGCCGGTCAGCGTGAACCGCCGGGCGCGCCTGCCTGCGGGCCACGGGGACGTGCCCGGCCGGGTCATCGAGCGTCCTGCCGCGCTGCAGGACGGGCGCGGACGCGGGGGTCAAGCAGCGGGTAGGTCGCGTCGGCGATCAGGTTGGCGGCGACGACGCCGACCGTGACGAGCAGGAACGCGCCCTGCAGCAGCGGGTAGTCCCGGGCGAGGACCGCCTCGTAGATCAGCCGGCCGACCCCTGGGTAGGCGAACACGGTCTCGACGACGACCGAGCCCGACACGAGCGCACCCACCGCCAGCGTGAGGTTGGTGTAGACGGGCAGCAGCGCGGTGCGCAGCGCGTGGCGCACCGCGATGCGGCGCTCGACGATGCCCGCGGCCCGGGCCAGCCGGATGAACCCTTCGTCGAGCACCGAGGTCATCGACGCCCGCGCCAGCAGGAAGATCGACCCCAGGGTGGCCAGCGTGAGCGTCGCGACCGGGAGCACCAGCCGCTGCGCCACCTCGAGCCAGCCCGCGGCGCCCTCGGCGGTGATCGCCGCCGCGCCGTAGGAGGGGAAGAGGCCGAGCTCGACGGAGAACACCGCGATGAGCAGCATCCCGATCCAGAAACCCGGCATCGAGTCGACCGCCAGCACCCCGACGACCAGCCCCGCATCGCGCCGGGTACCGCGGCGCCACGCGGCGAGCGTGCCGAGCAGCGTCCCGGCCGCGAACGCGAGCAGGGTCGCGATCCCGACCAGCGCCAGCGTCCAGGGAAGCCGCTCGGTCAGCACGTCGAGGACCGGCCGGTTGTAGTCCACCGAGACGCCGAGGTCGCCGCGCACGAGCCCGGCCCAGAACGCCGCGTACTGCTCGAACAGTGGCTCGTCGAGCCCGTAGGAGGAGCGCACCTCGGCCAACTGCTGCGGCGTCAGCCCCGCGGTCTCGCCGCCGTAGCGGTAGGTGATCGGGTCACCCGGGGCGAGGTGCGGCAGCAGGAAGTTGACGGTGGTGGCCACCACGAGCACCAGCGCGTACTGCCACGCCCGTGCCAGTACCCGGGGCAGCCGGGTCATCGGGCCGGCTCGAGGATCGCCCCGGCGTCGGCGGCCACCTCGCGGGGCAGCAGTGACCACTTGTGCACCAGCCCGTAGCCCGGGGACTCGACCCACCCGTCGTAGGCCTCCGGCCGGTAGGCGACCTCGCCCGAGGGGTAGTGCAGCGGGATCGAGGTCGGCGCGCTGTTGAACAGCTGCTGCATCCGGAACGACACCGCCGCCCGCGCGTCGATGGTCTCGGTCGCCTTCCACTCCTCGAACAGCGCCTCGAACGCGGGGTAGGGCACCTCGGGCAGGTCCCACAGGTACCCGGAGAAGTGGGACATGATGAACTGCGTCGGATCCGCGACGCCGTGCGCGGTGATGTTGTTGACGTAGATGTCGTAGTCCTTGGAGTCCAGCAGGTCTGACAGCGCTCCGGTGTCCAGCGTCTCGACCCGCGCGCCGATGCCTACCTCGCCGAGCTGCTCGGCCACCAGCTGCGCGGCGCGCACCCGGATCGGGACGCTGCCGTCGACGTAGATCGTGTAGTCCAGCGGCCCGCCGGGTGCCTCCCGCAGCCCGTCGCGGTTCGTGTCGGTGAACCCGAGCCGGTCCAGGATCCGCCGCGCGGTCTGCGGCTGGTAGCGGGTGCGCAGCTCGGGATTGGTCCACGGGGAGTCCGGGTGCGGGTAGCCGCGGTCGGCGACCCGACCGGAGCCGAGCCACACGTCGCGGTGCAGCTCCGCGCGGTCGACTGCCGCCGACAGCGCGCGGCGGAACTCGGGGTTGTCGAACGGAGCGCGCAGGAAGTTGATCCGCAGCTCCGGATACTGCAGCGGGGTCGTCGTCACGACCTTCATGTCGTCGGAGGTGCGGAACTGCTCGACGAGCTCGGGCGGGAGGAACTGTGTCGCCGCGTCGATCTCGCCGGTCCGCAGCGCGGTGAACGTGGTGGTGGGGCTCGGGATGATCGGCATGACCAGCTCGTCGACCAGGGGCTGGGCCGCGAAGTAGTCGCGGTTGGCCTCGAACCGGTACGCCTGGCCGGGCTCGTGGGAGACCAGCCGGTAGGGGCCCGTCCCGACCGGGAGTCCGGTGTGCCGTTCCGGCTCGTCGATCCCGCTCCAGATGTGCTCGGGCATCATCGGCACGTGGGCGAGCGTGACGCTGCCCAGGAACGGGCAGTTGAACCCGCAGGTCAACCTGACCTCGTGCGGCCCCAGCACCTCGACCGTCTCGATATTGGGCACCGTGGTGATGTGATGCGAGTAGGTGCCGCTCGGCACCTGCTTGAACCAGTTGATAGTGAACGCGACGTCGGCGGCGGTGAAGGGCTCGCCGTCGTGCCAGCTGACGTCCTGGCGCAGCGAGATCCGCCAGGTCCGCGGGTCGACGTTGCGCACCTCGGTGGCCAACCACGGCTGCGGGTCCTCGGCGTACGGCGACGGCGCGACGAGCCGGTCGTAGACCAGGAAGGTCAGCGGGTCGTTGCTCTGAGTCAGGATGTTCAGCGGGCCGTAGTCCTCCTCGACCGCGATGCGCAACCGCTCCGGCGGCCCGGGCCGGTTCCCGGGCTGCGCACTGCACCCGGATACGACCAGCACGATGGTGAGCAACGCGAACGCGGTGCGGTGGGCTGGGCGCATCGTGACCTCCGCGGGTCGGCCACCGCACGGTGGGTGACCAAATACTAGGTTCGCGTTCCTCGTTAAGGTAAGGCGAACCTACCTAAGGGTCAACGGTGTCCTGCTGGTGTCACGAGCGGTCACCGGGATGTTCCCCGCTGGAGACCGTTCCGAGCCAGGGGATCCATCGCTGCAGTGCGTTCCCAACTCGCGCCCGCGACACGACCCGAGTCGCCGATCGGTCAGCGGGCGCAGGGCCCACAGGACCGAGGTGCGTGCTGTCTACCTCGACACGCCGCTGGTGGTATGCCTGGCACGTAATGCCGGCCGGGAGGGGCGCGCGGGTTCCCGTCGTCGGCGTTCTCGCTACTCAGAGGTCAACACATCTAGTGCAGTGTCTCACTTTTGACTTTTCACTTGCTCGAGGGCGACTCGCCCACGGGCGACCTTGGCGAGGATCTGCTCGGCGGTGGCGGTCCACACAAACGGTTTCGGATCTTTGTTGTTGACCCGCAGATAGTTCTCGATCTCGGTGATGAGGTCGTCGACACTGTGGAACACTCCGCGCCGGATGGCCTTGTCGGTCAGGTCCCGAAACCACCGTTCCACCAGATTGAGCCACGACGAGGAGGTGGGGGTGAAATGCAGGTGAAACCGCGGGTGCTTGGCCAGCCATGCCTTGACGTTGGCGTGCTTGTGGGTGCCGTAATTATCCAGGATCATATGGATGGCCAGCCCTTTGGGCACCTCGCGATCGATCGTGCGCAGGAACTTCAGGAACTCGGTGTTGCGGTGGCGAGGTAGGCAGCGGCCGATCACCTCGCCGGTGAGCACATCCAGCGCGGCGAACAGGGTGGTGGTGCCGTTGCGCTTGTAGTCGTGGGTCATCGTGCCGGCCCGGCCGGGCTTGAGCGGCAGCGACGGCTGAGTGCGGTCCAGCGCCTGGATCTGGCTCTTCTCGTCCATGCACAGCAAGACGGCCTGCTCGGGCGGGTTGAGGTACAGGCCCACGACGTCGATGAGCTTCTCCTCGAACAGCGGGTCGTTGGAGATCTTGAAGGCCTTCACCAGGTGAGGCTTGAGTCCTCGCGCCGACCAGATCCGCTGCACCATCGCCGGGCTGACCCCGGCGCGTTTGGCCATCGACCGGCACGACCAGTGCGTCGCATCCTTCGGTTTCGAGTGCTGGGTCAACTCCACGATCTCGGCGATCTTCTCGTCGCTGATCGACAGTTTACGTCCCCGACCTTCGGCCACCTCGCCGAATCCGGTCAGCCCGTCCTCCTCGAACTGCGCGCGCCACGCCAACACCGTCGGACGTGACACCCCGGCCACCTCGCTGATCTCCGAATTCGACACACCATCGGCGGCCGACAACAACACCCGGGCCCGCTGCACCACACGGTGCGCCGCCGCGCGCGAATGCGCCAAACTCTCCAGGATCTGCCGTTGCCCATCGGACACGACCAATGGTGCCGCTGCTCGACTCATAACTTCACAGCATAACGCACTGTAAAGTCAATTGCAAGACACTACTAGGCGTAGCGGGTGGTGGCGGTCGGCCGCTCTGGACCGCGGGTCCCTGCGTGAGCTTGCTCGAAAACCGGACGCCGACGAGGCATGCCTCGTCGGGCTGGGGCGACGCCCCGTTAGCTGGCTTAGGCGTCAGGGCCGTCATGATCGAGTCAAGTGTGTGTTCCTGAGTCGGCTCCGGGTTGGGGTGAGGGTCGTCAGGCCGCGAGGTGGGCGTGGTGGGCAAGGTCGTTGAACGCTGCCTGGTAGGCGCGGGTCGCGGCGGGTTCCTGATCCTCGACGCCGGCGCGGGCGGCTTCTTCTGGGTCTACGGCGCAACGCAAGAATCACCCGAACAGCGCGCCAGCAAACGCTTGACCCATCGCCAACTCGCCAACACCATCATCCGCATCCAACGCCTCATCGCGGACCTCGATCCGGCGAGCCGATCCGCATCTCTCCAGGAGAGGGTAGAGACACCGTGACCGACGACGACGCATGGCAGGGAATGCTGTTCGGCGCCACCTCAGCCGAGGGCGAGACCGTCGAGGACGGCCCGGTCGACGAGCTGCGCGTGTGTGCGCTCAACGTCAACAGTCCCAACCCCAGTCGCGCGCAACGCATCGTGAACTGGCTGCTGGCGACCAAGAGCAACACGCTGGTGCTCACCGAGATGCAGCCCTCCGAGGGGGGCCGCCACATCCTGGCCTGCCTCCAGGCGGAGGGATTCAGTACCACCTGCACGCCCGGTTGGAAAGACACCCGGTACCTCGCCGCCGTGGGCACCCGAGGCGTCGAGGCCGCCTCGGTCCAGCCGGCGGGGTTCGATCCCCGCATCGTCGCTGTCGACCTCACCACCGACGCCACCACCGTGCGCCTCGTGGGCCTCTACGGCCCTACCAACGGCATGACCGCGGAAAGCAGCCACTGTCGCCGCGAGTTCCAGAGTCGGCTCCTGGACTA
>JBOHGT010000099.1:0-15776 GCA_050700385.1 Pseudonocardiaceae bacterium | reverse complement strand
AGCTATCGCTACCGAAATCATTCACGACCCCGGAGGAGGGCTAGCCGAGCTTGCCGTAGTGGAAGGCGACGGTGCTGTAGAGCGCGGGCATGTTGTTGGACCCGCCGTGCTCCATGCTGAACTGCATCCGGGCCTGGTACGGGATGGCGTCAGTGACCATGGTCCGGTAGGCGCTGTCGCAGGAGAACGGGCAGCCGGGCGCTCGTAGCTCGTGCGCGGTGTTGCCGTTCTGCGGGTTGGTGAACGGGCCGCGGTTGAAGTACCAGCCGCCCTCGAAGTAGTCCTCGGTGCCGGTGCCGTGCAGCGTCGTACCCACACCGTCCACGATGGCTCGTTCGTCACCCTCGAGGTAGCCGCGGATGTTGTTGAACGGCGATCCGTCGCCCGGGGTGAGACCGATCATCGTGGAGGTCGCGCCGAGGTACTTGCCCCGCCCCAGCTCGTCGGTGAGCACCCAGTCCTGCCCCGCGGTGGTCTCACCGCGCCGCCACTCGGCGCCGAAGTAGCCGGCGCCGCCGGCCGGGCTCAGGTCCGTCATCCACTGCTGCGAGGGTGCGTGCACCAGCTGCGCCTCGCCGCCGGAGATGGTGTGCGGCGACCCGTTGACCAGCTCGACGGTGGCGCCGGTCGCGTAGGGCATCGGCCACCAGGAGGTGTACCAGCCGTCCGGCGCGGTCTCCATGGCGTGGAACAGCGAGCGCACCTCGTACTCGCCCAGCCCGGAACCGAAGAACTCGCCGAGCGGCACGTCCACGGTGGGCATACCGTCGAATCGCAGCCGCAGCCGGGCGCCGGCCAGGATCTGGTCGCTGACCGGATCACCGGGCACGATCTGCGGTATCCGCAGCCGCAGCTCGGAGATCGACCCGGCTCCGGTGATACTGCCGAGCTGCACGCCCTGCCCCGGCGCCACGCCGCCGAACGGCCCGCCGATCCGCTGGGCCCCCGGCGCGGCGAGCTTGGGGTCGCGGAACCCGGCATTGCGCAGGTTGTCGATCACGTCGAGGGCCGGATCGGCCGGGTTGAAGGTCGCCACCCCGGCGGCGTCGTCGAACGCCCGGTAGGTGACGTGGTGGAAGAACGGGTTGTGCTGCGTGGTGATCCGCATCGACTCGCGGAAGGGCATCGGCACCTTGATGTACACACCGCCCGACGACAGGTCGGCATTGGCCACCAGCGGGAACACGAACGGTGCGCCGAGCCGCCCGTCGACCACGTCCTGCAGCGGGGCGTTGAGCACCGTGCGACCGTCCAGCTCGATCTTGATGTTCCCCGTGCCCCGGACATCGCCGGCGTCGCGGGTGAACCAGATCGAGCCGAGCTCGCCGGCACCCTGCCGCTCGGCGACCACGCAGCCGTCCGGATCCACCCGCAGGCAGGAGAACCGGCCGGAGAAGCCGTCGTCGTTGCCACCGGTGGTGTCGTGGCTGGAGAACTGCAGCGTCCGCGCGCCGACGGGCAGCCCCGGCAGCGCGTCGAGCCTGCGGTAGTGCTCGTAGCCGACCGGCCCCTTGCCGCCGATCGGCAGCGCGAGCGGAGCGACCTGAGCGGGCGCGGCCCCGGCCACTGGGCCGGGACGCTCCAGCAGCGGCACCCGCAACGCGGTCGGCGGCCCGTCGCTGCCCGCCGCCGACGGCCCCGGGTTGGTGTTGGAGAAGTTGTCCCCGGGGTCGACCGGCTCCGGTGGCTGCGCAGACACCGTCGCACCGGAGAAGCTCAGCGCGGCGGCGAGCAGCAACGCGGTCACCGGCGCACCCCGAAGGACTCTCAGCACAGGTATTCCCCTCATCAAGGTAAGGACGTGTTACCAGAACGTGTACAACGTGCTGCCTACTGTAGTCATCGGGACGTATCGGGCGGAAGACCCCGTCCCGGCGCGCCAGGGTGATTCACTCCGTCCACCCCAACACGGCGTCCGGCGTCGATCAGCCCTGGGGGTTCTCGCGACTGTAGACCTCCGCGGCGTTCTGCTGGGTGATCAGCTCGGTCTGCAGCGTCTGGGTCTTGGGCACGTCCTGGCAGGTGATCAGCAGCTTCTCGGCCGCCTCGACGGCTTCCGGCCCGCCGGTGGGGTAAACGAAGGTCGCCGACAGCCGGCCCTGCTCGACGGCCTTGATGCCGCCGGACGGGATCGGCAGCGCGTCGATGCCGAGGAACCTCATGCCCTGCGCCCGGCCGGCCTCCTCGGCGGCGAGGTAGGCACCCTCTGCCATCGGGTCGTTGTGCGAGTAGAGCACGTCGAACTGCGGCTGGGACTTCAAGATCGCGTCCATCTGCTCGCGGCCCTTCTCCCGCAGCCAGTCGGCGGCCTGGCTGGCGATGATCTCCACCTGCGAGCCCTCGATGCCCTGGCGGAACCCGTCGCCGCGCTCCTGCGCCGGGGTGGACCCGGGCAGCCCGCGGATCTCGACGACCTTGCCGCCCTGCGGCAGCAGGGTCTGTGCCACGTACTCGCCGGCCTTGCGGCCGATCTCGACGTTGTCCGCGCCGATGAAGGTGCTGTAGGCATCACCGTTGACCTTGCGGTCCAGCACGATCACCGGGACGCCCTGGTTGTATGCCTTGGCCACCACCGACGTCAGCGGGGCGGCCTCGTTCGGGCTGATGATGAGCAGGTCGACCTGCTTGGTGAGGAAGTTCTCCACGTCGGCGATCTGCTTGGAGTTGTCCTGCGCGGCGTCGGCGAACTCGACGCTGAACTGCGGTACCTTCGCCGCCGCGGTGCGGATGTCGTCGTCCATCCGCTCCCGGTAGGGCTCGGCGAGGTTGGCCTGGCTCATCCCGATCACGTAGTCCTCGCCCGGCCCCTTGCAGGCGCCCGCGGCGGCCTGGCCGTCACCGCCGCCTCCCTGGTTCTCGCTGGTCGTTCCGCAGCCGGACGCGGCGAGCGCGCCGGCGGCCAGGATGGCGGCGACGATAGGGACGGAGCGGTGCATGGCGGGTGTCCTTTACTGTCGGGGGTGCAGTCGGGGTCTACGACCTGGGGGCGAACCGCGCCACCGCGGCCGCCGCGACGATGACCAGTCCCTTGATAACGAGCTGGACGTTGGGGTCGACGCTGTTGAGCGCCAAGATGTTGTTGAGCACGCCGAGCAGCAGCGCGCCGGCGACGGTGCCCAGCACCGTCCCCCGGCCACCCGACAGCGCCGTACCGCCGATGACCACCGCGGCGATCACGTCGAGCTCGTAGCCGATGCCGTCGTTCGGGCTGCCCTGGTTGAGCTGGCCGGCGTGCACGATGCCGGCCAGTGCGGCGAGCAACCCGCACACCGCGAATACCGTGATCTTCACCCGGGCCACCGGGACACCGGAGAGCCGGGCGGCCTTCTCGTTGCCGCCGATCGCGTAGACGTGCCGCGAGAACGCGCTGATCCGCAGGAACGCGATCGCGCCACCCGCCACCACGATGAAGATCAGCGCGGGGATCGGGACGACGCCGTTGAAGGTGCGCTCGCCGAGCAGCGAGAACGCGACCGGCGCCTCGCCCGGGCCGTCGCCGTAGGCGATCGGGACGGCCTGACCGCCGGCCCAGATCCGGGCCAGCCCGCGGGCGATCGACAGCCCGGCCAGGGTGACGATGAACGCCTGGATGCCCAGCAGCGTGCTGGCGGCGCCCTGCAGGGCGCCGAAGACCAGTCCGATCAGCAGCACCAGCAGCACGGCGGGCAGCAGCGGCACGCTGTCCTCGACCAGCAGCACCGCCGAGCCCACTGCAGCCAGCGAGAGCACCGAGCCCACCGACAGGTCGATGCCGCCGACCAGGATCACCAGCGTCATGCCGACCGCGATGATCCCGATCTCGGAGACCGCGCGGACGGTGTTGGTGAGGTTCTCCCCGGACAGGAAGATGACCTCCCCGTCGCGCATCGGGGAGAACGCGATCGCACCGGCGAAGACGACGACGAGGCCCAGCACGCTCTGGAACCGGGCGAGCCAGGCCAGCGGCGAGCGGCGTTGCGGCGCGGGACCGGGATCACGCTCGGGTGCCCGGGTGGCAGTGCCCGTCACGAGGCCCCTCCCGGTGCGACCCCTCCCGATGCGACCCGTCCCGGTGTGGCGCCGACGGACTGCTCCCCCATGGCGGCGGCGAGCAGCTCGGCCTCGCTGGCGGTATCGGTGTCGAGCTCGGCCACGCTGCGCCCGTGGCGCAGCACCACCACCCGGTCACAGATGCCGATCAGCTCGGGCAGCTCGGAGGATGCCAGCAGCACGCCGAGACCCTGCTCGGCGAGCTCGCCGAGCAGCTCGTAGATCTCGGCCTTGGCGCCGACGTCCACCCCCCGGGTGGGCTCGTCGAGCAGCAGCACCCGGGGCTGCGTGCGCAGCACCCTGCCGAGCACGACCTTCTGCTGGTTGCCGCCCGACAGGTTGCCCACCGCGTCGGTGACCGCGGCGGCCTTGATGCCCAGCCGCGCCGCCGTGTCCCGCGCGGCGCGGCGCTCCCGGCGGGCCGAGACGATGCCGAACCGGCCGACCGAGGCCAGGCTCGAGACGACGGTGTTGGCCAGCACGGAGTGGAACAGCACCAGCCCGGCGACCCGGCGATCCTCGGGCACGAAGGCGAGCCCGTGGCGTAGCGCGTGCCGGGCACTGCGGGGGGCGATCTCGCTGCCGCCGAGCAGGATCCGGCCGCTGGTCGCTCCCGGCGAGCCGACCCCGTAGAGCGTCTCGAGCAGCTCGGTGCGCCCCGAGCCAAGCAGCCCCGCCAGCCCGACGATCTCGCCGGCGCGCACCGTGACCGAGATGCCGTCGGGGTCCCGGCGGCCCGGCGTACCCCGTCGCGGGCGCAGCGCCAGGTCCTCGACGCGCAGCAGCTCCTCGCCGGTCTGGGTGTCGGGGGTGCTGAACACCTGCTGCACCGGCCGGCCGACCATGGCCTCGACGACCTGCGAGGTGGTCATGGTGCGGGGGTCGAAGGTGGCGACCACCTCGCCGTTGCGCAGCACGGTGGCACGGTCGGCGATGCGGGCGATCTCGTCCATGCGGTGCGAGATGTACACGATGCCGACGCCGTCGCGGCGCAACTCCCGCGTGACGTCGAAGAGCCGGTCGACCTCGGAGCTCGACAGCGCGGACGTCGGCTCGTCCATGATCAGGACACGGGCGTCGAGCGAGAGCGCCTTGGCGATGCCGACGAGCTGCTGCTCACCGGTACGCAGCTGCTCCACCGGGCGGGCCGGGTCGAGCGCGATGCCGATGCGGTCGAGCAGACCCCGGGTCTGCTCCAGCATGGCGCGGCGGTCCAGCCGGCCCGCCCGGCGCAGCTCGCGGCCGAGGAAGACGTTGTCGGCGACCGACAGGGCGGGAACCAGGTCCAGCTCCTGGTGGATCATCGCGATCCCGAAGGCCTGGGAGTCGGCCGGACCGGAGAAGCGCCGCGGCTCCCCGGCGATCTCGATCCGGCCCTCGTAGTCGACCACATCGCCGGAGAGGATGCGCATCAGGGTCGACTTGCCTGCCCCGTTCTCGCCGAGCAGCGCATGCACCTCGCCGGGCTGCACGGTGAGGTCGATGTCCCGGCATGCCTGGACGCCGCCGTAGCGCTTGGCGATACCCGTCATCGCGACGAGCGGCGCGTCGGCCACGGCTCACCTCCGATCGGGCCGCCGGATGTCCCCCATCCTGGTAAATCTCCCGGGGTTCCGGCGGTGCGGAAGCGTAGCGGGGCGCCGCGCCCGCCGACTGCGCGGGCGGCTGCTCGCCTCGCCGCGCATTCGCGCCTACCCGGGGCGGCGGGCGTCGAGCTCGGCAAGCAGCGTCTTCGGTGCGACCATCCGGTAGGCGTCCTCGACGAGCTCCGCGATCTCCTGCCAGTCCACGCTCCCGATGTCCAGCCGCACGCCGACCCAGCCGCGGTGCCCGACGTAGGGAGGGACGAAGAACCGTTCGGGGTCGGCCGCCACGAGTGCCTGCTGCGCGCCGGCCGGGGCATGGCACCAGAAGCCGAGCCGGTCGTCGTGATGGTGGTCGGCGTAGGTGACGAAGACCTTGCGGTCGCGCACGAAGAAGGTCGGCTCGCCGTGGGACAGCCGCTCGGTCGTCTCCGGCAGCGCCAGGCAGAGCGCGCGCAGCCGCTCGAGCGGGTCGCGTTCCATGCGCCTCATCATGCCCGGTCAGACCTTGCCGCGGCGGGCGCGCACGACGAGGTAGCCGGCGAAAGCGATCAAGCCGAGCGCGACGACCGAGAGCAGCCATGGGCCGAACGGCTGGCCTGCCAGGGTGCGCAGTGCGGTGTCGAGCCCGCCCGCGGCGTTCGGGTCGAACCACACCGCGCCGATCACCACCAGCACCCCGACCAGCACCAGCGCGAGGCCCTTCGTGACGTAGCCGAACAGGGCGACGCGCTCGAGGACGGTACCGCTGCGCCCAGCAAGATCCCGGAAGTCGAGCTCGTCGGAGAAGCCTTTCGTGACCCCCTTCCAGACGTGGTAGCCGCCGATCCCGACGATCACCAGGCCGACCGCGCCGACGAGCAACTGCCCGCCGGGCAGGCCCAGCGCACCCGCCGTGACGTCCTTGCTCGACCCGCCGCCCCCGGAGCCCTGCGCGTACTGCTGCGCCAGCACGGCCAGCGCCACGTAGTAAACGGTCAGCGCGCCGGCATTGGCGCGGTCGGAGGCCGCGTCGTGCCCCCGCGCCCCCACCGCCCGGGCGAGGTGCACCACCGCGAGACCCGCGAAGCCGGCCACGAACAGCCAGAGCAGGGTGCGGCCGAACGGCTGCGCGGCCACCGTCGCGAGCGCCCCGCTCTGGCTGGCCTGCGCGCCGGCGCCGCTCCAGGCGATCTGCAGCGCCACGATGCCGATGAGCAGGTGCTGTACCGCGTTGACGCCGAACCCGATCCGTCCGGCGACCTCGAGCGCGCGCTGACCCGACCGTGGGACGTCACCCGTCTTCGCCACAGGACCTCCCACTCGTTCGGGTCGCGATCCCTCCCGCCACCGGCGATCCGACCGTATGCCGCCGGAGCCGGCAGCGCGCTGCGCCGAACGGGTAGCGGGGGGTTATAGCGGATCCACCGTCACGCGCAACCGCACCTGCCGCGCGATGTACGGCGGCAGCCCGAAGTGGTCAGCGAGCAGCTGCCGCGCCGTCTCCTGCACCGTGGCGCCCTCGGACTGGTCGGCGACCAGTCCCCATTCCTGGATTTCCACCGCAGACCCGCCGCCCTCGCACCGGCGCACGTGTACCTCGATCGGTGACACCTCAGACATGACAAGCCCCTCCGAGTCGAACAAACGCTGCTTGATGGGCCCCCGGCCGGGTCCGCGTGAGGTACAACGGGCCCGGGCGGAGGGATGGCACGATCGCGCACCCCAAAGTGGGAGGTAGGGCACGCTCACGCCGTCTCCAGGGGCGACCCCGGCGAGCTCACCGGCCGCCTCGACGACGCACGGAGTGCACAGCAGCGCACCGGGTTCGGCCGCCAGGGTGCATTCGCGTTCACAGCCGTCTCCTCACGTCGCAGCCAGGGAAAGGCTCGTCCGGGGGCTTGATGGCGACCGGGTCCCTCGAGGGCAAGGGGTATGACAGTGGTGCGGTCGCCGCCGTGTCGGCGCGATCTACGGCCCGTCGCCCGCGCGCCGCCGGTGAGTCATCGGTCATCAGGCTGACGTGCGCCACGTTCCACACCGGGCAGGGCCACCGGCGCCGCCGGCCCCACCAGCTACGACACCTCGG
Source organism: Pseudonocardiaceae bacterium (assembly GCA_050700385.1). Lineage (GTDB taxonomy): Bacteria > Actinomycetota > Actinomycetes > Mycobacteriales > Pseudonocardiaceae > WHSY01. Next base: position 8,096 of record JBOHGT010000099.1, on the reverse strand, counting down.
GCAGCGGCCGCCGTCGTCGGCACAGTGCTGCTCGAGCAACCGCCGCCGCCACATGTCGATCGCCTGGCGCATGTCCCTGCGGATCCGCTCCCCGTCGGCCTCCGACCGGGCCTCCCCGGCCGCGATGACGTCCAGCTGCGCCAGCCGCTCGAAGACCTCCGCGGCCAGGATCTCGCTGAACCCGCGAGCTCAAGTCACCGTTGACCCGAGGACGACGCTGGGCACTCACGTCCGGCACTCCATACCGCCGCACACGGCATCCCCTTCCCCCAGCTTGCGGTGTGATCACCTGGACACCGGCCGGGGCACCAAGGAGGTAGAGCCCCGGCCGGCACGCCACCGCCGCCACGGTTCGGGTCCGACAGCGTGCGGGTTGCGTGCTGGACACCATGCCGGGCAGCCGGTCGGGCAAGGGACTCGGAAGGGACAAGCCCGGCCAGGGTTAACGTGGAGGTGCCCTACCCGACCCCAACTCGGACAAGGAACTCAGCACCCATGGTCGAGGACTCGCCGCTGGACGGTGTCGGCGCGCGGGTACGCGCGATGCGCAAGCTGCAGCCCAACCTCACCCAGCAGCAGCTGGCCGATAAGGCGCACGTGTCGCTGTCGCTCGTCAAGGCCGTCGAGCAGGGCCGTGCACCCGCGACCGCGGCGTTCGTCGCCGCTGTGGCGCCGGCGCTGGGCGTGACGGTCTATGACCTCTACAACCAGCCCAGTCCCCGCTACGGCGCCGAGCGCGCCGGTATCGCGGAGTTGGAGACGGCCGTGATGGCGGGCCCGGCGCTGGCCGACGACGGTCCGCCGGCCGCGCTAGCAGAGCTCGGGCAGCGCGAGAGCCAGGTCTTCGAGCTGGTTCGACGGTGTCGCTACGACGCCTCGTCGCGGCAGCTGCCCGTGCTGCTGGCCGATCTGCACACCGCCGCGGCGGCGGCCCCGCCCGGCGCCGCGCTGGAGCGGGCGCACTGGCTGCTCGCCAAGGCCTACAACAACGCCATGTTCTGCCTGTACCGGCTGGGGTCGACGCTGGCCGGGCAGGCCGCCGAGCGATCGGCCGCCGCGGCCCGCCAGGGTGGTGACCCGCTGCTGGCGGCCCGATCCGACGGGCTGGTCTGGCTGCCGCTGATGCACCGCGGCGCCTATCCCGAGGCGACCCGCGTCGTGGCCCGCGCCCAGGACTCCATCGCCGACCAGCCGGCGGGCCCGGAGACGTTCACCATCCGCGGCATCCTGCACCTGAACAGCGCCATTGTGGCCGCCCGGCAGGGCAGCGCGGGCAACGCCGATGCGCACCTCACCGAGGCCGCCGACCTCGCCTCGCACCTGCCGCCCGTCTCCGACCTGTACGGCACCGCGTTCTGCGCAGCCAACGTGCACATCCACTCCGTGGCCGCCGCGGTCGAGATGGCCGACGGCACCACCGCCGTGGGCCGCGACGCGGCCACCACCCTGCCGCCCGACACTCCGCGCCGCCGGCTGGGTCACCACCACGTGGATCTGGCCCGGGCGTGGCTGCTGCACGGTGACCGGGACCGCGCGCTGGCCGAGCTATATAGAGCCCGGGAACTGACCCCGCAGCTGGTGCGCTACCACCCGCAGGTGCACGAGACGCTCGCCACGCTCGCCGAGACCGACCGCCGCCGCAGCGACAGCCTCGCCGGCTTCGCCCGCTGGGCCGGGGTGCGCTATTGAGAACGTGGCGGGAAACCCGACTGAGCAGAACTCGACCACGCACATCAGGGTCACAAGCAGCCGTGGCGGCGGCAACTACGTCGAGATAGCCGATCTCAAAGCGTGACGCTGCCCCGATGGCAGCCTTGGGGCAGCGCCACGCTGGACGCGCGTGTTACGCGTTTCGAATGTAGGTGAACCTCCCGTAGCTGTATCCAGACGGATCGGAGCCGAGACCGACTCCCGTGGACATGTAGAGGGGACCGGTGACATTCCCGGGAAGATCTCCCGGGCAGGTGTTGCCATTCCCTTCATGGCAGGACTGGAAACCCACGATAGTCCCGTCCGGGCGTGTGAAGAGAACTGCCACCGCTCGGTGGTCCCCTCTTGTGTCGGAGATGGTGTAATGGTTGTTGCTGGTCTTGTAGGTAGTGTGCCCTGCACAATTAGGTGCAAAGGAGGTCGCCGAGCTGGCCAACGCTAAAGGCGTGGACACGAGCAGTGCCGCTGCTGCCAACGCGGACACGGCCGGACACACGCAACAGACCCTCGCGGCGGCGCTGAAGGTCCACCGTCGGAGCGTCCTGCGGTGGGAGGACGGATCAGTGGATCCGCACCCGGGGCAGCGCAAGCGTCTGGCGGCGGCGCTGGGCATCTCGACGGGCGAGCTGGCCGACGTGCTGCGTGCCGGGCCGGTTGCCTCGGGTGACGACCACGGTTCCCCGGCGGAAGGGGGCGAGTCGGCCGCCGTTGTCTCGCCGGTGGCCGGTGCCGAGGACGTCGCCGGTTCTCATGGGGCGCGTTGGACCCGCCGGCATACCCGGCTGACGTCGCTCGCAGTGGCCGGCGGACTCGTCGCCGCGGCCGGGTTATCCGGCTTCACCCCAGGGTGGAGGTCTCGACGCCGCTCGTCGCGCTGCACAGCGGGAGGTGTGTGTCGGTGATCGGCGACGTGATAGCGGATGGGGCGAAGACCTACCAGCACCCATGCACCGGTGAGCCGGGCCGGACCTGGAAACTGAAACGGGTCGAGGAAGGACCCGCGGATCCGGCCGTCTTTCGCATCGTCGGCGCGGACTCCGGACGGTGCCTTACGTTCTCCGAAGAGCGTTTCGGCGGGGCGCGGGTGATCGTGCAGCAGATCTGCGATCCGGCCTCGGACGCCCAGGAGTGGAGGTTCGTCGTCGAGGAGCAGCGGAATGGGTTCAGCTATGGGCAGTTGATCAACATGCGGCGGAGTACCTGCCTCGACATCAACGGCAACAGCGTCGACGTCGGCACCCCGGTCGTGCTCTGGATCTGCGGCGGGCAGTATAACCAGCGTTTCGGCGTCGCGGACGAGGCCGTGTCCTAGTGTCGCGAAATGAGCAGCCCTTTACGCTCTGAGATCAGTGAACTGGGCCATGAGCTGCGCAAATGCGGGGACGACACGTAAACTCGATCATATTTGGCGACACTAGCAGCTGGACTCGCCACGGACCGGCTGGAATCACGTGATGAGCCACATCCCGTCCGGAGGACTACCGGTTGTCCTCGTCGTTGAGAGCATGATCGATGTCGTCGTCAGTGACGTCGACGATCCCGAGTTGACCCAGAACGCGGCCCATCCTGAGATCGTTGCGCACAGCGGACCGACGCAAACGAGTACCGAGTCTCCCCGTAGCCGCCTTCGACGTCCGCGAGTCGGGCTTCGAGCGCCGCGATCCGCCGCTCCAATGTGTGTAGTGAGGCCACGCATTGTCCCTTCGGGTGCAAGTACCGGCGAGTCTCGTAGGTGAATGCCGAGCCAGGAGCGAGACTACCGGGGCGTCCTCGGGCCAGGTGGCAACGATCCCGCAGGTGATCGCTCAGAGCAGCGACCACGGTGAGCTGTCGAGGCCGGCCAGCAGGGGGATCTGCAGGGCTGCCCACGGGCTGATCGCCCAGGGGGCGACTGTCACCAGCCCGACCGCCTCGGCCCACGTCACCCACCGCCACTCCAGCACCTCGGCGGGATCAGGCCGCGGCTGCCCGTCGACCGCGCCCACCAGGACCGGGCAGAACTCGTTTTCCACCACCCCGTCGGGGGCCACCGCCCGGTACCGGAAGTCGGGCAGCGCGACCGCGGAGTGCGTCAGCCGCACTCCCAGCTCCTCGCCCAGCCGTCGCGCCGCCGCCTGCGCGGAGGGCTCACCAGGCAGTGGGTGCCCGCAGCAGGAGTTGGTCCACACTCCCGGCCAGGTCAGCTTGCTGGCGGCCCGGCGGGTCATCAGCAGCCGCCCGGAACCATCGAAGACGTAGCAGGAAAACGCCAGGTGCAACGGGGTGTCGCGATGGTGGACCTGGGACTTGGGCACCTCACCTGCCGGGCGGAGCTGCTCATCGAGCAGGACGACGAGAGCCTCATCGGGGGGAGCGTCATCGGGATGCACGCCGTGCACGCTAGCGCCAAAGCCGTGCAGTTGGGCGTTGGGTCCGGCCGATGGTGGCGTCGGTGATCGCGATGCGCAGTCTCCGTCGGCGTAGAACACGTCGCGGCGCAGCGCGTGCACGCTCTCGCCCTTGTTGAGCTGGCGGGAGATCTTGCAACGGTAGTCTTCCTTGGCGAGGTAGCGGGCGGCGTAGATGGTCCGCCGCAGCTTTCCTCGCCCAACTGCGTGGGCGCACCTACCTCACGGCTTACGTGACGGTGGGAAGTGACGTCGGGAAGTAGTGCGGCAGGTTGGTGATCAGTCGGAGGTGCTGTCGCCGAGCCGGCGAAGGATCTCGGCCAGCAGCTCGCCATGCTGTGCCAGCAGCAGGCCTTGCTGTGCCTGCGTTTCCTGGACCGCTGCCAGCGTCCCGGTGTGCTGATCCACCGTTTCCTTGATGTCGAGCACGGTGTCGCTCACTGCGCGAACGGTTTCGTCCTGTTCATCGACACGGCGCGCGAGCCGGGCGACCTCCGGGCTGGCCATGCGCGGCAGCCTACCGCCCGTATCACCACCTCGATGATCGACCGGTGGCAGCTCACGGCAGCACCCGCACTTCCGGATGGAACTGCTCCGGGTGCGTGCAGGTGTGATACATCAGCCGCTTGAACAGCCTGCCGGCGAACTCGGTGCCCTCCTGGGGCGCGTACCCGGGGTTGAGGAAGGTGCTGCCCGCGTCCTTGGTGAGGTAGCGGTGCTGCCGGTACTCGGGCGGCTCGTTGGTCACCCCGATGGAGTACGGGATCAGCGGGCTGGTCGCCGCCGCGATCGGCGACGTTCGGCGTCGGCGTGACCCCCGTCCACACATCACCGGCGCTTCCGTACCCACCGGTAGCCGTGCTCATCCGCCGCCCGCGCCGGCGCCACCCGCTGCTGCGCCAGCTGCCCCGGCCATCGCGGCGGTGACCGCGACCGTCACCTGCGCCTGCACCGCTCGCGCGACCGCGTCGCCCGCGATACCGCCGTCGGCGATCTGCTTGGCGCGCTCCCGGGCCGCACGACGCTGACTCCAGTCCACCAACTCGCTGACCAGCTCCACCGGCACCAGCAGGCCGAACAGCAGCGCGTCGCGCTCCTCGGGGCGGCGTTGACCGTCGAGCACCGCGGTCAGCCGGTCACGCAGCAGCCGCTCTGGCCCAGGGTCGGCCTGGGGGAACCGGGTGCTCGGGAACACACCGAGGACCTTGCGGCGCTGCTCGCTGAGCACGCCCCGCTCGACCAGCCCCGTGGCAACGGTCCCGGTGATCGGTTTGAGTCGGCGGGGTAGCCTGCTCAACCAAGCCTTGGCGCTGCGCGGCTTGCCCGATCCGGCGATCACGTCATAGGCACGAACCAGCAACGGGTGTTCTGGCGCGGCGGCATCGACGAGGTGCAGCTCCTTGCCCTCCGACCGCAGCGCACCGACCCTCCCCAGGTCCACCAGTAACGCGCCGGCCAGCCCGAACTCGAGGCGACTGTTCCAGGACGAGCCCTTCTCGTCATCCAGCGCGAGCAGCAACAGTTCCTCAGCCAGCAGTAACTCCATAAGCCGAGCGTAACGCCACAATCCGGCCCTCCTGGGAGGATGCGGGTCGGCGCGGCGGGTCACGGGAGCGCCAGGTCTTCGAGCAGGTCGTCGAGCAGCAGCTCCTCCTCGACGGCCCGGCGCGCGCGCTGCATGGCACCGGTCAGCTCGGGATCCCACGATGCGGTGACGGGTGGGCCGGTCAGTGAGCGACCGGCGCCGCCCCGGGTCGCGGCGCGGTAGGCGGCGGTGTCGTAGCGCCAGGGCCGCACCGGCAGGCGGGCGTGCAGCACGTTGCCGATCCGCAAGCCGCCCCAGTCGTAGTCGCCGTGGTGGCGCAGCGACGTCCCCGCGCCGGCCAGTGCCCGCAGCAGGTGCATCACCGCGGCGCCGGGCTGGCCGCTGGTGCACACCAGCGGCGCGCACGCCGTCCCGAGCCGCTGTGCCGCGGCCGCGAGCACCACAGGGTTCTCGCAAACCCAGACCTCGGTGACGGCCAGCCGTGGGGGGTCGCGCACGAGCTGGCGCAGCGTCAGGGCGACGGGTTGCCCGGCCTCGCGCCAGGCACTCAGCGCCCGCCCGGTGGCAGAGTCGATGTCGCCGGGCAGGCCGAACGTGAGCACCGTGGTCGACAGCTCGTCGCGCAGTACCCCCACTGCCGCCCACACCTCCCGGCGCCACTGTGCCCCTGCCCCCACTCCGGCGCCGGTCCCGACGGGCAGCCCGGCCAGCGTGCGGGCGGCACCGAGCGCGAGGGTGGCAAGCGGGCGGTCGTCGTCGAGCGCGTGCGCGTCGCCGGTGATGCGGGCGGCGAAGGCACCGAGCGGCTCGCCGTCCGCGGGCAGCGCGGTGATCACCGCAGCGAGGTCGGACAGCAGCGGGTCCGCGGCGTCGGCGTCCCCGGCGAGCCTGCGGACCAGACCGCTGCCGCGTAACCACTCGACCCAGTCGTGCAACTCCGGCGGCGCGGCGTCGAACAGCGGCGCGAAGGCACGGTCCCAGGCGTGGCGCTGTTCGGCATCGGCCACCGACCGCGACGTCACCGGCCCGGTCAGCGCGACGACGGCGGCGGCCAGCCCGTCCGGGCACGCGCCGGAGCGCCGGAGCACCTCGTCCACAGCGGGCAGCGAGACCGACAGCGCCGCACCGGGGCGGGGCGGGCGGCCCAGCAGCCGCTGCGCCGCGCTGCGCTGCGACGGTGTGGCGCCGGTCAGCGTCACGGTGCCGTCGAGGTCCTGGTCGCGTTCGAGCCGCTGGCGTGCCCGTGCCAGCAGCCACGCCAGATCCTCGCCGCCGAGCAGCCGCGCCAGCCGGTCGCCGCTCAGCTCCACAGGCCGTCCTGTGCTGCGGTCGCCGGTTCGGCGGGCGGGTCCGGGAGGCCGGATACCGGCCGGGCGACCTGCACCCGGTCCCGCCCGTCCCACTCCCAGCACGTCACCAGCACCGCCGGGACGTCCTCGGTGCGGGACAGCTGCGCGATCGCCAGGCCCGGCACCTCCGGGTAGCAGCCCCACTCCCGCTCGCTGGTCATCACCACGTCGAGATCGAACGCGGCGAGCAGGCCGAGGTACTTCGCCCGGGCGTTGTCGTCGACCCCGGCGAACGCCTCGTCGAGGGTGACCAGCCGCGGCGCGTGCGGGTTGCCCGCCGATGCGTAGTGCGCCGAGGCCGCGGCGAACAGTGGCACGCTCGCCGCGAGCACCCGTTCACCGCCCGAGGCCGGCCCGGTGGCCGAGCGCCATTGCCCGTTCTGGTGGCGCTGGATGGCGAAGCGGTGCCAGCCCCGGTAGTCCAGCGCCACGGTGAGGTGCTCCAGCCAGGTGCCGGCTTCGTCGGCGGCCCGCACCTCTGCGATCCGGGCCTGCAGGAACGCCCCGACCGCAGTGCGGTCCTCCTCGGACCACGCGTCGGAGGTCTGGCGCAGCAGCCGGTCGCGGGCCGCGGCGAGGCCGGGCGGCCCGTCCTCGCGGGGCCGCCAGAGCAGTCGCAGCCGCATGCCGGTGCTGGTCGGCCGGTCGGCGAGCTCGCCGTTCATCTGCGCGACCTGCGCCTCGGCGGCCGAGATCAGCTCCTGCAGCGTGCTGGCCACCTCGTTGACCAGGTGGTTCTCCAGGATCTCACGCTCGCGCTCGTCGAGCAGCCGCTGCCGCTCGCCGACCTCGGCGGCCAGCGCGTCGGCGAGCCCGGAGACGGTGGTGGACCGGCCGTGGAAGACCACGTCGACCACGATGCCGTCCTCGAGCAGCTGCGCCGACGCGGTGTTGCCGTGCCGGGACAGCGTGTCGGCCAGCGTCTTGAGCTCGTCGGTCACCCGCTGCTGCACGCGCCGCCATACGTCGTCCTCGGCGGGGGTCTCGGCGAGCTCGCGCTCGACCTGCCGGGCCAGCCGGACCGTGGGGTCCGGTGCCCACGGCTCGGCCGGGTCGGGCACGGCGAGCTCGGGCAGCGCGACGGCGAGCAGCCCGGTGCGGGCG
>JBOHGT010000098.1:0-3806 GCA_050700385.1 Pseudonocardiaceae bacterium | reverse complement strand
GGCCGGCAGGTGTCCCTCCTGGATCTGGATGATCGCGTCGGGGTCGCCGGCGTGCATGTAGCGACGCCGGTAGATGATCTCGGTGCCGACCGGCACGTCGAGGCCCTTGGCGACCTCGTCATCGGCCTGGCGCCGCTCGACCACGACGAGCTCGCCGTAGCCGGGGATACCCAGTGCCTGGCACGTCGCTTCGAACGGTCCGGCGCCGGGGCGCCGCGCGTGCCGGGCGTAGCGACTCGACGGCAACCGCCGCGGCGGGCGGCGCACGAAGGTGCCCCGGCCCTGCTCGACTTCGACGAGACCCTCCGAGCGCAGGGCCGCGATGGCTTGGCGGACGGTCTGTCGGGACACGCGGTAGTGCTGCGACAGGTGCGACTCGCTGGGCAGCGGGTCGCCCGGTTGGTACCGGCCCTCGGTGATGTCGTGGCGGACACGCTGGGCCACCTGCTGGTACAGGCCTTCCGGTCGAGTCAGATCGTCCTCGCTCATGCCACGACAGCTTACGTGGTCTTGTGCGGACGTCTGTTGTCCGCTCTACTCCACTTATACGGACGACTGACGTCAGTACGCCATGGGCTTCGATCGCGGCCACACCGCGGGGTGGGCATGGGTAGGTCAGCGAGCGCGGGCGCACGGCGGCGGGGGGAGAACGCCGGGAAATGTTGCCGCCGGCTCGTCGAAGTCAGCTGCGGCGGTCGCCGAGCCACTGACCTTCCACGCACAGCTGGCGCGTGGGAGAGCGGAGGACGACCAGCGGGCCGCCCAGTGAGTAACGCGGGTCCGAGGGAAAGGGGTGTCCGCTGTGGAATCTAGATCCAGGAGCGCCGGACCTGCGGTGGCGCTGCGTCGGCTGGCCGGGGAGCTGGACGAGCTCCTACGCACCCTCGCCGAGGCCAGGGCGGCGCGTCTTCGCCAGCTAGCAGCTGCTCGATCTCCTCGACGCTCCGCCCCTCCCGACTGACCGCTAGAGCGGGGGGTCCCGGGCGCGACGTTCACCTATAGCTCGTCCATGGGCGTCCACCGACGGCGCCCCTGGCCCGGGTGGATCGTCACCCACCCACCGTCACCTCCCCGACACGCGATTCGATATCGGACCATGACGGTTCGTCCTTTGCTTCGATGACTTCGAGCCCATCTGAGTCGGCAAGCTCATCAGCTGTAAGCTTCCGAGCTTCTTCGTGGCTTACATCGGCTACTCGGACCATGTCACCATCGACAAGTAGCGGCGAGCGGTTCAGGTGTTGCTCGACCTGCTGTCCAATTACTTCAGGCCGCGCCACGTAGGCGAGCACCCATTCAATGCGGCGCCCGTTGGTGAGCGTCACGGGTGTGTGCACCCAAGCCAATCGGTAACGCTCCCCGCGTCCTTCAGCGCGATCGAGGACTGCGCGCTGCTCTGAGGTGACCAGCCATACAGCGTGGCGCTCGGTCGTACCCGGCGCCGCTGCCAGCACAGCGGGGCGCTGACCATCACGTGCGCGGATTCCAGCAGACCAGACGGCCGCGACCCCTTCAACGTCGGCTTCCAGCACGACCGCGGGCCCCGTCAGGCCCATCGCCTCGCGAAGCCAGGCGATCTTGCCGGGACTGGTGTTACTGCCGTAGGCGAGCACAGGGAGTCGCGCCGGGATGGGTGCAGCTCCCTGGCCTGTCAGCCACGAATCGAGATCGACGGAGCTGGAGCCACCTGTGTCCACGCTCCAGCCGGATGGAGCTTCCGACGACGTCGGATTGGGAAGCACGACCCACCCGGCACCGTTGAGTTCTACGAAGCTCACGTCTGCCCGGGCACCGGGATATGGGTCCGCCGGATAGTTGCGGCTGAGGAACGGTGATGGGACCTCATGTGGAGCGACGGAATGGGCGAATTCGAGCTGCCACAAGTCAAGCGGCGCGATTGTGCGCATAGCGCGTACCGGCCGTCCGTCAGCGCCGTATCCGATGCGCAGAACAGACCACACTTTCGAACCCTCGGAAATATGCAGACTCCGCGCTTCTTCGCCGGACGCTACCGGCGCGGTAACAATGTCCCTTACCTGGACTTGGGGATGGCCCACTTCGACGAGCAAGCCACCGGGTGCGGACTGGTCGCCGGGTTCCTCTAGCCGCGTACCGGCCGCAACCCACGCCGGGAAGTACGAAGCGCCAACCATGTAGGGCTCTTCGTTGGCGGACCTCGCTCGGTCGCGCACGATCACGGTTTCCCCCTCGCCAACTTCAAGCCACGTGGCAATTTCTGGAGTGGCTTTGATGCGCCGCACGGTGACGGTGCTGCTCGGTTTCATGTCTTGTTTCTCAACAGCGATCGACCAGGCGTCTGCCGTGTAGGTGTCGTTGCGGTGCGACTCGAATTCGCTCAACGACCAAGTGAGTAGCTTCCGGGGCGCGCGGACGAACGTTCCTCGTGCGGGTGCCGACGTCAACAAACCTTCGGCTTTCAACGTGCCGAGTGCCTGCGTGACCACGGCACCTGACACCTGCCACTGTTTCGCGAGGTCAGCGGCGGTCGGTAGCCGGTCTCCGGAGGCTAGCTCCCCGGTAGTGATCTTGTGCCTGATGTCGTCGGCGATGCGCTGGTAGGCGGGGGCGGGCATGTGCACCCTTTCGTGTTAGTGCGACTAGTTGAAGGTTACCTGCCCTGGCCCACGTCTTCGCAGGTGAGCGCCCGTTGACTCGCCAGCCCATCTTCAGAGCATGTAGCTAGTTCAACTAGGCAAAGACTTGACATGGTGTTGGACGCGCTACTACGGTCATCAACTAGTTATAATAGTTCAACTAGTTGAACGGAGCGTGTGACGTGATGGCCACGACCGGCAGTTGCGGCGACGCTGAGACCGGGGCCCGAGCGGTCCGTGCGGAGGTGCGGCGGTGTGCCGACGAGGATGGAGGGGGCGGGCGAGGTGGGCGGGTGTCGGCTGTGGAATCTAGATCCAGGAGCGCCGGACCTGCGGTGGTGCTGCGTCGGCTGGCCGGGGAGCTGGACGAACTCCTAGCAACCCTCGCCGAGGCTAGGGCGGCGCGTCTTCGCCAGCTAGCTGCTGCTCGATCTCCTCGACGCGTGTCCGAAGCTCCCGGATCTCCTGTCCCAGGCTGTCGATCGCGCGCAGAACCGGATCGTGGGGCTCGTCGGTATGAGGCTGGGGATGGTCGCCGCGCAGTACCTGCTCGAGGTAGCCCGACGGCCAGCCCAGGGCCTCGGAGATCGTGGCGAGGGTCTGTGGCCGGCGGCGGCGCGGGTTGAGGTTGTGCTGCAGCTCGCGCAGCGTCGTCAACGACACCTGAGCGCGGGATGCCACCTCCATCTGCGTCATACGGGTTTCGGCCAGCCGAGCGGTGATCGCCTTCGCGACAGCGTCCCAGTCGCTGACGTCCTGCGCCTCCAGATCGGCCATCGGCCCAGCTTAGAGCCCGCTACCGGCACCGATCGACCACAGCTTCACCGCTTGGGTTGACACCAGACCAAGTTGACATCAGTATTGAGCTCAATCAGCATCAGTAGTATCCGCCAATGAGGAGTGATCATGGGAGCTTCGGGCCTTGCGAGGGCGCGGGGGGTCAGGGCCGCCGCGGCGGCGCCCGCGGAGGCGCCGCGGTTCTACAGCGTGGCGCAGGTGGCGCGGATGCTTGGTATGTCGAAGATGACGGTGTACCGGGCGATCAGCGAGGGCCAGTTCCCCGAGGTGCGGATCCGCGGCCGGTTGATCATCCCGGCGCGGGCGCTGGAGGAGATGTCCGATATCGCGGTGGCCGAGCAGACCGTGGTCGACGCGTCGGGTTGGGTGCCGGCGGGGGTGGCGGTGTCATGA
>JBOHGT010000097.1:0-6996 GCA_050700385.1 Pseudonocardiaceae bacterium | reverse complement strand
TCTGTGGGAGTTGTTCTCGGTCCCCGGGGTGAGCCTGGCGACATCATATTACTCTGATGTCCCGACCCAGCACGAGGAAATCACCGGTCGCCGGGGCAGCCATGCCAAGACGCGAGCGAACATCGTCGAGGCGATACGGCGCGAGATCCCGCTGCGGGTCGGGGTCATCGACTTGGGCGACGAGCAGCGCTGGCAGCAGGCTGTTGCCGAACTAGAGGCCCTTGGCGTCACCGCCATTGGTTACGATCGGCTCCGCCAGGTCGGACGAGGCATCCGGGACGCGGCCGGACATGAACCAGTTGTGCGGGAACTGCGCCAACGGTGTCGCAGTGATCTCACCTATGGGCGAGGTGTGGCCGTGCGTGTTCACACGCTGGATGCCCTCAGGAAGCGTGCTGGAGCGTCACTTGGCTGAGATTCTGGACGGCGGTCTGCAGGAGCACCGTAGCTGGCTGGCTGCGTGGTTCGAGGGAGACGAGGAGACCGCGGCGTGTAGCCCACGGTGCGGCCCCACCTGCAATCCGATCAGCTGTGGCCCGCGGTGCAACCCCATAGTCCCTGCATGTGGTCCGAAAGGAATGCTCGCCGGCGGGCCAGTTCTGCTCGCCGAACTACCCCGGTCCTGACCGCCGGTGCCAGCCGCGGCAACAGCCGTGTGGACCGATGCAGTGCCGGCCGACCCGGGCTTGAGCCTCATGCCTGGAAGAACTTTTCCGGCCGGCCGAGGAAGGACCGCCACAGGTGGACCATCTCCAGCTCGTCCCACTTCTGCTCGGCGATGCCGGAGTCGGTCAACTCCAGAAGCTGCGCTCCGGGTATCGCGGCCACCAGGGGTGAGTGGGTGGAGTAGATGACCTGGGCCTCTGCTCGTTCGGCCACGTCTTGAAGCTGGTAGAGCAAGACGAGGCTCGACTGGAAGGACAGCGGGCCTTCGGCCTCGTCCAGCAGGTACAGGCCGGGGCCGGTGAACCGACCCTGGATGGCCTGCAAGTAGGACTCGCCGTGGCTGACCTCCCACGACGGCTGCTCGCCGTACCCGGCGACGCCCATCTCGGTCATGTAGGCCAGCATGCCGAAGGCGGTCTCGGCTCTGAGGAAGAAACCCTTGGCGTTGCGGCCTCTGAAGCGGTGTCCAACCTCGGTCCGAGACAGTCGCAGGGTCGCCCCGAGTGGGCCCTTGTCCAGATAGCTGCCGTACTGCCGGCCGCCATGCCCTCCCCGTACGTCGATGCCGTAGGCCTCCGCGATCGCCTCCAGCAGCGTGGACTTGCCGCAACCATTGGCGCCGATGAGCACCACGAGGTTGCTGGTCAACCTCAGCCCCTACTCGGCGACGTCGCGGACTGCGGGGATCGAAAACGGCCAGGCCGACGTCTCGTGGTCGCCCGCCACCTCGATCCGGTCGATCAGCACACAGCCGAGCCTAACAACGCCCGGTTACCGTGGCAGGGTGCCGACGGTGACCGATGAGCCCAATGCCGAACGCCGCGCCTGGCTGGGCCAACAGCTGGAGCGCGCGGCGGGTCTGCTCGATGTCACCCTCGACGGCGCGCCGGTGTTCGGCTGGCACGACCGGACCATCGGTGCTCGCGGGACCACCGCCGACGGCGAGCGCTGGCTGCGCGTGGTGGCCGAAATGGCCCACTGGGCTTACGGAGGCTTCTGGACCGGCAACCTCGACGCGTGCACGATGAGCGGCGTCCCCAAGCCCCAACTCGTCGCCGCACGGGACTGGTCGGAAGGCGACCTGCAGCTACGGGCCGAACTCATGACCGTTTCCCCGAGCCCTGTCATCGCCGACGACATGGTGCTGCGGCGTACTGTTGATCTCGTCTCGACCTGGTGGACCGAGCTGCGGCACGCCTTGGACACCCTCGCCGATCACGCCACCGGACGGGTCTGCGTTGACGGCGCCACCCTGCGGCTGCGCCTGCTGGCCGCCTTCGGCGTCGATGTCGACCCCGGCGGAACTGGAATGGACCTGCGCCCACGGGGACCTGCAGTGGACCAACCTCACCGCGCCCCGACTGTGCCTGCTGGACTGGGAAGCCTGGGGCATGGCACCGGCCGGCTATGACCCTGCTGTGCTGTACTGCGCCAGTATCCGCTGTCCAGACGTCCTCGATCAGGTGCGCGGCACCTTCGCCGACCTGCTGGACAGCCCGAGCGGCCGGGTGGCGCAGCTCGCCGCGATCCTGAAGCTGCTGTGCCTGGTCGAAGACGGCGAGCACCTCGACATCGCCGCACCACTGCACCGGCACGCCCGCACGCTCATCGCCAACCTGTGACGACGTCGAGCGACTGATCGATCAGGCGGGCACCATGACCAGACCGGATCTCATCGACGCAGCGCGGACAGGGCCACGCGGGCCGGCTCGTCCGCCGCGGTGACGGTCAGCTCGGCGTGCAGCGGGAGGCCGCCGCGGGCCAGCTCGACGAAGCGGAGCATCCTGTCCGGACGCAGTGAGGCTGCTCCAGCCGAGGCGGCCGAGCACCTGCTGGATCAGGGGTTGGTCCGCGCTGCGAGTGGCGAACGCTGCCAGGTAGCGCTCCACGAACGCCAGCGCCAGCGCGCCGTCCAGCAGGACGGTCAGGTCGTCGCCACCGACGATCAGTGGCACCAGGGGCAACCGCTCGGCTGGCTTCACCAGATCGGTCAGGGCCCGAGGTGGCGTCCCGGAACGCGCCATCGGCCACCAGCTGCACCTGCTTGCTGACCGGACCCGTGGCTCCACCGAACTCCACCACCGCGGCGCGGAAGAATTCCCCGAGCCGGTTGCCGTCGGCGCGCACCACGCCGACCCACTCCACCTCGTCGAAGAACCGGTGCAGGTGCACCAGCTCTCGCCCGGCTAGGGCCGGCTCCGCGGCAAGTTTGTCCGCCAGCTCCGCCCGCGCGGCCCGCCGGGCGTTGCGCTTGGCGATCACCTCGGCGGACAGCGGCGGGGACGCAGGTCGGCGTCCGGCTCGCCGTGCAGCTCGGCGTCCACGTCCGCGTGCCAGGAACGGGCGGGTAGGTCCGTGGAGTCGCAGGCCGCCACGACTGGAAGTCGCTGATGGCGGGCGGCGACCGACGGTCGGGCGGCGACGTGGCGTTGGTACTCGGCGAACACGGCCCCGACCTCGTCAGCGGTGGGGGCTTCACCATCGATCTCGACGCTGACGGCGTGGATGGCCAGACCGGGTGCCTCGCGCAGCGCCTTGCCGGTGACCGCGCGTGCCAGCGCGCGGGCCGCGTCGCGGTCCGGCGCGACGGCGAGCGTGCTGCCCGACGAGGCCTGCACCAGCTTGCTGCCGGTGCCGGACAGCGCCTCCTCGACCCAGGCCGTCGTGCTGCGGGCCAGCAGGTAGGACGCGCCGACCGCCTCCCGGAGACGGTTGCTGGCGAAGATGTAGGACTGGTTCCCGGAGGTGCTGACCAGGACGGGGTGCACGACGACCGTCGAGGAGTCTGGCACACCGCCGGCGTCCCCGTCCGTCTGGTCACCCGGAGCGCGGCACAGGGAGCAAGCAGGAAGACTTCCTCGCGTGACCCGGGAGATCCCTTCCGCGCCGGCCGCCACGCCGCCCTCGCGCCGGTGTGGCGGCATAGGACGGTAACCCGCACCGCGGTACTGCGGAGGGTGCCCGCGAGCGGGTGTTGTCGATGGTGTGGCGGTGTGGCTATCAGTCGGTGACCCGCGGTTTCCCGTCGACTCCACCGGCTGAGCGCACTGTCGCCCGCAGCCCCGCGGTGCTGCCGCACCTGGTGTCTCTGGCCGAACACCACGCGCCCGGCGCGAGCGTACGCCCACACCCCGGACATCGCGGCCGAGCTGCCGCTACTAGATGGTCCGCCTGAACCGGCAGGGGCGAAGCCCGGTTAGTTTTGTCGGGCGCTGCGGGTGAAGAAGGTGGTGAGCCGCTCGTCCAGCTCACGCAGGTGCGGGGAGCCGGCACGTAGGGGCTGGATTTGCCGGTGCAGGGTGCGCAGCCGCTGCGCGATCATGGTCGAGCTGACGTCGGTGGCGGAGCGCAGCGCGTCCCGGCCGTACGCCGCGGCCTGCTCCAAATCACGGCTGCGCAGGTGAGTGAGGGCGACGTGGGTCTGGACCAGCGACCGGCCGCGGACCCGCCAGGGCTCGAAGCCCTGCAATGCCGTGGTGCTCAGGGTGAGGGCGTCCTTGGTCTCGCCGATGTTGCTGAAACCAAGACCGAGGTCGGCGATGAGCGCGTCTTCGGTATAGAAGTCCTGCCGCCAAGCAAGATCATCACCAGGGCGTACCGACTCGTAGACCCGCTGGGCCGCAAGCGCCGCCCGGCGCGCCGCACTGGCCTCGCCCAACAGGGCCAAGCCGCGTACCTCCAGCGCATGCAACTCGGCGGCCAGCGCTGGGGTGACCGCGCCCTGGGTGATGGTCAGCCCGGCCCGGGCGAGTGCCACCGCTTGGCGCCCGTGCCGCAGTGTGTCGTGCTCGGCTGGGGTGTTCTCGCCGATCCGGACGGTCATCCGGCTCATCGTGGCCAGCACGAAGGCCGCATAGAACCGGTCTCCGGCCCGCATGGTCAGATCGAGGGCCTGGATGTAGTAGCGCTGCGCCAGCGCGTCGCGGCCCACGTCAGCGGACATGAATCCGGCCAGCCGGGTGGCCTGGGCGACCCCGGAGAGCAGCGCCTTGCCGGTCTTCTCCGAGTAGCTGCCGTGTAGCAGCTGGTTGGCCTCCCGGTTCAGCAGCACCACCACCTGCTCGCGCACCCGCCCCGACCCGAACTGCTCCTTCATCTTGCTCAGCTGGGCGATCTGTTCGGTGAGCACCGCCACGTCGGCCATGCCCACCCGCTGACCCACGGCGCGGGCGGTGCCCTGCGCCGGGGGAACGAGGAGAGCGACCATCGTGGGCTCGGCGAATGCTGCCACGCTGAATACCGAGCCCAGCAGGAGCTTGCGACGGCGCATGTCCCGTCCCGAGAGCTCGACGACCGTGCGGACTGTGCCCTCCAGTGTGCCTGAGCAGGTCAACCCGTCATGGGGATCCTCCCCGGTGGGTTCGCGGTCGATGAACCCGCACTCGGTGAGCTTCACCTCTTGCTGTAACCGTCGGGACAGCACGGTGGCGACCAGGCGCGGCACCGGCCAGCGCGGCTGGGCGCCGCCCAGCATCCGGCGCACTGTGGTGGCGCTGGTGCCCAGATGCTTTCCTTCCCGGGCGGCGGCGTTGACCACCGCGCGGGCCAGCCCGGCGTTGCTCATCTCCGCCTCCTCCAGCAGGGCCCGCAACGCAGTGTTGCCGCCTGCCACCGTCCCACCCTCGCCACCCATGCTTCTGCCACCCCGTATCCGTCCGATCGCTGAGTGCGATCCATCGTGGACCGTTGCCGGGCGGATTGGGAAGCCGTCACCGCCGAGTGAGACCCCAGTGAGACCCCCGTCCCGCACGTCGACCGTTGTCGAGCCGCATCCACTGCTACCGCCGATGAGCTTCGCGTTCACTACTGGTGGCCGATCGTCGTGAAAGTTGTCCAGGAGATGCGGTCATGCCCCTGAGCAGCCCACCGCCGCAGGACCAGGGTGGGCTCACTGCCAGGCCACGTGCCCGACCCGGATGCCCTCGGCCGCGCAACCGGCCCGTACCACCCACACGAGATCACCCCTGAAAGAGTCACCACGTGAGTACACTCCGAGACACGAACGTCAGTACTGCCGACGAGGCCACGCAGGTTGACGCACTACGCGAGGCGATGATCGCTGAGTTGCGCGAGATGACGGCGATCCACAGTGATCGGGTCGCCGACGCCTTCCGCACCGTGCCGCGCCACCTCTTCGCCCCGGGGGAGCCGTTGGAGAGCGCCTACGCCGCCAAGACCATCCTGCAAATCAAGCGGGACGAGCGGGGCGTGGCCATCAGCATGGTGTCCGCGCCGGACATTCAAGCGATGATGCTGGAGCGGGCCCAGATCGGACCCGGTATGCGGGTTCTGGAGATTGGATCAGGCGGTTACAACGCGGCGTTGATCGCCGAGCTGGTCGGCGAGAGCGGGGAGGTCACCACGGTCGACATCGATCAGGACGTGGTCGATCGTGCCCAGCGCTGCCTGACGGCAGCGGGGTACGAGAAGGTCAACGTGGTGTTGGCGGACGCTGACGGCGGTGCGCCAGACCACGCGCCTTACCACCGCGTGATCGCCACGACTAGCGCGTGGGACATCCCGCCTGCCTGGACTGATCAACTTGCCGAGGGCGGGCGGATTGTCGTCCCGCTCCGGATGCGCGGCCTGACCCGCTCGGTGGTGTTCAGGCGCGACGGGGATCGCTTGGTGAGCCAGGGCTACGAACTGTGCAGTTTCGTGCCGATGCAGGGCGCCGGCACCCCTACCGAGCGCCTGGTTTCACTCGACGGGGAGGAGGTCAGCCTTCGGGTCGACGGGGACCAACCGATTGACGCCGATCGTCTGCGTGAGTCCCTGTCCAGCCGAGGGTGGAGGCATGGTCCGGGGTCACGTCCGGCGGAGACGGGCGGTTCGATGGCCTTCACCTGTGGCTGGCCATGGTTCTGCCGACCTTCGGTGTCCTGACGGCTCGGACGGAGGCCGTCGCTCGTGGCGTTGTCGCCCATGCTTGGGCTTTGGGTATGCCGTCCGCAGTTAATAGGAAAGTTTTGCCTACCTCGGCCTGCGACCAGTCACCCCGGACAGGAAGACGTGTGAGTTCGGGGTTTACGGACACGGACCGGATGCCGAGGAACTCGCTAAGCAGGTCGTTCGGCACATCCAGTCTTGGGACGGCAGCAGCCTCAATGCGCGTATCGAGGCGTATCCGGTAGGTACACCGGATGATCCGCTTCTCCAGGGGCTCTTGTCCTCGACAAGAAGGCTCCTCGCTGTATCAAGTGGGTTTGGTCCCGGCGTGGCGGGTTGACGGGGGTAAGATCGTTTCGTTTACTGCGTGACTGTCAGTGATGGTCGCGCGGGAGGTCTGGGTGTATGGACGAGTTGGACTTGTTCACGGCGGCGTTGGGG
>JBOHGT010000096.1:0-3631 GCA_050700385.1 Pseudonocardiaceae bacterium | reverse complement strand
TGGCAACCGCGCGATCGTTGACAATGCGGGGTCAGTGCGCGCCGGCCGCCAGCCCGAGTGAGCTGGCCGCCGCCGCGGCCGCGCGGCGCGTGGGCACCCCGAGCTTGCCCAGGATCGCGGAGACGTGGTGGTCGACGGTGCGTACCGATACCACCAGTCGCTGGGCGATCTCGGCGTTGGTCATCCCGCCGGCGAGCAGCGCGAGCACGTCGACCTGCCGCTGGGTCAGCCCTGCCGGGTTGGCGCGCGTGGCGGCCTGCGCGCCGCGCGGTACCCGTTGCACGCCCAGGTCCTTCAGCCGCCGCCGCACCAGCGAGGCCGCCGGCGTCGCGCCGAGCCCGTCCAGTATCCGCAGCGCCTCGAGCGTGGGCTCGACCTCGCCGGATTCAGCGAGCTCCAGGGCCTGCTCGTAGGGATCCCCGGCTCGCTGCCATGCTGCTGCGGCGGCGCGCCAGTCGCCGCGCAGCCCCGCGGCGTAGCCCTCCGGGCACCCCTCGAACGGCTCGCCTCCCATCCCGGCGCGGGCGAGGTAGCGCAGCAGCTCGCCGCGCACCGGTGCCGCGCCGGGATGCTCGGTGCGCGCCAGCAGCACGTCACGGACGGCGGCGGCGCGCTCCGGCCGGCCGGTCAGCCAGGCCCACTCGACGCACGCGATCCCGGCATAGGCCAGCCCGAGCGGCAACCGTTGCCTCCGCGCCCGCTCCCAGGCCGCGTCCAGCAGCGGCCCGGCGTCCGGGTCGCCGCGGCGGGCCCGCAACCGGGCGAAGCTGGGAACGCTGTACACGTACAGCATCCCCGGGTCGTCGGCGCCCTCGACGAGCCCGCGCAGCCGCTCCGCCGCGGCGCCCCAGTCGCCGCGGCGCATCAGCAGCAGCGCGCCGTGCACGTCGAGGTTGTAGGCATGCGACCAGAAACCCCGCTCGCGGGTGAACGCGAGCCCGTCGTCGAGGCAGCCGGCGAGCTCGTCCCACCGGCCGTGGCGGTAGAGCAGCTCGGCGAGGTTGGTGTAGGCGCGGGCGGCGGACTCGTGGTCGCCGTTGGCCGTGGCCGCAGCGAGGCTGTCCCGCAGATGCTGCGGCCCGTGCGGATCGCCGAGGTCGGTCCGCGCGACTCCGAGATAGTTCAGGCACAGCGCGACCAGCTCGCTGCGGCTCGCCTCGGCCGCGAGGCCCCGGGCGTGCTCGAGCGCGGTGACCGCTTCCTCGGGGTGGCCGGTCAGCGCCAGGATCGCGCCGCGGTAGGTGGCCGCCGACGCCAGCGCTGGCGTCGAGCCGGTGGGCTCCAGCACCCGCGCGGCGCGTTCGATGGCCGCCTCAGCGTCGTCGGTGTCGCCGGCCATGTACAGGTGGCGGGACAGCCGCAGCAGCGTCTCACCCAGGGCCACCGCCTCGCCCACCCGCTCGCGCAGCACCACCGCCTCACGCCCGGCCGTCACCGCATCGGAGAAGCGGTGGGCGATGTGCAGCTCCCAGGCGTAGTCGTCGACGAGTGCCGCCCGCTCCACAGGCGGCAGCCGGTCGGCGTAGCGCAGCGCCACCTCGAAGTGCCCGAGCGCCTGCCGGGGCGAACCCGCCCGTGCGGCCTGCCGGCCGGCTAGCGGCGCGTGGGCCAGCACGGTGACGACGTCGGCGGCCTCGACTGCGTGGTGGACCAGCCTCGCCAGGTCCGGGCGGTCCCCGGCCCGCAGCGCATCCACGACCGCGCGGTTCAGGGCCCGGCGCCGGATCGCGGGCAGGCCGCGCTCGATGGCCCGGCGAGCCAGCTCGTGGCGGAAGACCACACCCTCCGCGCGCACCTCGACGACCCCGTGCTCCTCGGCCTCGGCCAGCGCGTCGAGCTGGCTGCCGAACAGCGCCCCGGCGAGCTCGAAGTCGACGTGCGAGGGCACGACGGAAAGCTGCTCCAGGGCGGCGCGAGCCTCGGGGCCGAGCCGTCGCACCCGCGCCAGCACGGTGTCGACGACGGTGACTGGCACATCGTCATCCGCCGCGGCGAGCACCTCCGTGACGTAGAACGGGTTGCCCCTGGTCAGCGCATGCAATGCCGCGGCGTCGCGCCCGGACCCGGACGAGAGCGAGCCGACAGCGGCCGCCGACAGCGGCTGCAGCGCCAGCCGGTGTACCGGGCACCCTGCGAAGGCGCTGAGCAACTGCCGCAGCGGATGCCCGGCGCCGACCGCGTCGTCGCGGAAGGTGAGCAGCAGGACCACCTGCAGCTTTTGCAGGCGGCGGGCGACGTAGCGCAGCACGTCCAGCGTGGCGTCGTCGGCCCAGTGGACGTCCTCCACGACGAGCACCGTCAGTCGCGGACCGGACAGCTCCTCTGTCGTCGCGGTGAAGACCGCGTCACCGGAGCCCTCCGCGGCCAGCGCCCGCTCCAGCGGCCCACCGGTGCCCAGCACGGCGTCCCGCAGCGGCCCCAGCGTGCGCGGCGTCAGCAGGTCGTCACACGCTCCGGACAGCACGCGCGCGCCGGCGCCGACCGTGGCGAGGAAGGCGCGGACGACGCTCGTCTTGCCGATTCCCGCCTCACCCGTCACCAGCACCGCCGAGCTACGCCCCACCATCGCATCGGCGAGCGCTGCGACGAGCGCGTCGAGCTGGGCGTCGCGCTCGAGCAGGACGGCTCCCGTTCCCGGCGCAGCCCCCATCGCCCGCTCGAGCAGCGCGAACTCCGACTCGCGCTCGATCAGCGGCGCCGGCCCGGCACTCACCCGCATGCTCTCTCCCCCCGGCCTGCGTTCCCCGCAGCATTATGAGGCCCGAGCATTCGTGCCCGATACGGAGAATCGGCACGGAGAATCGCCGCCGCACCGAGTCGTCCGTCACCCTCGACGCGGGCTCAGGCCCGGTCGACCTTCCACCGGCGGGGTGAGGACCCGGCCGGTGTGTAGCGGCAGACGACGCCGGTGCTGATGCCGGCTCGCAGGTCGTCGCCGAGCACCGGGTCGGCCTGCGCGATCACGTCCAGGGCGCGCTTGATGGCCTTGCGCACGGCGGTGCGGGCCCGCTCGGGCGAGGAGGCGAACCCCCGGACCCGGCCGCCGAGACCCAGCGAGCGGGTCAGCTCGGCACGCACCGCGTCCCGCTCCAGCCGCAGCCGTTCGACGCCGGCCAGGTCGGCGTCGGTGTCGGCTGCGTCGATGGCTGCGTCGAGGTCGCGCACCCGGCGGCGGTAAGCGTCGATGGCCGGACGGTCCAGCACGTCCTGCCAGCCTCCCGCCACCACTGCCGCGCAGAGGTCCACCGCCGCGACGTCCTCGCCCGGGCGTTCGAGCAGCTCGCCGAGGTAGCGCAGGCCGACCAGGTCGGCCAGCGCGATCTGCTGCTCGTCGACCTCCACCACCCAGCCCTCCCGGCCCCGCCGGCGCAGCAGGGCCGGCGCATCCGATGCGACCAGCGCGCCAGCGCGGGTGGCCCAGGTCCCGGCCCGCGCGTCGAGGCCCATCGCGCGGGCCTCGGCGGCAGCTGCGCCCAGCAGCGTCCTGGCTCGCGCCACGTCGCCCGGGTGGCCCCGCGTGACCAGCGCCTCGGCCAACTCCGCCTGGCTGACGGCGGTGGCCGGCCGGTGGGCCAACCGCTGGTTCGCCGCCACGGCACGTTCCAGGTGCGCTGCCGCCGCCGTCGGATCG
>JBOHGT010000095.1:0-41513 GCA_050700385.1 Pseudonocardiaceae bacterium | reverse complement strand
TACGTGGTTTCGGCGACCGGCGACGCGGTGCCGGCGGCCGGTGAGCTGCGGGCGCTGCTGGGCCAGGCGCTGCCGGACTACATGGTGCCCTCGGCGTTCGTCGTGCTCGACGAGCTGCCGCTGACCCGCCACGGAAAACTGGACCACAAGGCACTGCCGGCGCCGGACTTCACCGCGGCGGCGCGCGCCGGCTATATAGCACCCCGCACCGGCGTCGAGCGTGTCGTGGCTGAGATTTGGGCCGAGGTGCTCGGTATCGAGCGGGTCGGGGTCGAGGACAACTTCTTCGAACTGGGCGGCGACTCGATCCGGAGCATCCAGGTCATTTCACGGTTGCGGTCGGCGTTCGGGGTGGAGCTGTCCCCGCGTGCGGTGTTCACCACCGCCACCGTGGCCGAGCTCGCGGCCGCACTCCCGGTCGATGACGCATCAGGAATCCCGGCCGGAGGTTCCGTTATCCCGGTACTGCCGCGCGAGGGTGGGCTGCCGTTGTCGTTCGCCCAGCAGCGGTTGTGGTTCCTGGACGAGTTCGCGCCGGGCAGCACCGAGTACATCTCGCCCACTGCGATGCGGCTGCGTGGTGGGCTCGACGTCGAGGCACTGAGCAGCGCGTTCACGACGCTGGTCGCTCGGCACGAGTCGCTGCGCACGACCATCGACGCCGTGGATGGGCATGGTGTGCAGCTGGTGCACCCGCCGCAGGACGTCGACATCCCAGTGCAGGACCTGTCGGGTTCGGCGGAGTCGGAGCGCGAGGCCGAGCTGACCCGGATTCTGGAGAAGGAGGTCACCACCCCGTTCGACCTGCGCCAGGGACCGTTGGTGCGGGTGCGACTGGTACGGCTCGCCGGTGACGACCATGTGCTGACCATCGTGCTGCACCACATCGTCACCGACGGCTGGTCGACCGGCGTGATCATCAGTGAGCTGGGTGCGTTGTACTGCGCGACACTGCGTGGCGAGGTGGCGGACCTGCCCGCGCTGCCGGTGCAGTACGCGGATTTCGCGGCCTGGCAACGCGAACGGCTGTCCGGGCAAGCGCTCGAAAAGCAGTTGGACTACTGGCGCTCGAAGCTGGACGGGGTGGCCCCGCTGGAGTTGCCGACGGACCGGCCACGGCCCCCGGTCCATACCAACAACGGCGCGCAGCTGGAGTTCCGAATCCCCGCGGGGGTGACGGCTCAGCTCTCGAAGTCGGCACGGCAGCAGGGCGCAACGTTGTACATGACCCTGGTAGCCGCCTGTCAGCTGCTCTTGCACCGCTGGTCGGGCCAGGACGACATCGCCGTGGGTACCGTCGTCTCGGGTCGCGAACGGACGGAGCTGGAGCGGCTGGTCGGGTTCTTCGTCAACACCCTGGTGCTGCGCTCCACGGTGCACCGCGACCACACCTTCACCCAGTTCCTCGACGAGGTGCGGGACACCGTTCTGGATTCTTTCGCGCATCAAGACGTGCCGTTCGAACGGCTGGTGGATGAACTTCAGCCCACGCGCGATACCAGCCGCACACCGCTGTTCCAGGTCATGGTCGTGCTGCAGAACACCCCGGACCAGGACCAGGATCTGTCCGGCCTGGAACTCGAGGGTGTAGCGCTGCCGACAGCGGCCACGAGCTTCGACGTCATGCTCGAGTTCGCGGAACTCGACGATGGCGGCCTGGCGGGCGCGGTCGAGTACAACACCGACCTGTTCGACGCCGCCACGATCGAGCGGTTCATTTCTCATTTGCTCCGGGTATTCGACGTCGTGGTCGCTGATCCCGCCGTTCCGCTGGGTGAGATCGACATCTTGTCCGTCGACGAGTGGGCCCGAGTGCTGGTGGACTGGAACGACACCAACCGCGAGGTGCCGTCGGGGACGGTGTCGAGTCTGTTCGCGGAGCAGGTGCGATGCACCCCGGAGGACACGGCGGTGGTCTGCGGCGAGGTGGAGCTGTCGTACTCGGAGTTGGATGCGCGGGCGAACCGGTTGGCGCATCGGCTAGTTGGGCTGGGGGTCCGGCCGGAGGGCCGGGTCGGGGTGTTGGTGGATCGGTCGGTTGAGCTGGTGGTTGCCGTGCTGGGGGTGGTCAAGGCGGGTGGGGCCTACCTGCCGGTAGACGTGCGGGCGCCGGTCGAGCGGATGCGGCTGGTGCTGGCCGAGGCTGGGGCGTCGGTGCTGCTGACCGATCGGGCCTGGGAGCCGACCGCCCGGGCTGCGCACGGGGGGCAGTGTGTGGTCGTGGACGCCGAGGCATCGCTGGTCGACGAGCCGGCAGGGGCGCCGGTGGTGGGGGTGTGTGCGGACAACCTGGCTTATGTCGAGTACACCTCCGGGTCGACCGGGGTGCCCAAGGGTGTGGCGGTGCGCCACCGCGACGTGGTGGCGCTGGCGTTCGACCGGCGTTTCGACGGCGAGGCGCACCGGCGGGTGCTGGTGCACTCGCCGTTGGCGTTCGATGCCTCGACCTACGAGTTGTGGGTGCCGTTACTGCGCGGTGGCCGGGTGGTGGTCGCCCCCTCCGGCGACCTCGACGTGGAGACCCTGCGACACGTGCTCGGCCGGCACGGGGTGACGGGGCTGTGGCTGACCGCCGGGCTGTTCCGGATCGTGGCCCAGGACGCGCCGGAGTGTCTGGCGGGGGCACGTGAAGTGTGGACCGGCGGTGACGTGGTGCCGGCCGGTGCGGTGCGCCGGGTGCTGGAGGCCTGCCCGGACGTGGTGGTGGTCGACGGCTACGGGCCGACCGAGACCACGACGTTCGCCACGTCGTATCCGATGCCGGGCCCCGGGGCGGTGCCGGAGGTGGTGCCGATCGGTGGCCCGCTGGACAACATGCGGGTCTACGTGCTTGACGCCGGGCTGCGCCCGGTGCCCGTCGGGGTGCTCGGTGAGCTGTTCATCGCCGGGGCCGGTTTGTCCCGCGGGTACCTCGACAGGCCAGGACTGACCGCCGAGCGATTCCTGGCCGACCCGTTCGGTCGGCCGGGTGAGCGGATGTACCGCACCGGGGACGCGGTCCGCTGGACCGTCGACGGCACTGTGCTGTTCGTCGGTCGGGCCGACGAACAGGTCAAGCTCCGCGGGTTCCGCGTTGAGCTCGGCGAGATCGAGGCCGCGCTCATGCGGCACGACGGCGTGGCCGAGGCTGTTGCGGTCGTCCGGCATGAGGACTCGGCGCACAAGCGCCTGGTGGCCTATGTCGTGCCCGGAAGGGACGCAGCCGCACAGGATGGGAGCTCGCTCGCCTCGGCCGCGCTGCGCGAGTTCCTGGGCCAGGTGCTGCCGGACTACATGGTGCCCTCGGCCTTCGTGGTACTCGATCAGCTGCCGGTGAGTCCCAACGGAAAGGTCGATCGGCGGGCGCTGCCGGCGCCGGAGAGGGTGTCGGAACCGGAATCGCGCTACGTGGAGCCGAGCGGCCCGACGGAGAGCGTCCTCGTCGAGGTCTGGGCGGACGTCCTCGGGCTGGAGCGGGTCGGCGTCCAGGACAACTTCTTCGAGCTGGGTGGCGACTCCATCCTCAGCATTCAGGTGGTCTCCCGGGCCCGCCAGGTCGGGCTGCATCTGACGACCAAGGACCTCTTCGTACACCAGACCGTCGCGGCGCTCGGGCCGGTCGTCACCGCGGCGGAGACTAGCAACGTCGAGCGGAAAGCGGTCGTCGGCCCGGTCCCGCTCACCCCGATCGAGCACTGGTTCTTCCAGACGCACCCGGTCGACCCACAGCACTTCAACCAATCGATGCTGCTGGAGCTGACCGACGACCTGGACGAGGACGCGCTCCGGCGGGCACTCGACGCCCTGCCGGTGCACCACGACGCGCTGCGGATGCGGTTCGAACAGGTCGACGGCCAGTGGAGCCAGCGCAACGCGCCTGTTGAGCCCGCGCAGGTGCTGCAACGGTACGACCTGTCCGACGTGGGCGTGCAGGAGCAGCCCGCCGCCATGGAGAAGATCGCCGACGATGTCCACGCGAGCTTCGACCTCGGCCATGGCCCGCTGCTCAAGGGGGTGCTGTTCGGCCTCGGCGAGGGGGGGCGGCCGTACCTCTTCCTGGTCGCGCACCATCTGGTGGTCGACGGCGTCTCCTGGCGCATCCTGCTCGACGACCTCGAGACGGCCTACCAGCAGACGGCACGCGGGCAGGACGTCGACCTCGGAGCCAAGACCACCTCGTTCCGGAACTGGGCGCAGTGCCTGGTCGAGCACGTGGCCGCCGGTGGCTTGGACCACGAGCTGGATCACTGGGTAGGGGCGGTGGAGGCTGCTGCGCTGCCGGTGGACCACCCCACCCTGACGCCGGCGACCCCGTCCAGGATCGTGCCGGTGTTGCTGGGCACCGAAGACACCGACGCGCTGCTGCACGCGGCACCCACGGCCTACCGCACCCGGATCAACGACATCCTGCTCACCGCTCTCGCGTGGGCGTTGTTCCGGTGGACGGGGCAGACCAAGGTGTCGATCGACCTGGAGGGCCACGGCCGTGAGGACGTCCTCGACGGTGTCGACCTCTCCCGTACGGTCGGGTGGTTCACGACGGTCTTCCCGGTCGCGTTGGACGTTCCGGCCGGGGACGAGCCCGACTGGCGTGCCATGATCAAATCGGTGCGACGGCAGCTGCGCACCATTCCCGGAAACGGGTTCGGCTTCGGTGCGCTGCGTTACCTTGGCTCCCCGGCGGTGCGCGAACGCCTGTCTGCCGGCTCACCGGGGTCGCAGATCGTGTTCAACTACCTCGGTCAGTGGGATGCACGATCGAACGAGGTAGAAGGCAGCCTGTACCGGTCCCTGCATGGCTCGCTCGGTCAGGAGCACGATCCTGCCGCTCGAAGCTCGCACCTGCTGGAGGTCGTGGGCGAGGTCCAGGGCGGTCAGCTGGGCTTCTCCTGGTACTACCAGCCTGACCTGCACGATCAGGCCACGGTGGATTCCGTAGCGGGTGACTTCGTCGACGCTCTCCGGAGTATTGCGCGGAACTGCCGGGAAGGGCTCCGATGACTACTCCGTTGTCCCGCAACGGCAACTACCGACTGCTGTGGGGTAGCCAGGCGCTGTCGGAGTTCGGCAGCCACGCCTCGACGATCGCCTTCCCCCTGCTGGTGTTCGCGGTCACCGGTTCGCCGGCGGCGGTCGGACTTGTCATGGGGACGGCTGCTGCGGCGCAGCTCCTCGTCGGGTTGCCCGCGGGAGCGCTCGTGGACCGCTGGAACCGCAAGAGGATCATGCTCAGTTGCGAGGCGGCGCAGGCGATCGCTGCCGCCAGCCTCGTCGTCGCATTGTGGTGGGGCGTGGCGAGCGTGGCGCATATGATGATAGTCGCGGCTGTGCTCGGTGTGTGCGGGGCAATGTTCGAGCCGGCGGAAGACGCGTGCCTGCCGAACCTGGTGCCGGACGAGCAGCTGTCGACGGCTGTGGCGATGAACGCGGCGCGCACTTACCTGGGACAGCTGTCGGGCACCGCCGCAGGCGGTTTCCTGTTCGCTGTCGGGAGATTCGTGCCCTTCGCGGTGGACGCGCTGACCCACACCATGGCGCTCGTCGCGCTGATTTTTCTTCGCGTGCCGCCGCGGAAGGTGCGACCGCAGCCGGTACGTCATCTCGGCCACGAGATGGTGGCTGGCTTGCGGTGGGTCTGGCGGCACCGCCCCGTTCGAGTCATCGGGCTGTTCGCGGTCGGTCTCAACATGTTCTTCACCGCCTATTTCATCGTCGTCATCGTGCTGGCCCAGGCCAGGGGGATCCCGTCGGGGGAGATCGGTATCATGGCGGCGATGCTGGGGGTTGGTGGAATCCTCGGCGCCTTGGTCGCACCCTACCTGCACCGGATGCTGAGTCCGTACCTGTCGATCATCGGCGTATTCTGGATGTTGACGGTTCTCACCCCGCTCGCGGTCTTCATCAGCGATGGCTATCTCATGGGCGGGTTGTTC
The DNA here is from genome assembly GCA_050700385.1 of Pseudonocardiaceae bacterium. Taxonomy (GTDB): domain Bacteria; phylum Actinomycetota; class Actinomycetes; order Mycobacteriales; family Pseudonocardiaceae; genus WHSY01. The sequence continues at coordinate 35,601 of JBOHGT010000095.1, read as the reverse complement.
GCCGCCATGGCGTTCCTGGTCCCGACCGCGAATACGACCATCGACACCTACCAGCTCCTGCTCACTCCCGATGAGTTGCGTGGCAGGATGAGTGGGGTGATGGGCATGGTCGTCGGTGTCGCGGCCGCAGTGGGGCCGGCGCTTGGTGGCTTGCTCCTGGAGGTGGCTTCCGGCAACCAGGCGGTCCTGCTGTGTGCGGCAGGCGTTGGCGCCGTGACGGTGTTCGGCACAATCAGCCCCACCCTGCGCAGGTTTCCTCGGTACGCCGCCACCGAGGAGCCAACGGTGAGCGCGCAGGAGCACGTACAGCGCGTCGAGTCGTAGAACGAACTACCAACTGTTCCGGTGCGGAACTACCAGTGATTCCAGGGAAGGAGACAGCGAGATGGACGACGACGCCAGGTACGAGGTGCTACGCAACGACGAGGAGCAGTACTCGCTCTGGCTAGCAGGCCACGAGGTACCGCAGGGATGGTATCGGGTGGGCAAGGAAGGCAGCAGAGAAGAGTGCGCTGCCTATGTCGACGAGGTGTGGACGGACATGCGGCCGCGTAGCTTGCGCGAGCGGATGGACGCCGAAACGCAGTCCTGATAAGCGCGCCAAGAATATGAAGTGCCTCGTCCGACAGGTTCGTCGGACGGGGCACTTCACCGGGTTGCGGCGGCGAGCAGCCCTCTTCGTCGGCAATTAGTTGCCCGGCCCGGTGCGAGCCGGGCAAGTCCCACACGATAGGGAAGAACATGCACGATGAATTCACCGGCGCCGGGAACGAGGGCTCCCGGGCGGCCGACGCACGTGCGGCCCGGCCCCGACGGTACCTGATGTGTCCGCCCACCTTCTTCGATGTGACCTACTCCATCAATCCGTGGATGGACCCGAACAAGCCCATAGACGTTGCTCTCGCGATGGCGCAGTGGGAGCGGCTGCACGATCTCTATCTGGAGTTCGGGCATGAGGTCGAGTTCATCGAACCGGTCGAGGGCCTGCCGGACATGGTCTTTTCCGCCAACGGTGCAACCGTTGTCGACGGTCTCGTGCTGCTCGCCAAGTTCCGCCACGACGAGCGGGCCGGCGAGGCGGCGGCTTACCGCGAGTGGTTCGGGGCACAGGGATACCGGAAGGTCCAGGAGCCCGAGTTCATCAACGAGGGCGAGGGTGACTACCTGGTGGCCGGTCGTCGAATATTGGCCGGCACCGGGTTTCGAACCGACCGGCATTCGCATGACGAGGCGCAGGAGCTCTTTGGCCGTCCCGTCATCAGTCTGAAGTTGGTCGATCCCCGCTTTTACCACCTCGACACGGCGCTCGCCGTGCTCGACGACGACGAGATCATGTACTATCCGGCGGCGTTCTCGCCCGGTAGCCAGGCGGTGCTGCGCGGGCTGTACCCCGAGGCGATCGTGGCCACCGACCTGGACTCCGAGGTGTTCGGAGTCAACGCGGTATCTGATGGTCGGCACGTGGTGCTGCCGCAGGCGGCCACCCACCTGATCGGCGCCCTGCGGGAGCGAGGCTTCGAACCCGTCGGCGTCGACGTCTCCGAACTGCTGAAGGCCGGTGGCGCCGTCAAGTGCTGCACGTTGGAGCTACGCGGGGGGCAGTGAGGAGACGGTTGTCATGATCAACGATGGCGTTGGCAGTTTCCGCTCGACGGCTCACGGCCGCAGTACTTGCTCTGGCCGGTCGGTTACGAGTCACCGCAGGGCTGGCACCGGGTGGGCAAGGAGCGCAGCAGGTGAGAGCGCGCTGTCTGTGTCGACGAGGTGTGGACGGACGTGCGGCCGCACAGCCGGTGCGTACGGACACCGCAATTCAGTCCTGATCAGAGTGTCTCACCCGCGGGCCCCTGCGAAACCTGCGGGTGAGGGAAACCCTGCGCTGGACCGAAGTCGCATGACTCCGGTAAACCGCTGTAGTTGACCTGGGGTGTTCGGTATCAAGGAGGTGACACAGACGTCGTAAGCCAGAGTAGTAAAATACCAACCAGCTTGGCCGAAAGTTCAAGGGAGCGAACACCAATGCGTACGATGCTGAAGACAAGCCTGATCCTGGCGGCACTATTGATCGCCGTACCGGCCTGTGGGTCTAATTCGAGTGGATCAGATTCGAGCGATGCCCTAGTGGGCGAATGGACTGGAAAGTGCACCGCCACGAATGATCAGGACGGCAGCCGAGTGGCAGACGACGTTGGCGCAAAACTTCGCTTTGTTCAGGACGGGAAATACTTCCAGTCGACTGCGGGGCCTGATGGCGGCCAGTTGGAAGGCACCTATACTGTCACCGCGCAGACTATTGCCCTGGAATCTGATGGCGACTCCATTGATAGCAATTATTCCATCAAGGATGGTGTGCTCACAACCAAGACACAAGCGGAATCGGACGGAGTTCCTGTAACATCAACATGCACTTTGCGTCGCAGCTCGGACGGATAACGCCTCGTCTACTTTGTCTCGGCGTGGCACGGATGCAGCAGACCTGACCAGACGTCTGGCGTCGGCGAGGGAGGGGCTCTACTGCTGTTTCTGTGGGGATCGGTCCGGGTGCGCTGCGCATGATGCAGTGCTACTCCTCCCAGGTCAAGGGCGCTTTCGGCGTCGCTGCGCGATGGCGCCCTTGACCCGGGAGGCATCTACGACCTACAGCAGGCTCTCGGATTGTCCGACCAGCCGCGAGCCGAGGACGCGCCGCGCGGCGTCAGCTCCTGGATCGGGATATGACGCTCCGCGGCGGCCGACGCGATCCTCCATGCGTCCATGCCGGTGACCGACAGTCCACCACCGGGTTCGGCGAGCACCGTCGCACCCATACCGGTCAGCAGCCGGGTCAGCCCACCGCGGCGGGGGGTGCGCACGAACACGTCGCGCCGGAAACGCTCGGTCAGCTCCCGCACGGACGTCTCCGTGATCAACTCGCCGCGACCGACGATGAGCAACTGATCGGCGGTCAGCGCCATCTCACTCATCAGGTGACTGGACACGAGGACGGTCCGGCCCTAGGCGGCCAGCGACCGCATCAGGTCCCGGATCCACCGGATGCCCTCCGGGGCCAGACCGTTCACCGGCTCGTCGCTGCGCATGGGGCGGTCGAGGGTGGCATAGCGCCGCCCCGTTCACCAGCGCTGCACCCGACGTCGGCGCGTCCAGGCCGAGGATGATCCGCATCGTGGTCGACTTGCCCGAGCCGTTCGGGCCGAGGAAACCGGTCACCACGCCCGGGCGGGCGGTGAACGACAGCGCGTTCACCGCCCGCTTGTCGCCGTAGTCCTTGGTCAGTTCGTGTACCTCGATCATGCTGGCAAACGCTGCCGCGAAAGCGGCACGCGCACATCAGAGCAGGGTCCGGGATTCGGGGTCGGACCCAGGTCCGACGCGCTGAGCTGGAGATCGCGGCTATCGTCGCCGATGTGCCCGACCCATCTGGGGCCGATCCCGCCGCGCTACCGCCACGGTTTCGACGGCGCACGTGGCGACTCGTGGCGATCGACGTGCTGGCGGCGGCGACGCTCACCCTGCTCACCGTCTACGCTACCCTCGACGCCGCGATCGGGCCCTCCAGCGGGACGACCGTCCTGGTGTGGCTGGTGGCGCTCACGGTCGGCGTTCCGCTCGCGATCCGCAGACGGTGGCCGCTTCCGGTCCTCGGCGTCGTCCTCGCCGCAGCGATCGTCGGCATGCTCCTGGGTATGTCGGGTGCGGCCACGGTGCTGGCCGTCGCGGTCGCGCTCTACCCGGTCGCGCTGTCCGGGACACCGCGCTGCTCGACCGTCGCATTCGCCACCGCGGTACTGAGTGTTACGTTGGTCGCGGTGCTCACCGCGACCGTACTGGGCCCTCACGTCGTCTCACCGAACACGGACGCCTTCGAGACCGACCTGCTCTCCTCGCTGGCCTTCTCCTGGTTCACCATCGGCACGGGCTGGACACTCGGCCGCAGCGTGCGGGCGCGCCGCGAGTACGCCGCCCAGATCGCCGAACACCGCGCGCAGCAGGCCGTCTCCGAGGAGCGGTTGCGGATCGCCAGAGAGATGCATGACGTGGTGGCGCACAGCATGAGCGTGATCGTGATGAAGGCCGCCGTGGCCAACCACGTGTACGACACCCGTCCGGAGGAGACCCGGGAGGCGCTCGGCGTCATCGAGTCCGTCGGCCGCGGCGCGCTCGCCGACATCGGCCGCGTGCTCGGCTCGTTGCGGTCGGCGGGGGATGCCGACCTGACGCCCAGCCCAGGCCTCGACGCGGTGCCGGGACTGGTCGAGAATGCCCGACTGACCGGAGTCGACGTCGAACTCGACCGCGAGGACATTCCGGAACTACCCGAGGCGGTTCAGCTCTCCGGGTATCGAATCGTGCAGGAAGCGCTGACCAACGTGATCAGACATGCCGCGCCGACCCGGTGCACGGTCCGCATCGCCGCCGAGTCCGGCGAGCTGTGCCTGGCGGTGATCGACGACGGCGCACCGCGCCGCCCGGTCGGCCCACCCGGACACGGCCTGATCGGCATGCACGAGCGAGCCGCGCTGCACCACGGGACCCTGGTGGCGGATCGGCGACCCGACGGCGGGTTCGCCGTGCATGCCCGCCTGCCCTACCAGGCCCCGGTACCCGCATGACTGAGGCGCAGGTCCGGGTACTGATCGCCGACGATCAAGGGCTGCTGCGCGGCAGCCTGCGGGTGCTCATCGAGACCGAGCCGGACCTGGTCGTCGTCGGCGAGGCGGGTACCGGCGCAGAGGCGGTCGACCTGGTCCGGGCAGCGGGCCCCGACGTGGTGCTGATGGATGTGCGTATGCCGGACATGGACGGCATCGAGGCCACCAGGAGGATCACCGCACACGAGCACGCCCCGAGAATCCTGGTGCTCACCACGTTCGATCTGGACGAATACGTGTACTCGGCGCTGCGGGCCGGGGCCAGCGGCTTCCTGCTGAAGAACACACCCCCTGCTCAATTGTTGGACGCCGTGCGGGTGGTTGCCTCCGGCGAGGTGTTGCTCGCGCCCACCGTCACCCGCCGGTTGATCGCCGAGTTCGCGCGCCACCCGGAGCCGGCCAGGCATCCGGCCCGCACGCTCGCGAGCATCACCGACCGGGAGCGCGAGGTGCTTACCCTCATCGCGCGCGGGCTGTCCAACACCGAGATCGAACACCATCTGCACCTGAGCCGAGGGACCGTCAAGACACACATCGGCCGGCTGCTCGCCAAGCTCGACGCCAGGGACCGGGCGCAACTCGTGATCGTGGGATACGAGACCGGTTTGGTAGCAGCCACCCGGACGTAGCCCGAAGAAAGGTGTGAACCGCCCCGGGTGAGGTGGAGGCTCTGTCCTGTGAGGTAGATGGAGCACGGCCCGAATCTTGGCGGGGTGCGGGAGGACGGCGAGGGAACGCTGGGGTAGGGCAGCGGCGTTGACCGGGGCATGGACTGCCGGTCCGGAGCCGCCTTGCCCGGCCGAGCGCGGTTGACCGTCGGGGAGCGCGACTTCGTGCTGCTCGCCGGGCTGCCCGGTGCGGGCAAGAGCACGCTGCTGGCCGGGCTGCGGGATACCGCCGCCATGACCGTACGCGACTCCGACCAGGTCCGCGGCCGGCTGCGGGACGGGCTGCCCGCGGGCACGCCCTACCGCGCCTACCGGCCCCTGGTGCACCTCGTGCACCACCTTCGGGTGCTCGTGGCCGTGCTCGCCGCTGCCGGACCGGTGCTCGTGCACGAGCCGGCCACCCGGGCGGTCACCCGGCATGCGCTGGCCGCCGCGGCGTGGCTGGCCGGGCGACCCGCGGTGTTCATATGGCTCGACGCCGGACCGCAACAGGCGCTGGACGGCCAGCGCTGCCGGGGGCGGATGATCCGGCCGGCGTCCTTCGCCCGCCACGTCGCCCGCGCGGAGGTGCTGCGCAAGGACCTGCTGCTCGGTGCTGTGCCGCCGGGTTGGAATCGTACCGTGGTGCTGGACCGCGAGACCGTCAGCAACGGCATCGAGGTCGTCGTGCGCAAGCCCGGCTGCGCAAGTACGACTCCAGTGTGACTTCGAGCACTGGAGCGGCTCCGGTGCTACCTGGCCGCCGGCCGTGCCGGTCTGGGCGGATGTCGGCAAGAGCCCGCCACCCGTGCGGTACTGGACACGATGCTCGTCGAGCTCGACGCGGTCGAGCGCGACTGGGAGACCTACCACCGCGACACCGTGCGCTTCCACCTGCGCAACGCCAACGCGTGGGCCAGCCGTTCAGCGGGTGTGGATCTGACCCGGCAGGTGGACCCTGGATTCGTACCGGGACCGGCGGCCCTGATGCCGGTCCCGGTTGGCTGAGACCCGAGGAGGACCGATGTCGCTCGACGTCCCGCCCGCCATGATCGGAGCAGCCGAGCGCGGCGAGCTCGACGACGCCGAGTTCGTGACCGTCGTGCGGGATTCGCTGCCCTACGCTTGGGAGGTGATCTCCGGGGCCGTCGGTGACCTCGCCCTGGACGAGTCCGCCGCGCACGCCGAGCACACCGTTCCCCCGCCCGACGAGGCGGCGCGCGGGCAGCTGCTTCGGGCGCTGGCGAGCGACGCGATCCGGGGAGCGCTGGAACGTCACTTCGGGGTGACGCTCGCGTTCCAGAACTGCCACCGGGTGGCGGCCTTCTGTCCGCAAGCCGTCGACACCGAGACCTACCGCCGGTTCGTGTCTCCGGCCGACCAGGTGCTCAACCAGACCCCGGAGCTGCGGGACTGCTGAGTCCGATGGGGTGGGGTGCGGCCGGTCCGGACCCCGCACCCCTCCAAGTCCATGATCGATTTCTGTCCTCGGCCCTGAGCGGGCAGGCTGGTAGGCGTGGCTCCGGGATCCCACCCCCTGCAGACCTTCCTCGCCGCCGCCGTCCGCAGCCCCGGCACCGTGGGCGCCGTGGCACCCAGCTCGTCGCGGTTGTCGCAGCGGCTGGCGGCTGTCGTGCCCGGTGAGGGCGATCCGGTCGTGGTCGAGCTCGGCCCGGGCACCGGGTCGACCACCGCCGCGGTGCAGCGCAGGCTCGGTGGTCGGGGCCGTCACCTCGCCATCGAGCTCGATCCGGCGCTGGCCGAGCACGCGGCCGCCGCGCACCCCGAGGTGGAGATCGTCGTGGGAAATGCGGCAGACCTCGAGGAGCTGCTCGCGACCCGTGGCGTGTCGCAGGTCGACGCCGTGCTGAGCGGCCTGCCGTGGTCGCTCATCCCGGGCCCGGCACAGCGCACGATCCTCGAGGCCGCCGCGAGGGTGTTGCGTCAGGGTGGGTCGTTCAGCACGTTCGCCTACGTGCACGCGCTGCCGCTGGGTGGCGCGCGCCACTTCCGCGCCCTGCTCGACGAGGTCTTCGACGAGGTGCTGCTGACCCGGACCGTGTGGCGGAACCTCCCGCCGGCGGGCAGCTACGTGTGCCGGCGGCCCCGAGCCGTACCCGGGCGGTAGCCGGCCCGCGAAGGCCAAGCCGGTCCCCGCCGTGCAGGCTAGCCCGCGACACCGACTCCTGGCCGACCGAGGTGGTCCCGACGGGTCCGGTGTCCACATCCGGTAGGTGATCCCCAGGTGAGCCGGCCGGCCGCTGTCCGGCGACGCTGCCGGCGCGCATCGTAGCGGCCATGAGCGCACCCCCTGCCACCCGTGTCCGGCTGTCCGATCCGGCGGAGCTTATCGCCGCGGTCCCGCACCTGCTGGGGTTCCGACCCCGGGACTCCCTGGTGCTGATCACCCTCGACGGCAAGCGTGTGGGGTTGACGCTGCGCGCGGACCTCGTGCCCGCGGGCAGCGAGGACCAACTCGCCGAGCAGTTGCTGGCGCCCGTGGTCCGGCAACGCCCGACCGGCGCCATGCTGCTCGTCCTCGGCGGTGAGCCGGCGGTCACCGGCGGCCTGCCGCACCGGGGACTGGTCGACACGGTCGACGGCGCGCTGGCCGCCGCGGGCATCCCGGTCGTGCACGCAGCCTGGGCCGCCTCGACCACGCCCGGGGTGCCGTGGTGCTGCTACGACGAGCCGGGCTGCGCGGGCACCGTGCCCGATCCCGCCGGTTCGCCGATCGAAGCTGCCAGCGTCGCGGCCGGCACGGTGACATTCGACAGCCGCGAGGAGCTCGCCGCGCTGCTGACACCCGACGACCCCGCGGTGCTGGCGCGCCGCGCCGTGATGCTCGACGCCGCGGACCGCGCGCACCCGTTGGCCGGCACGGCCGCGGCGCGTGGCTACCGCGTGCTGCGGGTGCTGCTGCAGGCCGCCGCGAAGGGGCGGCTCGAACTCGACGACAGCGCCTGCGTCGAGGCCGCCTCGGCGCTGTGCGACCACCGGATCCGCGACTCCTGCCTGGCCTGGAGCGACGGTGACGATGACACCGCGGCCGAGCAGCTCTGGCTCGCCCTCACGCGCGCCACCCCGGCGCCGCAGCGGGCCGAGCCTGCGACGCTGCTCGGATTCGCCGCCTACCTGCGCGGCGACGGCGCGCTCGCCGGGCTGGCGCTCGAGGCCGCACTGGACGCCTGCCCCGAGCACACGCTCGCGAGCCTGCTGCGGGCGGCCCTGAGCGGTGGCCTGGCGCCCGCGACGCTGCGCATGCTGGCACGCGACGCTGCGGCGGACGCCGCGCTCGATGACCGTGCGTGAGTCCGGGTCAGCGGGCGCGGCGGGCGAAGTCCCATGCGTCGGAGACGATCGCGGCGAGCTCCGCCCGCTCGGGCTTCCAGCCGAGTTCGATCCGCGCGCGGTCGCTGGCGGCGATGAGCACGGCGGGGTCGCCGGCGCGGCGGGCGGTGACCTCCGCCGGGATCGCGTGGCCGGTGACCTCCCGGCATGCGTCGACCACCTGGCGCACCGAGAACCCGGTGCCGTTGCCCAGGTTGTACACCCGGTGCTCGCCGGGCGTCGCGCTCTCCAGCGCGAGCTCATGGGCGTCGGCGAGGTCGACGACGTGGATGTAGTCGCGCACGCACGTGCCGTCGGCAGTCGGCCAGTCGTCCCCGAACATCATGATCTTCTCGCGCTGCCCGAGCGCGACCTGCAGGACCAGCGGGATGAGGTGCGTCTCGACCGCGTGTCGCTCCCCGTGCCTGCGGTAGGCGCCCGCCACGTTGAAGTACCGCAGGCTGACCGCAGCCAGGCCGTGCGCGGCCGCGTAGGAGGTGATCGCGTGATCGATCGCGAGCTTGGTCGCCCCGTAGGTGTTCGTCGGCCGGGTCGGGTCGTTCTCGGTGATCGGGACCGACTCGGGCTCGCCGTAGGTGGCGGCGGTGGAGGAGAACACCAGCCGCGGCGTGCCGTGCTCGCGCATGGCCTCCAGCAGGCGCAGCGAGGTCACCACGTTGTCCCACCAGTAGCGGCGCGGGTCGGCCATCGACTCGGCCACCAGCGAGCGGGCCGCGAAGTGCAGCACCCCGTCGAAGCCTTCGGCCAGCACCTGGCCGCAATCGGCGACGTCGGCCTGCACGAGCCGGCAGCCGTCGGGGACGGCGTCGGCGTGCCCGGTGCGCAGGTCGTCGAGCACGACCACGTCGTGGCCGGCCTCGACCAGCCGCGCCGCGCACACGCTACCGACGTAGCCGGCGCCACCGGTGACGAGCAGCTTCATCTCGGGCAGCGCGCTCACCGCACGCGGACCAGCACGGCGTGGGCGATCGAGTTGGCCACCTCGACGCTGGAACCGCCGCCGGTCAGTTCCACCGGGTTACCGGTGCGCTGCATCGCGGCGACCTCGACGTCGTTGCCGGGCACCGCGTCCACCTTGTGCAGCTCGGTCATCAGCGCGGGGTCGAGCTGGATGTGCTCGGCAATCCGGCGCACCTGCACCCGACCGCCGCCGCGCCGGGCCACCTCGTCGAGGCGGACCAGGTCCGGCTCGATCGCGGCGGCAGGCTCGCCCTCGCCGAGCTCGTCCAGGCCGGGGATCGGGTTGCCGTACGGCGAGGTCGTCGGGTGATCCAGCAGCGCGATGAGCTTGCGCTCGACCGCCTCACTCATCACGTGCTCCCACCGGCACGCCTCGGAGTGCACCTGCTCCCACTCCAGGCCGATGACATCGATCAGCAGCCGCTCCGCGAGCCGGTGCTTGCGCATCACCGACACCGCCCGCATGCGGCCGTGCTCGGTCAGCTCGAGGTGCCGGTCATCGGCGACCACGAGCAGCCCGTCGCGCTCCATCCGGGCGACCGTCTGGCTCACGGTCGGGCCGCTCTGCCCGAGCCGCTCGGCGATGCGGGCCCGCAACGGGACCACACCCTCCTCCTCGAGCTCGTAGATCGTGCGGAGGTACATCTCCGTGGTGTCGATGAGATCGTTCACGACCGTGCCCCTTCGTCGGGACTCCATGATACGTGCCCGGTGCACTCCGACGGTGCCAGTCGTGTGGTGGGTGGTCATGCGACTGGAGCAGGATGGAGAGCGTGAATCCAGTGATCACACCCGCGTCCGCAACCATGACGACCCCCGCCGCCGTCGTGTGGGACGAGACCTTCCTGGGTTACGACCTCGGCGGCCAGCACCCGCTGGACCCGGTCCGGCTGGATCTGACGATGCGGCTCGCCCGCTCGCTGGGCGTGCTCGAAGGGATCGAGCCGCTGCCGCCCGTGGTCCGCAGCGACGAGCAGTTGCTCGCGGTCCACTCCGCCGGCTACCTCGAGGCGGTCAAGGCCGCGCCGACCTCGGCGGTCGCCGTCGGGCACGGCCTCGGCACCGCCGACAACCCCGTCTTCGAGCGGATGCACGAGGCCTCCGCGCTGGTCGCCGGCGGCTCGGCGCTCGCCGCCGAGCTGCTCGTCTCCGGGCGGGCCCGGCGAGCGGTGAACATCGCCGGCGGCCTGCACCACGCGATGCGCGACCGCGCATCGGGCTTCTGCGTCTACAACGACTGCGTGGTGGCGATCCGGCAGCTGCTCGACTCCGGGATGGAGCGCATCGCCTACGTCGACATCGACGTCCATCACGGGGACGGCGTGCAGGTCGCCTTCGCCGACGACCCGCGGGTGCTCACGATCTCACTGCACCAGCACCCGCTCACGCTGTTCCCCGGCACGGGACACTCCCGCGAGATCGGTGGCCCCGGCGCCGAGGGCCGCGCGGTCAACGTGCCGCTGCCGCCCGGGACCGGCGACTCGAGCTGGCTGCGCGCCTTCCACGCTGTCGTCCCCGGCCTGCTGCGGGCCTTCGCACCGGAGGCGCTTGTCACCCAGCACGGGGCCGACACCCACGCCGAGGACCCGCTCGCGGACCTCACCCTGTCGGTCGACGGCCAGCGTGCGGCACACCGGGCGTTGCGGGAGCTGGCCGAACATACCGCGGGTGGGCGGTGGCTCGCGCTGGGCGGTGGCGGGTACTCGCTGTTCCGGGTCGTCCCGCGATCCTGGACACACCTGCTGGCCACCATGCTGGACCGCGACGTCGATCCGAACACCCCGGTACCGGCGGACTGGGTCGCGCACGCCGCTACGCTGGCATCCGGCGCCCGGCTACCGACGTCGATGACCGACGGCGCCGACCCGACGTGGATGCCGTGGGACGGCGCCGGCGAGACCGGAGTGGACCGGGCCATCCAGGAGACCCGCCGCGCGGTGTACCCGCTGCACGACCTCGATCCCGACGACCCCCGCGAGTGACGCAGGGCCCGAGGGTTCCTGCGCCGGGCGTAACAACCCGATCACGTGCCCGCTCCGTCCTGGTGGACATGAGACGAGTGGGAACGGCGCTGGTCTGGACCGTGCTCATCGCCGTGCTCGCCGGCTGCGCGGAGCGCCCGGAGGGCATCGGGTCCGGTGGAGCGCCGGAGCCCGACACCCCACCGGTGTCCAGCGACCTCGGTGCGCCGACGGGCCTGCCGCCGGTGCCGGACGGACCGACTCCCCCACCCGGGGGCCGCGAGCTGCCTGCGGTACAGGTCGACGCCACGGGTCTGCCGGAGGGCTACCCCCGCCTGGTGTGGACCGAGCAGGGTGGCACCGTCGTAGGGGCCTACGGCCAGGGCGGCGGGTGCACCGACGTGCGCGCCGAACTCGCCGACCAGACCCCGCAGATCCTCCGGGTGACGCTGGTCGAGGTCACCACCAGCAGCGGCCCGTGCACGATGGACCTGCGCTTCCCGCCGCTGCGGGTGCCGCTCGACGCGCCGCTGGGGGAGCGGGTCGTCATTCTGCAGCGCCAGACGGTCGGGCCACCGCCGGGTCGCTGACCGAGGCACCCCTCCCGGGCCAACCGACATGTCGGAAGGCCGGGCCCGCCCCCGACGAGCCCGACCTCCCGGGGCGCGCGACGTCACGTGCGGGGGACCGCAGTGCGCCGCGTGGTCTTGGTCACAACGGTGGTCTTGGTCACAACGACGGTGCAGGGCACAGGCCCTTCTGGTCAATCCGGCCGATCGGGCGAAACCCCGGTAACCCAGGGTCAACCCTCAGCTGGCGTAGGCGCGGAGTCGCTCGGCCCGGTCGCCGTGGCGCAGCTTGGCCATGACCTCGCGCTCGATCTGGCGGACCCGTTCGCGGGAAAGCCCGAAGCGCTTGCCGATCTGGTCGAGGGTGCGCGGCTGACCGTCGTCCAGGCCATAGCGCATCCGGATGACGTTCTGCTCACGTTCCTCGAGGGTGCCCAGCACGCGGCGCAGGTCTTCCTGCAGGAAGCCCGAGATCACCGCGTTCTCGGCGTCGGCCGCCTCGGCGTCCTCGATGAAGTCCCCGAGCGGAGCCTCCTCCTCGGCACCGACCGGCATGTCCAGGCTCACCGGGTCGCGCGAGTGGTCGAGCAGGTCGGAGACCTTTTCCACGGGAATGCCGGACTGCTCGGCGAGTTCCACGTGGGTGGCCTCACGGCCGAGCTGCTGGTGCAGGTCACGCTTGAGCCTGGCGAGCTTGTTCACCTGCTCGACGAGGTGCACCGGCAGCCGGATGGTGCGGCCCTGGTCGGCCATGCCGCGGGTGATGGCCTGCCGGATCCACCAGGTGGCGTAGGTGGAGAACTTGAAGCCCTTGGTGTAGTCGAACTTCTCTACTGCACGAATCAGGCCGAGGTTGCCCTCCTGGATCAGGTCGAGCAGCGGCATGCCGCGGCCGGTGTATCGTTTGGCCAGCGACACGACGAGCCGGAGGTTGGCCTCGAGCAGGTGGTTCTTGGCGACCTGGCCGTCGCGTACCAGGTGCTGCAGATCGGACTTGCGGCCGGCCGGGAGTCGCGGTGTCGAGTCGAGCACGTGCCGGGCGAAAACGCCTGCCTCGATGCGCTTGGCGAGTTCGACCTCCTGCTGCGCGCTGAGCAGCGCTCTGCGTCCGATACCATTGAGGTAGACCCGGACCAGATCGGCAGCGGGGCTCTGCGCGTCGAGGTCCGCCTCGACGCCAGTGTCCGGCTCGAAGGTGATCTGCGCGGCGGTCATCGGGTCCCTCCCTTGACGGGTGTTCTGCGTCCCACGGCGCTGCTGACCGGAGACGCGCGCTGCGCTCGTCGGATGCCCGTCGTGTGCCTGGTGATGCTGTCGTGCTGCACACGGCGACATCTGGCTCAACGCTGCAGGCCGGGATTCCGTTCCCGACCTCTCACGTGGCAGGACGAGCGGAGCGTCGGAAAAGTTGCCGCTCGGAGCGCAAGCTCAGGGAGTTCTCAGGCTCACCCGCCGGGGTCGTCGACATCCACGAGCACGGTGAAGGGCCCGTCGTTGACGCTGCGCACCTCCATCGGGGCCCCGAACCGCCCGGTGACGACCGTGGCGCCGCGGGCGCGCAGCCGGGCGACGACCTCCCCGACCAGCGGCTGCGCCCGCTCGGGGCGCGCCGCGGCGGTGAAGGAGGGTCGCCGACCCTTGCGGGTGGCACCGTAGAGGGTGAACTGGCTCACCACCAGCAGGCCCGCGCCGGTGTCCGCGCACGATCGCTCGTCGCGCAGGATCCGCAGCTCGTGCAGCTTGCGGGCCATCGTCTCCGCCTCCAGGGACCCGTCGCCGTGGGTGACGGCAAGCAGCACGAGCAACCCGGGGCCGGTGAGCTCGCCCACCACGTCACCGTCAACGGTGACCGACGCCTCCGTGACCCGGCTCACCACCGCCCTCATGGAATCGCTTCTACCACCGAAGTTGCTGCACCAGTAGCCTGATCGACGTCCGTCACGTAGTACCCGGGAGGCCGGCGGTGAGCTTGACGTTGAGCCAGGACCGCGAGGCGGACGCGCTGCTGGACCGCGACCCACTGGCGCTGCTCCTGGCAATGCTTCTCGATCAACAGGTGCCCATGGAACGTGCCTTCACGGCGCCGTACGGGCTGCAACAGCGTCTTGGTCACGAGCTCGACGCTCACGAGCTGGCCGACTATGACCCGGACGCGCTGGCGGATCTGTTCGCGCAACCGCCGGCGCTGCACCGGTACCCGCGGTCAATGGCTGGACGGGTCCAGGATGCCTGCCGGGCGCTGGTCGAGCGATACGAGGGGGACGTCACTGGGTTGTGGCGGGACGTGTCGGACGCGCGGGAGCTGCTCGCCCGCCTGGTCGCGCTGCCGGGCTATGGCAAGCAGAAGGCGCAGATCTTCGTCGCCCTCCTCGGCAAGCAGCGCGGCGTGCGGCCCGAGGGCTGGCGGGAGGTGGCCGGCTCGTACGGCGGCGAGGACGTGTACCGGTCGGCTGCCGATGTGGTCGACGCCGACTCACTGGCGAAGGTCCGGGAGTACAAGCAGCAGAAGAAGGCGGCCGCCAAGGCGAAGAAGTGACCCGGACAGCCGACGATCACCGGTCGCGAGTGGGACGATGGGGGAGGAGGTGGTGTCGTGAGAGATTCGAACGCCGAGGCCCGCGGGGCACGGAACGACACCCCGGTCCTCATCACCGAGGCGGCCCCTTCCTACGCTGACCAGTACGCCCGGCGTCGGCGCAAGTACGCCATCCTGATGTCGGCGCGCATTCCGTGCCTGGTGCTGGCCGGTGTCTTCTACCAGACCTGGTGGCTGGCGTTGGGTTTCGTGATCCTGTCCGTGCCGCTGCCATGGGTCGCGGTGCTCATCGCCAACGACCGCCCGCCCCGCAAGGCGGAGGATGCCAACCGGTACCGGGCACGGGGTCGAGCGCTGGAGGCCCGTGAGCACTACGTCATCGACAGCTGATCTCGCACCGCAAGCGATCCGGAGTTCCACGGTGAGGCATCATGGGGACGTGAGCGCGCCGACCCAAACGCTGCCCGATGTCGACACCCGGCCCGAGGGCACCGACCGCACGGGCGACGACATCCCGAAGATGTTCCATTACGTACGTAAGGACAAGATCGCGGAGAGTGCCGTGATGGGGTCCCTCGTGGTGGCGCTGTGCGGCGAGGTGTTCCCGGTCACCCGGTCACCGAAGCCGGGATCGCCGGTCTGCCCGGAGTGCAAGGAGATCTACGAGTCGCTGCCCGGCGGCGGCGCGGACTGAGCCGGGCTGCGTTCAGCCGCGTCCGACGGCGGCCGGGGTTGCTCCGGCTGCGGTCCGGGTGCCGCACCGTTGGGGTTGAGCTCGAGGGTCGGCGTGGTGTCCGTCGGCGACGGTGCGCCGTACCCCGCGTCGCTGCGCTCGCCGTCAGGACGCTCCGGCCGCCGTCGCCACGGCGCCCGGTCGGCCTCGACCCGGGCCCGCGCGGAGCGCCGGTCCATCTCCAGCCGGCGCCACCGTCGCCGTTCCCGGCGCGTCATGCGGGTGGGCCACATCACCTCGATGGCGTGGTTGAACTCCGCACCCAGGATGACCGCCATCGCGAGGAAGAAGGAGAACAGCAGGAACGCGATGGGGGTCGCCAGCGCACCGTAGGTGTAACCGGTGCTGGTCACCAGCGAGATGTAGAACCGCAGCCCGGCACTGGAGACCAGGAACACCGCCATGGCCAGCAGCGCGCCGGGAAGTCCGCGGTGCCACGGGTGCTTGCGGGGCAGGGCCACTTTGTACAGCGTCGAGAGCCCCAGCACGAGCAGCACCCCGAGCGTGGGGTAGTAGAAGACGGTCACCAGCTCGGCCACCGTCGACCGGGTCGAGACCGGGAAGAGCTGGGGCACCACGCCGGGGCCGAGGGCCAGTAGCGGCAACACCAGCACCGCGCCGATCAGCGCGACGATGTAGAGGAACACCGAGAAGGTCCGCTGCCACAAGTAGTTGCGCACGGTGTACTGCCCGTGTGCCAGCGTGATGGCGTCGACGAGGGTGGCCAGCACCGAGGAGCCCGCCCACAGTGACAGCAGGAAAGCCACCGACACGATGGCGCTGCGTCCCTGGCCGAGGATGTCGTTGATGGTGGGGTCGATGATCTGGTCGACGACGTCGTTGGTGAAGATGGTGCGGCTGAACTGCAGAATCTCCTGTTCGACCACCGCGATGGTGGCCGGTCCGAACCAGCTCGCCACGAAGCCGAGGCTGCCGAGCAGTCCCAGCAACAGCGGGGGCAGCGACAGCGTCTGCCAGAACGCGGCCTCGGCCGACTTCCCGAAGATGCCGTCCTTCCAGGATTTGACCACGGTGTGCCACAGCAGGCGCAGTGGTGCCCACCTGGCCGGCTGCGTTGCCGGCCCGGGGGTCTCACCGCTGCGCCCGTGCGGGTCGTGTCCAGCGTCCATGTCGGTGTCCAGGATGGGCCATCCGGGCCATCCTGCGCAGCAGCGCCCACCACGGGGGTGTCGCGCGGCGGTGCGCCCGGACCGCGTCGGTAGGGTGGCGGCCCGTGTCCCGCTCCGCCGAGACCGCCGCCCCGCTCACCACCGTCCCCGCCACGCAGCGCCCGCTGCGCAGCTGGCAGCGCAGAGCGCTGGCCCGGTATCTCGCCACCGCCCCGCAGGACTTCCTCGCCGTCGCCACCCCCGGCGCGGGCAAGACGACGTTCGCACTGCGGGTGGCCGGCGAGCTGCTCGCCGACCGCACGGTGCACGCGGTGACCGTCGTGACCCCCACCGAGCACCTCAAGTACCAGTGGGCGGCGGCGGCAGCAGAGATCGGCCTGGCGCTGGACCCGGAGTTCCGCAACACCGCCGGTGCCACCTCGGCCGACTATCAGGGGGTAGCCGTCACCTACGCGCAGGTCGCCGCGCACCCGACGCTGCACCGGGTGCGCACCGAGCAGCGCCGGACGCTGGTGATCCTGGACGAGATCCACCATGCCGGGGACGCGAAATCGTGGGGCGATGCGACCCGGGAGGCGTTCACCCCTGCGGTGCGGCGCCTCGCGCTGACCGGCACACCGTTCCGCAGCGACGACACCCCGATCCCTTTCGTCGGCTACGAGCCGGACGCGGACGGCGCGCTGCGCTCGGCGGCCGACCACTCCTACGGCTACGCCGATGCGCTGGCCGACGGCGTGGTGCGCCCTGTGGTCTTCCTGGCCTACTCGGGAGAGGCGCGCTGGCGCACCAGCGCGGGCGAGGAGTTCTCCGCCCGGCTCGGCGAGCCGTTGTCCGCCGAGCACACCGCGCGGGCGTGGCGGACCGCGCTGGATCCCGAGGGGGAGTGGATCCCGTCGGTGCTGACGGCCGCGGACACCCGGCTCGCGCAGCTGCGCACCGGGGGCATCCCGGACGCAGCCGGCCTGGTGATCGCCACCGATCACGGCTCGGCCCGAGCCTACGCCCGGATCCTTTTCCGGATCACCGGTTCGGACCCGGTGCTGGTGCTCTCCGACGACCCGCGTGCTTCTCGCCGGATCGCCGCGTTCGCCGACTCCGACGACCGGTGGCTGGTAGCGGTGCGGATGGTCTCCGAAGGTGTCGACGTGCCACGCCTGGCCGTCGGGGTGTACGCCACGTCGGCGGCCACGCCGCTGTTCTTCGCCCAGGCCGTCGGCCGGTTCGTCCGCGCCCGCCGGCCGGGCGAGACCGCGACGGTCTTCCTGCCCAGCGTCCCGGTGCTGCTAGAGCTGGCCAGCGAGCTCGAGGCGCAGCGCGACCACGTGCTCGGCGCACCGCACCGCGGTGAGGAGGGCTGGGACGACGCGCTGCTCACGCAGGCGAATGCCGAGCACGACGAGCCCGGTGAGGAGGAGCGGGCATTCACCTCACTGGGCGCCGATGCCGAGCTGGACCAGGTGATCTACGACGGGTCCTCGTTCGGCACCGCAGCACTGGCCACCACGGAGGATGAGCAGGAGTACCTCGGCTTGCCGGGACTGCTCGAACCCGACCAGATGCGCGCGCTGCTGCGGCGCCGACAGTCTCAGCAGGTTGACCGAGCACAGCAGCTCGACGGGGCGTCGCAACGGCGGCAGCAGAGCGAACCGGAGGCACCGGCCCGGTCGCAGACCGTGCGCGAGCGCCTGGCCGGGCTCCGCAAGGAGCTCAACACGCTCGTCGCGATGGCCCACCACCGCACCGGCCGGCCGCACGGCGCGATCCATAACGAGATCCGTACGGCCTGCGGTGGCCCGCCGACCGCCATGGCCACCGCTGAGCAGCTCGAGGAACGCATCGCCTACCTGCGCTCCCGGTAGGCCGTCAGACGACGACCGGGACGGAACCTGGTGGTCCCGCCCCGGTCGTGGGTCGGTCGGAGGTCGGTGGTCGGGATGCCCGGACCGACGGAAGCCCTCGCCGGACGTCAGATCTCGTCGGCCTGGATATCCGCCGAGAGTTCCTTGAGCTTGGACTCGTGCTCGCGGGCATGGTGGCTGCAGAAGAGCAGCTCGCTGCCCGATGGCAGCACGGCCCGGACACGCGCGGCTGCGCTGCACCGGTCGCAGCGGTCGGAAGCGGTCAGCTCGGGGCGGGTGAGCGTGCTGGTCATGGCGTCTCCCTCCGTCCTGGCCCGGTCTCGCGACCAAACCATCGAACCGGCTGCGACCACCGCGGCTGCGGTGCTCACCGGTCCTACTCTTACAGACACACGGCGACCGTGCTCGTGTTCCCGCCGAAGTTTGATTCCTGTCACGTCTTGGTAGCCCCATCGTCATCACCCGTGCGGACGTTTCTTGATGGTCGGCCTTCGCCGCCGGTTCGGAACCCTCTCCGTCCCGGCACCGCTGCTCTTCGTGCTCGGTGGCAGTTCGATGTACGTCGGCGCGGCCGTCGCCGTGCTGCTGTTCGAGCAGCTCAGCCCCTCCGGTGTGGCCTGGCTTCGGATGCTCGGTGCCGCCCTGGTGCTGCTCGCATGGCGGCGGCCAGGACGGGCCGCGTGGCGCGGTCGCCGGTTGCTGCTGTCGGGGTGCTTCGGCCTGGCCACCGCGCTGATGAACGTCGCCTTCTACGAGGCCATCGCCCGGATGCCGCTCGGCACAGCGGTGGCGGTGGAGTTCTGCGGCCCGGTCGCGGTTGCCGCGTTGGGGTCGCGCACGCTGCGCGACGTCGCCGCGCTCGTGTTGGCCGGCGCCGGTGTGCTGCTCATCGCTGACGTGCAGCTGGCCGGGAGCCCGGCCGGGTTCGTGTTCGCACTCGTCGCGGCGGCCTTCTGGGCGGCCTACATCGTGCTCGGCAAGCGGGTGGCGACCGGTGGTAACGGGCTCGACGACATGACCGTGGGTTTCGTCGTCGCCGCGGTGCTGCTGACCCCGCTGGCCGCGGGCACCGGGCCGGCGTGGGGCTCGCCGACCCTGCTGTTGCTCGGAGTCGGGGTAGGGGTGCTGTCCACCGTCGTGCCCTACGCGCTCGACCAGGTCGTGCTGCGCCGCGTCGGGCAGACCCGCTTCGCACTGCTGCTGGCGCTGCTGCCCGCCACGGCGTCGGTGGTAGGGCTGCTGGTGCTGGCGCAGGTGCCGCGACCCGCCGAGGCGATCGGCATCGTGGCTGTCGTGGCGGCGGTGGCGTTGCGCTCGGCGGAGCGGGTCTACGGCGAACCACCAACCTGAGACGGATTCCGGCGGACCGGGCTGGGTGCGCCGCAGTGGCCGTCTAGCCCGCTGGCGGTTCGAACGTCCAGCGAGTGGGGGAGCCGTCGAAGTCGGCCTCACGCAGTGCGATGACAGTACGCGGTCGCAGCCGGATAGTTGCGTTGACGTCCGGGTTGAGGAAGTCGATGCCGATGTTCGTGCTGTACTTCGCGTTCGTCGCGGCGAGGAAGGCGCGCAGCAACCCGGGCTCACGGACGATCTCGGTGCTGCCCTGCACCATCACCGGCTGCTCGGGATCTTGGGTTGTCATCGAGCACCGGGGCTCATGGGCGAGGTTGCGTACCTTCCGGGAACGACCGCCGCTGGAGAACCACAGCGCTTCGTCGAGCCATGCGCCCCACACCGGCATCGCATGTGGCTGCCCGTCCGCCCCCACGGTGGCCACCCAGTAGTTGCGCGAGGTGATCAGCTGCTCCACCGCCCACGACCAGGACAGCAGCCCGCTGCCCTGGTCCGGCGGCTTGACCCCGTAACCGGGCATGAACGGGCGCGCCGCGACGGGTTGCAACATGCCCGGGAGGCTACCCGCGAGCCTCGACTCGCGGGTCTCACTCCCAGCACTACGGCGACGGGCCGTTCCCGGGCAGCGACGCCGCGAGCTTGCGAGGATGGCCCGGAAGGTCGCCGCGACCCGGCGCGACGTGTGGGTCGGGGGTCGGGGTGGTCTCCCTTCACCAGTCGAACGCGATGGGATTGCCGCCCGCTTCGGTGCCGCTGGGTCCAGTGCAACTCTGATGGGCGATTCTGGCCCCGTGGCTCCAGGATGGTGTCGGCGTCCCACATTGGCTGGCTCCCGACTCGTAGGTCGTCAGGTGCCGGTCGCGACCAGCACGAGCTTGTTGGACTGCGGATCGAGGTAGGCGCGAGCCCACCAGCGCCCTTCCTTGAATGCGGCGTTCAGCGTATCGCTGGTCCGATACGGGCCTGGAGGCAGGTGGTCCTTCATACCGTCCACGACCGACGGAGTCTGGCCGGTCGACGCCGGGGAGTAGGCCGCCGTCAGGTCGTCGATTTGGTCGCCGTCAAGAGTGATCACGGCGTCGATCCAGTATGTCGAGGGTCCCGGGTTCCGTGAGTCGCCGTAGGTACAGGACATCCATTGGACCTCAAACGGGGCTTCCAACACCGAGAAACGCTTCGTCAGCGGTTCCTCGTCGGTGCGAAGCTCGCCCGACCCTGACTTCTGTGCTTCGGTGCCCACTCGGCCTCCTTCGTTTCCCGGTGTTGCCTGGCAGGACGCCGTGATAATCACACAGAGGGCTGTGACAACGCTCACGGTCACTCTCGACAGGGTCAGGCGCCGGAGCGCCAGTTCGGTCTCCACTATCGCCGTTCTCTCGGGTTGTCCGGGGTCGGGCCGCGGTCTCGCTCGCGTCCCCGTGGCTCATCATCTGGGCCGCCTTCTGGGGGGCGGGTCAGGAACGTCGCCGAGCTGCCAGGTGACGGTTCTGGTGAGCGAACCGTGGGTGTCGAACGGTTTGGCCCACCCGATCTCGGTGAACCTGCCGTTCTCGTCGTCGGGCGCACCGGTCGCGATATCGTTCTGACCACCGTTGAAGTTGTACCGGTCCTCCCCACGTACGGTGATCTCCATAGTCACGGTGTCGCCGTCCACGCGAACGTCCCCATGACTCCACACCTGATACCCACCTATCGCTTTCTGCCAGTTCTCCGTCTGCGGATAGTAATCGTCATGTACGGGCGACGCCTGACCGGTCATGGAGAAATTCGTGTTCCCCGCCCGGATCAGCTCCTCGGCCGCCGCCTGCGACCTTACGATCTCATGATCAACTCTCGCTTGCCTGCGTCATGATCCGCTGTATCTCATGACCAAGCTCGGTCTTGACCCGGGCGCGATGCTGCTGGATGTCCGCCGTCTCTTCGGCCTCGAACCGTGACTGTGGCTGGGGCAAGGGCGGCGCGTCATCGCGGATCGCCCCGTCGGCGGTGATGGTGTACTGGTTGGCTGCGGCCTTCGCGTCGGCGTCCTTCACTGCGTGCTGCAGGTCTCGCACCCTGTCGGAGGCGTCGTAGAGGGCGCGCTGCACGGAGCTGGCCTCAGCGACGAGGTGCTCGGCGCGGTCGTTGAGCTTGCGGATCTTCTGCCGAGCTGCCGTTGCAGCATCCCCGCTCCAGCTCCATGCCATGGCCGTGGCTGCCAGGTCGTCCTCCAGCCCCAGCAGCCGCTCCTTGCGCTTCCGGACGGTGTTGCCCGCCTCGTCCACCACGTCCGCATCCCAATCGCGGACATGCCCATAGGTCAAATCCATGGCAGGACCCGTTCCCACAGGCTCTCCCCGAAGGCTTCCTCAGCCGCCTCGTCGCTGGCTGCATAGCCGTTGGCCGTTGCGCGAGCGCTTCCCCGAACCCGCGGATGTCAGCAGCCCAGGTGCCCAGCCGCTCTTCCCACGTACCGGCCAGCTTCGCTGCCGCGGACGCCGACTCCGATCCCGGGAGCGCGGCTCGCGCGCTCACCTGCCCGCGCGGCGCCGGCGGGCCCGTGCGCACCGAGCACTGCTGTTCGTGCTGGCCACTGATCATGGGAGCCGGACCCGCCGGGTACTCGAGAGCTCGGCGTGGACGTCGCCACCATCAAACGCGGACTCGCGCCGCTCCGACTTCCGCGTTTTGGTGAACGTACGTACCGGCAGGAGACGCCGCAGGCACGCTCAGGCAGATCGTGCTCCTTCCCGCGGTCAAATCGTCAATCCAGGTAGTCGCGCAGGACCTGGGAGCGCGAGGGGTGGCGCAGCTTCGACATCGTCTTCGACTCGATCTGGCGGATCCGCTCCCGGGTGACCCCGTAGACCTGCCCGATCTCGTCCAGCGTGCGGGGCTGGCCGTCGGTCAGCCCGAAGCGAAGCCGCACCACACCTGCCTCACGCTCCGAGAGCGTCGCGAGCACCGACTGCAGCTGGTCCTGCAGCAGGGTGAAGCTGACCGCGTCGACGGCCACCACGGCCTCGGAGTCCTCGATGAAGTCCCCGAGCTGGCTGTCGCCCTCGTCGCCGATGGTCTGGTCCAGCGAGATGGGTTCCCGGGCGTACTGCTGGATCTCCAGCACCTTCTCCGGGGTGATGTCCATCTCCTTGGCCAACTCCTCCGGAGTGGGTTCGCGGCCCAGGTCCTGGAGTAGCTCGCGCTGGATGCGGCCCAGCTTGTTGATGACCTCGACCATGTGCACCGGGATGCGGATGGTGCGGGCCTGATCGGCCATCGCGCGGGTGATCGCCTGCCGGATCCACCAGGTGGCGTAGGTGGAGAACTTGTAGCCCTTGGTGTAGTCGAACTTCTCCACCGCGCGGATCAGCCCGAGGTTGCCCTCCTGGATCAGGTCCAGGAACGCCATGCCGCGCCCGGTGTAGCGCTTGGCCAGCGACACCACCAGCCGCAGGTTCGCCTCTAGCAGGTGGTTCTTGGCGCGTTCTCCGTCGCGGACGATCCAGCGCAGGTCCCGGCGCAGCTGCGGGGTGACCTTGTCACCGGTGTCCTCGGTCCTGCGCGCCCGCTCGGCGGCGTAGAGCCCGGCCTCGATCCGTTTGGCGAGCTCCACTTCCTCCTCGGCGTTGAGCAGCGCCACCTTGCCGATCTGCTTGAGGTAGGCGCGAACCGAGTCCGCCGAAGCGGTGAGTTCGGCGTCCTTGCGAGCCTGCCGCAGCGCCTCGGACTCCTCCTCGTCCCAGACGAAGTCCTCGCCACCGGGCCCGTTGCGGGCCTCGGCCTCCTCGGCGGTCTCGTCCGCCTCCGCGGTGGGGATGCCCCCCACCTCGACCTCGACCTCGGCGAGCTCCTCAGCTGCCGGATCGCCCTCGAGGTCGGCGGCCGCAGCCTCGATCTCGACCTCGGCGACCGGGGCGGTGCTGGCCGGGGGAGCGGCGGGCGCCGGGGGAGCGGCGGGCGCCGGCGTGGCGGCGTCCGACTTCGCCGTGCCCGAGCGGGTCGAGCCACCCTTGGTGGCCCGGGTGGAGCGGGCCGGTGACGCCTTCGTGGTCTTGGCGTTCGGGCTCGCCGATTTCTTGTTGCCGGATCCCCCCTTGGAGGGCGCTGCGGGCACGGCGGTCAGATCGGCGTCACCGGTCGCGCCGCGGCCGGACGGCTTCTTGGCCGTCGCCGTCTTGGAGGAGGAGGCGGAGCGGCGGGGTGCGGGTTCTGCGGCTGCCACGGACGACCTTTCGCGACGTCGGTGTACGACAGGGTCTGCGTTGTGCTGTATCCGGGGTCGTCCCGGGCGAACGCTGGTGACCTCGAGTCGGTGCTGACCAGCGGCTCGGCGACGATGCCTCGTTCCATTGTAACGACGTCGCCGGGGTGCGCCCCGTTGCGCTACGCGGCGGTGTGCCGACGCCCCGTACCCCGGTACGGCCGTCACCGCACCCGGCCCTCCACCGCCGCCGCGGCAGCGCCCACGATGCCGGCGCTGTTCTGCAGCATGGCCGGCACGACCTGTGTGCGGCAGTCCAGCAGTGGAACCCACTTCTCGGCCCTCTTGCTCACCCCACCACCGGCAATGACAAGGTCCGGCCACACCAGGTCCTCGAGCACCTCCAGGTAGCGTGACACGCGCTGCGCCCACTGCTCCCAGGACAGGTCCTCGTCCTCCTTGGCCGCGGCTGCCGCCCGGTCTTCGCCGTCGTGGCCGTCGACTTCGATGTGGCCGAACTCGGTGTTGGGTACGAGCTCGCCGTCGAGGAACAGCGCGCTGCCGATGCCGGTGCCGAAGGTCAGCAGGACGACCACCCCGTTGCGCCCGTGACCAGCACCGAAGCGCATCTCGGCGAGCCCGGCGGCGTCGGCGTCGTTGAGCACGACCACCGGGGAGCCGGTCCGCTCGCCGAACAACGCCGCGGCATCGGTGCCCTTCCAGGCCGGATCGACGTTGGCCGCGGTCAGCGCCGTGCCCTGCTTGATAACGCACGGCAGAGTGATGCCCATCGGGCCGCTCCAGCCGAACCGCTCGGCGACGGTGCCGACGACCTCGGCCACGGCCTGCGGGGTCGAGGGCTGCGGTGTCGGGATACGCAGCCGCTCACCGTCCAGCGAGCCCCGTCCCAGGTCGACCGGGGCGCCTTTGATGCCGGACCCACCGATGTCCACCCCGAACCCGTGCGCGCTGGCCATCCGCACTAAGTCCCCTCCTGCTCGCGCCGCCACTACCGGAGCCGACCCTAGTCTCGCCCGGTGCGCCGCGGTGTGGTCGGATGGCCGCTGTGGCAGCCGAGTCCATCGCCAACGGCACCGATCCCCGGCAGCTTCGCGCGGTGGCGGTGGCGGTGGCGCGCCGTGTCGGCGACCTCGTGTCCGCGACGCGGGCCGAGGCGGTGTCCGACGTCGGGACCAAGAGCAGTGACACCGACGTGGTCACCGCGGGCGACACGGCCGCCGAGCGGCTGGCCAGGCAGCTGCTCGGCGAGCAGCGCCCCGGGGAGCTCGTGCTCGGGGAGGAGGAGGGCGGTGCCGAGCCAGCCGCCGGAACGGTGTGCTGGGTGGTCGACCCGATCGACGGAACCGTGAACTACCTCTACGGGTATCCGTGGTATGCGGTCTCGGTCGCCGCGCAGCGCGACGGGGTGTCGCTGGCCGGAGCTGTGGTGCACCCGCCCAGCGGCAGGGCGTGGAGTGCGGCCCGCGGGCAGGGCGCCGACTGCGACGGGAAGCCGCTGCGGGTCCGTGACGCGCAGGCGCTGGAACTGTCGCTGATCGGCACCGGATTTGCCTACCAGGCGCAGCGGCGCGCGCGGCAGGCGGCGATGGTGGCCGGCATGCTTCCCAGGGTGCGCGACCTGCGACGCGCCGGCTCCGCCGCGCTGGACTTGTGCTCGGTGGCCTCCGGTTGGCTCGACGGGTTCGTCGAGCACGGCCTGCACCGCTGGGACTGGGCAGCGGGCGCGCTGATCGCCGAGGAGGCCGGGGCACTCGTGAGGTTGCCCGGCCAGCACGCCGACGGGCTGGGTGACGCCGTGCTCGCGGTGGCACCCGGCATCGCCGACGCGCTGGCCGAACTTGCGCGGGAGTGTGGGGCGGCGCAGGTATGAGCGGCCGCTCAGCACTCCACGTCGCGCGCCGCCTTCAGCAGCTCCGGGTCGATGACCGGCTGCACCGGGCCGGCGGCCTGCCCGCCGCCCTGCCGTGGCTGGACGGGCTCACCGAGCTGCACGAGGCGCTGCAGCACGGTGCGTGACTCGGGGGTGGGTCGCAGCTCGGTGAACTCGGTTCCCAGCGCCACGTCGACCACGTCGTCGGGCCGGGCGTCGCTCACCAGCTCCGCGCACGGCACCACCAGGCTGAGCGTACGGGCGGCCGACTGCCCGGCCGTGCCGAACCGGATCTGGCCGTGGCAAGCGAGGTCGAAGGCGGGGTGCAGCGGGTCATTGGTCGGCTCGGCAGCAGGTGCGAAACCCAGTTCGGCGAGCCCACCGCCCACGATGCCGGCCTCCCCGCGCTCGCCGTTGCCGTTGAGTACCCGGAACCGGGCCAGCTGCGGCGGGGCCGGCGCAACCTCGTCCAGCGCGGTGGGCGAGCGTACCTGCCCTTCGTACGGCGCAGCCGGCGGAGCGGGTACGCCTGCGACCGCGGTGGGGGACGTGGGCGGCGGGCACTCGGTGACCTGCGGCTCGGTCGTGCCGAGCACGTTGAACCACACCATCCCGGCCACGAAGCCGAGGAGCACGATCAGGAGCAGCGCGGGCAGCGGCTTGCGCCTGCGGTAGCGGGTCGACCGCTGACCTGGTGACGAGCTGACCGCGGCCACGGACAGGTGTCCTCCCTGGCATGGGCACCGTCGCGCTCGGTGCCGGTGCGATCAGCGTAGGGGTGTCGGCCGGGACCGCGCACCCGGCCGGGCGTGTCCCGGTGTGGCTTCCCCCGGTCGGAGGTTTCAGCCGATCTAAGGCTACCCTCCGCGCTCCGGTGCCCACCGGCCGAACCCCGCTCCGCGGGCCACCCGGAAGAACCGGCCGCGCGCCCGAACCGAACGACTGTCAGTTCCGTGACCAGCGTCACGGGCACAAATCACGATGTCCGGACGTTGTGCACCGGCACGACCCGTACGAGATGGATGAGGGACCCAGGGGTGGGAAGGATCATGGCGACCGACTACGATGCTCCCCGGCGCACCGAGACCGATGAGATGGCCGAGGATTCGCTGGAGGAGCTCAAGGCGCGGCGGAACGAGGCACAGTCCGGGGCGGTCGACGTCGACGAGTCGGAGACCGCGGAGAACTTCGAGTTGCCCGGCGCCGATCTGTCCGGCGAAGAACTGACCGTCCGCGTGTTACCCAAGCAGGCAGACGAGTTCACCTGCTCGCGCTGCTTCTTGGTGCACCACCGCAGCAGGCTGGCTGAGGAACGCAGCGGGCAGTTCGTCTGCCGTGACTGCGCAGCCTGAGTGACCGGGCGGCCAGAGTGACACGGGCGGCCAGAGTGACCGGCGGTCACTCGCCACGTGGGGGGTGACCGCCGGTGCCCGTCACCTGTCCCCGCAGCACGGTGGCCAGCTCGTCGGCACGGCGCGCGCTGAACAGCCAGTAGGGGGTAGGGTCGGCTGGGTCGGTGAGTTCCACGCGCAGCAGCGGACCCACCCAGGGCCGGTGCACCACGAACGCCGCAGGGTCCAGCTCGGGGCCCATAGCCCGCCGCTTTCCGATGGGCTCCACCAGCTCCACGGTGCCGATGTGCTGCAGCGGAAGCCGTGCGGGGCCGACGATCAGTTCCTCGCCGGCGACCCGTACGCGGTGCCGCCCGAGCCAGACGAGCACGCCGACCGCTGCGGGCACCGTGAGCAGGTAGGGTAGCCACGCCCGCAACCCGGGATGGCCCAGGTGCACCTCCGCGGCGAGCAGCACCCCCACCCCCAGCCCGATCGGCCACCACCACCATGGCACCCACAGCCGTTCCTCGAAGTCATCCCCGGCTGCGGGACGCTGCGGATCGGCCGGGGCGGGACGCTCGGACACGGCACCGAGGGTAGTCTCGCGCCTCGTGTCCCCGGGCGACCCGCCAGCAGTCGAGGTATTGCTGACCCGGCTGGATCCCGAGGTCCCGGTGCCGGGCTACGCGCAACCCGGAGACGCCGGGGCCGACCTGGTGACGACCCGGGACGTGGCGCTCGCCCCGGGAGAGCGGGCGGTGGTGGGCACCGGTGTCTCGATCGCGCTCCCGGCGGGTTTCGCGGCGTTCGTACACCCCCGCTCGGGCCTTGCCGCCAGGGTCGGGCTCAGCGTGGTCAACACGCCCGGCACTATCGACTCCGGGTACCGCGGCGAGATCCGCGTGTGCCTGATCAACCACGATCCCGCCGCACCCGTGGTGCTGCACCGGATGGACCGCATCGCGCAGCTCGTGGTGCAGCGGGTGGAGCGGGCCGCGTTCCGCGAGGTGGCCTCGCTGCCCGGCTCGGAACGCGGGACCGCCGGGCACGGTTCCACCGGGGGGCACGGTGCGGGTACGACCGGGACATAGGGAGGGTTGAGCAGTGTTCGGACGTCGCCGCCCGCGGGGCCAGGACGCTTTCCCCCAGGATGATCCGGGCGCGGAGCCGGAGCCGGCAGCGGGTGACGGCACTCCTGATGGGCCCTACGACGGTGCGGACGCACCGGATGACGGGCGCAACCGGCTCGACCTGGGATCGGTGCGGCTGCCGGTGCCCGACGGCGCCCAGCTGCAGGTCGAGGTGGACCGCGGCGGCCCGGTCCGTGCGGTGCACCTGATGACCCCGCTCGGCCAGCTCACGGTCACCGCCTTTGCCGCCCCCCGCAGCGGCGGGTTGTGGAACGAGGTACGCCGTGAGCTGCGCGCCCAGCTGCGCTCCGACGGCGCCCAGGTCAGCGAGCACGACGGCGAGTGGGGCCGGGAGGTCGCCGCGGTGACCAGCCAGGCGACGCTGCGGTTCCTCGGGGTGGACGGGCCGCGGTGGATGCTGCGCGGCGTGGCCGCCGGGTCCGCCGAGCAGGCCGAGCCGCTCGCGGCGCTGCTGCGCGACGTGGTGCGGGCCACCGTCGTGGTGCGCGGACCCGAGCCGTTGCCGGTGCGCAGCCCGTTGCCGCTCGAGCTACCCGGACCACTGGCAGCCCAACTCGAGCAGGCGGCAAAGGCCCAGTCACAGGTCCCGCAGGGGACCGCAGGGAAGGGGTGACGCACCGGTCGGCGATCCGCCCGCGGCCGGCAGCACCGTATCGTCCTCGCGCGCGTCTACCCTTGCGTGCAGCGGGTCTGTCGGGGGACCCGCAGGAGACGGTGGAGCGCGAGATGAGCAGGACCGTACCCGGCTACTGGCGGCGCATGGTCCGCCGCCTCACCAGCGACGTGGCGGAGCTGGACGCCGATGACCTGTCCCGCAGGGCGGACGCGTCGGGCGCGCAGCACACCTGCGACTGTGCCGGCGGTGAGGAGGTCACCGTGCTGGGTCGGCTGCGCAGCGTGGAGCTGTCCCCGCGCGAGGCGGTCGCGACCCTGGAGGCCGAGCTGTTCGACGGCACCGAGGGCATCACGCTGGTGTGGCTCGGCCGCCGCCGGATCCCGGGCATCGAGCCGGGCCGTACCCTGAAGGCCTCGGGCCGGGTGGCCGTCCGGAACGGCCGCAAGGTCTTGTACAACCCCTACTACGAGCTGCAGCGGAGCCGATGACCGACGAGGCGCGCCCCCCCACCCTCCTCGAGCAGATGGGTGGTCCCGGCGGGATCGTCGCCTCGATCGTGCCGGTGGTGGTGTTCGTCGGGGTCAACCCCCTGGTCGGCCTGGCCCCCGCGATCTGGGCGGCGCTGGGCGCCGCGCTCGCGGTGGGCGTCTGGCGCCTGATCCGGCGAGAGCCGTTGCAGCCCGCGGTCTCGGGCGTGCTCGGTGTGGGGATCTGCGCCTTCATCGCCTACCGCACCGGCGAGGCGAGGGGGTTCTTCCTCTACGGCATCTGGTACAGCCTCGTTGCGGGTGTCGCGTTCGCGCTGTCGATCGCGGTCCGATGGCCGCTGGTGGGGGTCATCTGGTCGGCGCTGAACGGGTCGGGCTACGCATGGCGGGCCGACCGGCGGGCCCGGCTCGGCTACGAGATCGCCACGGTGGTGTGGGCGCTGTTCTTCCTCGCCCGCTTCGGGGTGCAGCGCTGGCTCTACGACGCCGACGAGACCGGCTGGCTCGGGGTGGCGCGGCTGCTGATGGGCCTGCCGCTGACCGCGATCGCGCTGCTGGTGACCATCTGGGCGGTGCGCCGCGCCCGCCGGCTCACCGACCAACCCGCGACGGCCTGACCCCGTTCAGCGGTGCAGCGCGGCGCGGACCTCCCCCTCGACGCCGTCCGCCGCCACCAACAGCAGCTCGTCGCCACTCTCCAGCGGGTCGTCGCCCTGTGGCACGATGACCCGTCCGCCGCGCAGGATGGTCAGCAGCGAGGCGTTGGCAGGCAGCTGCAGCTCCCGCACCGGCCGTCCCGCCAGCGGGGTGTCGTCCGGCAGCGTCACCTCCATCAGGTTGGCCTGGCCCTGCCGCAACGTCATCAACCGCACCAGGTCACCGACGCTGACGGCCTCCTCGACCACCGCGACGAGCATCCGCGGGGTGGACACCGCGACGTCGACACCCCACGCCTCGGTGAACAGCCACTCGTTGCGCGGATCGTTGACCCGGGCGGCCACGCGGCGCACCGCGAACTCGGTCTTGGCCAGCAGCGCCACCACCAGGTTGACCTTGTCGTCCCCGGTGGCCGCGACGACGACGTCGCAGCGTTCCAGCCCGGCCTCCTCGAGCGAGGCGAGCTCACAGGCGTCGGCGTGCACCCACTCGGCGGCCTCGACCTCGTGGGGGTCCATCTGGGCCGCGTTGCGTTCGATGAGCATCACCTCGTGCCCGAACTCGGCCAGCTCGGCCGCGATGGACCGGCCGACCGCGCCTGCCCCGGCGATGGCCACGCGCATCAGGGATCTCCTCGCGTCAGTCGGTCGGCGGTGGCGCGGCGGCCGCGCTCGTGACATCGGTGACGGTGCCGGACACGACGGCGGCGTACACCTGGTCCTCGGCCTGCAGCACCGTCTTGCCGTCGGGCAGCACGCCGTTGCCGAACCGCACGATGAAGGCCACCCGGGCCCCGGTCGCCGCCTGCAGGTTCCGCACGCTGCGGCCGACCCAGTCCTCGTGCAGCGGCAGCTGCAGCACCGCCATCGTTCCGGACGGGTCGCGCCACGCGGTGGCCACACCTTCGGGCAGCAGCATCCGGAGGAACCGGTCGGTGGTCCACGGCACGGTGGCAACCGTCGGGATGCCCAGCCTTTCGTAGACCGCAGCGCGTTTGGCGTCGTAGATGCGGGCCACCACCCGCGGCACCCCGAAGGTCTCCCGGGCAACCCGGGCCGAGATGATGTTGGAGTTATCGCCGCTCGACACTGCGGCGAATGCCTCGGCCCGCTCGATGCCGGCCTCGGTGAGCACCTGGCGGTCGAAGCCGATACCCACCACCTGCTGGCCGTGGAAGCCGGCGCCGAGTCTGCGGAAGGCCTGCAGGTCACGGTCGATGACGGCCACCTGGTGACCGAGGCGTTCCAGACCTATGGCGAGCCCGGAACCCACCCGGCCACAACCCATGATCACGACGTGCACGTGCTCGTCTCCCATGTCGGCGTGAGTCAAACCGTATCGCCAGGGCGATCCCGTGACACCCCGGCGCCCGGACGTACGCTTTCGGCCGTGTCCAAGCTCGCCACGGCGACCAAGCGTGTCCTCGTCGGCAGGCCCTTCCGCAGTGACCGGCTGAGCCGCACCCTGCTGCCCAAGCGGATCGCCCTGCCGGTGTTCGCGTCGGACCCGATGTCGTCGGTCGCGTACGCGCCCGAGGAGATCCTGGTCGTCCTCTCGGTGGCCGGGCTGTCCGCCTACGCCTTCAGCCCCTGGATCGGCCTTGCCGTCGTGGTGGTCATGACCGCCGTCGTCGCCTCCTACCGGCAGAACGTGCGCGCCTACCCCTCCGGGGGAGGTGACTACGAGGTGGCGACCACCAACCACGGGCGCAACTGGGGCCTGGTCGTCGGCAGCGCGCTGCTGGTGGACTACATCCTCACGGTGGCGGTGTCCATCTCCTCGGCGGCGGCGAATATCGGCTCGGCGATCCCGTTCGTGGCCACCCACGAGGTGGAGTTCGCGGTGGCGGCGATCCTGCTGCTCACCGCGATGAACCTGCGGGGGGTACGGGAGTCCGGGAACCTGTTCGCCATCCCGACCTATGCCTTCGTCGTCGGCGTGCTCGGCATGATCGTGATCGGGCTGCTGCGGGCCTTCGTGCTCGGCGACGACCTGCGGGCCGAGAGTGCCGGTTTCACCCTCGTGGAGGAGGGCGAGCACCTGGCGGGGCTGGGGATGGCGTTCCTGCTGCTGCGCGCCTTCTCCTCCGGCAGCGCCGCGCTCACCGGGGTGGAGGCGATCAGCAACGGAGTGCCGGCATTCCGCAAGCCGAAGTCGCGCAACGCGGCGACGACGCTGCTGGTGATGGGCGTGCTCGCCATCACGATGTTCATGGGCCTGCTCGTTCTCGCCGGGCTCACCGGTGTCAAGGTCGCGGAGAATCCCGCCGAGCAGCTCATCGGGGCGCCAGCGGGTTACGAGCAGAAGACCCTGGTGGCGCAGCTCGCCGGTGCGGTGTTCTCCGGGTTCCCGGCGGGCTTCTACTTCCTGCTCGCGGTGACCGGCCTGATCCTGGTGCTGGCGGCGAACACGGCCTTCAACGGGTTCCCGGTGCTGGGCTCGATCCTCGCCCAGGACCGCTACCTGCCCCGTCAGCTGCACACCCGGGGCGACCGGCTGGCCTTCTCCAACGGGATCCTGTTCCTCTCCGCCGCGGCGATCGTGCTGGTGGTCGCGTTCCAGGCCGAGGTCACCCGGCTGATCCAGCTCTACATCGTCGGGGTGTTCGTCTCCTTCGTGCTCAGCCAGAGCGGGATGGTCCGGCACTGGAAGCGGTTGCTGCTCACCGAGACGGACCCGGCGGAACGTCGCCGGATGCGCCGCTCGCAGGCGATCAACGCCTTCGGGTTCGGCACGACCGCCGTGGTGCTCGTGGTGGTGCTGGTGACGAAGTTCCTGCAAGGCGCCTGGATCGCCATCGCCGCCATTATGGTGATCTTCCTCGTGATGCGGGCGATCCGGAAGCACTACGATCGTGTCTCCGCCGAGCTGGTGCCCCGGGAAACCGACGCGGTGCTGCCCTCGCGCAACCACGCGATCGTGCTGGTCTCCACGCTGCACCTGCCGACGCTGCGTGCGCTGGCCTACGCCCGCGCGACGAGGCCGGACGTGCTGGAGGCGCTGACGGCGAACGTCGAGGACTCCGCGACCAGGGCGCTGGTCAGGGAGTGGGAGGACAAGCGGCTTCCGGTGCCGCTCAAGGTGGTCGAGTCACCCTACCGCGAGATCACCAAACCGGTGCTGGACTACGTCAAGCGGATCCGGACCGACAACCCGCGCAACGTCGTCACGGTGTTCATCCCCGAATACGTGGTGGGCCACTGGTGGGAGCAGATCCTGCACAACCAGAGTGCGTTGCGGCTCAAGGGCCGGCTGCTGTTCGAGCCGGGGGTGATGGTGACGAGCGTGCCGTGGCAGCTGCGCTCCTCGGAGCGGGTTGCCGACCGGGACGAGGTGGCGCCGGGCGCGGTGCGGCGCGGCCTGGACACCGATCTACCGGGACGCGACGGGTCCCGCCCAGGTCCGGCAGCGACCGGGCGGGAAGGCGACCGATCGGCCGCCGCGGAGCGGCCGTGACCGCGCGGCCGGACTGGGTGGGGCGGGAGCTCGAGCTCGAGGTCGGAGCCGTCGGGCACGGCGGGTTCTGCGTGGCCCGCCACGAGGGTCGGGTGGTGTTCGTCCGGCACAGCCTGCCGGGGGAGCGGGTCAGTGCCGTGGTGACCGAGGACCGGGGTGGCAGCTACTGCCGGGCCGACGCCGTGGCAGTGCTCGACGCCGTCGCCGGTCGGGTGCCCGCGCCGTGCCCCGTCGCCGGACCCGGGGGCTGCGGCGGGTGCGACTTCCAGCACGCCGACCACACGACCCAGCGCCGGCTCAAGGCCGCGGTGATCATCGAGCAGCTACGCCGGATCGCGGGCCTGGACGTCGACGTGACGGTCGAGGCACTGCCGGGCGGGCCGCTGGGATGGCGCACCCGTACCCGGCTGGCAGTCGACGGCTCGGGACGGGCCGGTTTCCGGGCACACCGCAGCCATGCCGTCGTGCCCGTCGACGGGTGCCCCATCACGATCGGCCGGGCGCTGGACGGCGTGCTCGCCCGGCGGTGGCGCCCGGGCACCGAGCTGGAGGTGGTCGCCGACGGGGCGGCCCGGGTGCACGTCGCCGAGCTACGCCCAGGGCGCCCGCCGAAGCGGGTGCGCGGTTCCGGGACCGCCGTGCAGCATGCCGCCGGGCGCCGCTGGAAGCTGGGTGCGGACGAGTTCTGGCAGGTTCACCCGGCCGCCGCCGGGGCGCTGGCCGGCATCGTGGCGGGGTGGGCGGCGGCTCCCCGCGGGGGCACGGCGTGGGATCTCTACGGCGGGGTCGGGTTGTTCGGATCGGTCCTCGCGGGTCAGGTCGGTGATGGCGGCTGCGTGGTCGTGGTCGAGGCGTCCCGGCGGGCCGTCGCCGACGGTGCCGCGGCGCTGGCCGACCTGCCGCAGCTGCGGTTCGTCACCGGCCGGGTCGACCGGGCGCTGCCACGGCTGGACGGCACGCCCGACGTCGTCGTGCTCGACCCGCCGCGCCGCGGTGCGGGCAAGCAGGTCGCGGCGGAGGTGGCCGCGCGGGGCCCGGCGCGGATCGTGCACGTCGCGTGCGATCCCGCGGCGCTGGCCCGCGATGTCGCGGCCTTCGCCGGCGGGGGTTACCGGCTGTCGGCGCTGCGGGCGCTGGACACCTTCCCGATGACCCACCACGTCGAGTGCGTCGCGCTGCTCGAGCCCCGCTGAGCGGTCCGGCCCCCTGGCCTCCCCCTGGCCGCCCTCGACGACCGGATCACCGACTTCCTCGCCCGCACCACCCGCCGACGACAGCAGAACAACGACCTCTGACGCGCAGGCGCACTTCGGCTGGTCATCTCTTGTCGGGCCGTCGCCGCTAGCGGTGTACCGACGACGCGGCAGGCCAGTCCGGTTTGAGTGAGACGCTAACCGAACCCCCGGACGCCATGTACCCGGTACGGCTCCTCCAGCCGACGAACCTCCGCATCGCTGAGCGTCACGTCAAGTGCAGCCATGGCATCATCAAGGTGCTCCACCTTTGTGGCTCCAACTACCGGTGCGGTGTTGGCACTCAAGATGTGCTTGCGTGAAAGGCCACGATCATTAGGACCAGCTCCCATGGCTGAGTTGACCCCTTGGGGGCAAGTACATAGTCATCTCCGGCGAGCAAAGAACTTGCCGAGCAGCCGACCGGTAATTTCCTCGCTCACCCCGTGCGAGTAGACATTGGCAGTGTCGAAGAAAATGACGCCGTACTCGACCGCTCGCCTGACGATCGGCTCAGCCTGGTACGGCAGCCGCACTTCGTGACCTTTGCCGCATTCCCGCTGGTCAAGGCCGTGTACCTGCTGAAGTCATAACGTCACGTTGTGCTGTCTCCGCTGCTCAGGGGTGCGGGCGCTGCTCTGTGAATGTAACGAAGTGCGGCTGTCGTTCTGGGCTTCATCAAGGGCCCACTCGCGCCACTGCCGATCACCATAGATCATCATGCCCAGGCAGATGCGCGAGACCTCGAGGCCGGACGAGCCCAGTCGTACGTACGTACTACAGGAGGCAAACCTTCACGAGACGGGCAGGTGGCGAAGCTGATCGTCGAGATCGCGCACAGCAGGTAG
>JBOHGT010000094.1:0-2405 GCA_050700385.1 Pseudonocardiaceae bacterium | reverse complement strand
GCGTCGGACGCAGTGAAAGTGCCGTTCACCGCGGCGGGGCGGCGGGGCGGCCGGCGGAACTCAGCTCGCGGCGGCCGGCTGGGCGTCGGTGACCTCGAACGTCAGGGCGCCGTCCTTCTCATCGACCCGGACGTGCAGTCCGGGCGGCGCGCGACAGCCTGTCGTAGCGTCGGGCCGTGACCGGGTTGCTGCGCAGGTCCGACGCACCACGGCGTCGCCGCTGGTCGCCGGCGATGGCCGATGGCGTGGCGGTTGCGGCGGCCGCGGTGCTGGTGGCGCTGGCTGCGGTGGTGGGGGTCTACCTGAAGCAGCGGGGCGTGCCGGTGCTCGCGGTCGCGCCGCCGCTGCAGGCGCGGTGGCTGCCGCATGTCGGGCCGGGCAGCGTGCTCGCCGTGGTGGTCGCGGCAGCGGTGGTGCTGCGCGGGCCCGAGCTCGCCTGGCGGCTGGGCTGGCGGCCGCTGCTGAGCGCCGGCTACCTGGCCTCGGTGGCGTGGACGTCGAGTCTCACGCTGGTCGACGGCTGGAACCGGGGGGTGGTCAACCGCCTGACCACCCGCACCGAGTACCTCAGCGAGGTCCCCGGCGTCACCGACATCCCGCGGATGCTGCGCACCTTCACCGGCGGGATCCTGTCCTTCCAACCCGATTCCTGGACCACCCACGTCGCAGGCCACCCGCCGGGTGCGCTGCTGACGTTCGTGACCCTCGACCGGCTGGGTCTGTCCGGCGGGGCACCGGCAGGCCTGCTGTGCATCCTGGTGGGGGCCTCCGCTGCCGTGGCGGTGGCCGTGACACTCCGGGCGCTGGGGGCCGAGGACGCCGCCCGCGCCGCGCTGCCCTTCGCCGTGCTGTTCCCGGGCGCGGTCTGGGTGGGGACCTCCGCCGACGGGCTGTTCGCGGGTGTGCTGGCGTGGGGTGTGGCGCTGCTGGCGGTGGGCGCCACCCGGTCGGGGCCGCCCGGGTACCTCGCGGCGCTGTCCGGTGGGGTGCTGCTGGGCGCCAGCCTGTACCTGTCCTACGGGCTGGTGCTGGGCGGGTTGCTGCCGCTGGCCGTGCTGCTCGCCACGCGGCGGGCCCGCCCGGTCGTGCTGGCCACGATCGGGGCGGGCGCGGTCGTCGCCGCCTTTACCATCGCCGGGTTCTGGTGGTTCGAGGGCTACCAGCTGGTGCAGGTCCGCTACTACCAGCCCGGTGAGTACGGCGCCCGGCGACCCTACGGTTACTGGGTCTGGGCGAACCTGGCCTGCCTGGCGATCGCGGTCGGGCCTGCCTCGGTAGCCGGACTGCGGCGGCTGGCCGCAGCCCCTCGCCGTGCCCCCAGGGCCGTCGCGCTGCTGGTCGCCGCTGCGGCCGTCGCGGTGCTGGCCGCGGACCTGTCCGGGCTGAGCAAGGCCGAGGTCGAACGGATCTGGCTGCCCTTCGCCGTGTGGCTGGTGGCCGCCTGCGCGGTGCTGCCCGCCCGCGGCGTGAGGTTCTGGCTGGCCTCCCAGGCGGCCGTCGCCCTCGCGGTCAACCACCTGCTGCTCACCACCTGGTGACTGCTCGGCCGGTCGATGGCTCGTCGCCTGCCCTGCGCCACCGCCCGTCGCGTACGCGGGGGAACTCCTCGGTCGCTGCTGCCTGCGGAGTGGAGCGGAGGGAGGCTGCGGTGATAGTGAGCATGGAGATACACCATTCCCAGCTGAGTCGGCTCGCCGACGAGGTCGCCATCCCGGTCGCCGAGCGCTGCCGAGCGCTGATCCGGGCGGCCCGCGTCGCCGACGAGATCGCCGTCATGCTGGAGTCCCGGGACCTCACCAGAAGCGTGTGGGTGGCTGGCGACCGCGGACGAGGCATGGAGGAAAGCGCGCACCCTCGATCTTGTTCATGGGCGGCTTGTCCGGTGCACCGGGATGCGGCCGGGTCGGTGCCAACTCCTTGACGTTGGTGACCTTCGCGCCGAGTGCCTCCAGGTCAGACTGGGCGCAGGCCTCCCGCAGCTTCGGAACAGGTCACCCTCCTCGTCCTCCACAGGTGCCGGACCGAGCTGATCAGCTGGCTGAGCAGCTCGTCGAACCGGGGGTCGGTCGGGTCCAGCCCATCGAGCTGCTTCATGGTCTGCTCGGCCTCGACGTGCTCGGAGATCTCGTGGTCGGCGATCTCGTCGCCGTTCGGCAGCGACCTGCGCGCCGCTGGGTAGACGTGCTGCTCCTCGGCCACCGAGTGCCGCACCAGCCCGGCGATCACATGATCGGCCAAGGCACGGCGGTGCTCGGGGCTGCCGTTACCGCTCTCCAGTTCCTGGAACGCCTGATCCACCGCTCGGTGGTCGTCGGTCAGCACGGTGATCACGTCACTCGAGGTCTGAGTCATGGCGCGGACCGGCCGAGCCGGTCGACGTCGCCGCCTACCGGCAGGGGAATGAC
>JBOHGT010000093.1:0-2396 GCA_050700385.1 Pseudonocardiaceae bacterium | reverse complement strand
GACCGGCATCGTGCGGGGCACGGCCGGGGCGCTCACCGCGCGCCCGCCCCTCGGCGAGGGCAGCGGCGGGAGTCGCGGAGCGCGGGGCTCTGGAAGGCGAGCAGCACCACCGCGGCCAGGGCGGTCATGTAGGCGGGTACGGCCAGCAGCGCGGCAACGTATGCGATCACCCCGCAGACCATGGTAGCGATCACACAGCGGGGCCCGTGCCCGTGGCTAAACTAGCTAACGCTTCGTGTTCATGCCGAACCGGTTGCACAGGCTGTCCAGCTCCCACACCCGGCGCCGCGCCCGCCGGTTGAGGTCGGCCACCAGTTCCCGGGCGATGGGGTCGTTGCGGATGCGCTGGGGTGCGATCCGGTCGGCGGTATCCAGGTGCCGGATCGCCTCCGCATCGCGGGCACCCTCGGCCTGCGCATAGCCGCGGGCGAGATCCAGGTGCAGCCGGCTGCGCCGTCCGGCCGATGCCGCTTGCGGCAGGTTGGCGTCGATCCGCTCGGCGACACCGGGGCCGCGCTGGGTCTCCACTGCGATCGACAGTGACCAGGCGGTCACGTTCGCCGGACCGAAGTGCCACTGCAACGTGTTGCGCTCCCCGGTCGCGCTGGCCAGCGCGGCGGCTTCGGCAATGCGGGCGTCGGCGTCATCGGCGCGCCCGTCCCGCGCGGCGAGCTGCGCGGACAGCAGGTGCATCACCCCGCACGCTTCCGCCGCCTGGGTGTCGTGGCCGGTTGGGTCGACCTCGGGCTCGATCGCTGCGAACGCGTCGGCCAGCACCCCCGCCGCGGCGCGACGTGCCCCCAGCCGGCTGAACGCGCTGGCCCGGATCAGCGTCGCGAACCCGGTCAACGCCGGGTCACCCAACAGCCCGGCGGCCTCCTGGGCTCGCCAGGCCGCCTGTATCGCCAACTCGGTGCGCCCGAGGTGACGGGTGGCGCCGAAGGCGACCACACATCCCTCCATCAGCCCCGCCAGCGCCGCGCGGCGGGTGTCACCGTTCCCGGTCGCGGCGTGGGCAGCCAGCTCGGTCAGCAGCGCGGGAAGGTCCCGACAGGCCAGCGCGTAACGGGTTTCCTCGCAGTGCTCGTTGGCCTGCGCCACCGCATGCACCAGCCGGGTGACGGGACGGGCAGAGATGTCCGACGTGGGTGTGGGCTCATACAACGCCACGGCGAGTTCCGGCATGGCCGCCAGCGCGTCAGCGGTCGCCCGGTCGACGGCGAGGTAGGGCTCGCCGGTCAAGTCGACCACCGAGCAGCCCAGCGCACCGGCGAGGTCCTCGAGCAACCCGCGCCGCACGAACCGCCGCTTGCCGCCCTCCAGCATCGACACATACTGCTTGCTGATCCCGGCAAGCCCAGCCACCACGTCCTGACTCAGACCCCGGCGACGCCGGATCATCCCGGCCCGGCGGCCAATCTCGACGGATTCCGGGTCCACCGGCGGCGCCTTTCTGATCACCGAGCATCACCTCCACAACAACCGTAGCGTGCGGTGTGCTATCGCATCGGGGTGGGAGCGGTCGGGAAAATCGCTGGTAGGGGGCGTGCGGGTGGGTAGCCGGCCGGCCCTCGCACGGAGCGTAGCTGCTCGGCGAAGTTCGGCATCGGCAGCCCCCGGATTGCCGATCGAGATACGCACGAGACCGCTGGTACGGGCGAGATCGAGCGCCGGGCGACCTTGAACCGGCTCAGCCGTAGGTCGGAAGCGATCTCGGGCTTGGTGCGGTCGTGCAGGTGTATCTCTGTGAGACAGAGCGCGACGCCGCCAACGCGGCCCGTCGGCCAGCACCGTTATGAGTTTAACGGAGTGGTCGATCACCCAGCCCAGCGTCGCGGGCACGGGCGACAGCACTTGCCCGGTCGGTGACATGCAGCTTTGCGAACACGTTCGAGACGTGGTTGCGCACTGTTTTGTCCGAGATGACCAGCCGGCGTGCGATCTCCGCGTTGGTGAAGCCGCGGGCGACGAGGTCGAGCACTTCACGTTCGCGCTCGGTCAGGTCAGGGAAGGGAATGAGGGAACCGTGCCTACCTGCTCCGCCGGAGCGAAACCAGTCAAGTACCCGGCCGGCGATGCTCGCGCTGAAGACGACCTCGCCGCTGGCAATGGTCCGCAGCGCCCGCTCGATCTCGGCGCGGCTGGCGCCCTTTAGGAGGTAACCCCGTGCGCCTGCCCGCATCGCGGCGAACACCGAGTCGTCGCCCTCAAGCATAGTGAGGACCAGCACCGCGGTGTCCGGGCAGCGGTCGAGGATGTGGCGGGTTGCTTCGATGCCGTTCATACCGGGCATGTGCAGGTCCATGACCACGACGTGGGGAGCTGTGCGTTCGACCAGCGTGACGGCGGCCTCCCCGTCGCTGGCCTCGCCGACGACCTCCATTCCGGCCATACTG
>JBOHGT010000092.1:0-5024 GCA_050700385.1 Pseudonocardiaceae bacterium | reverse complement strand
GCGTCGGACGCAGTGAAAGTGCCCTTCACCGCGAAGGCTCCTCGGCCTCGCCGCGCGCCGAGATCGCCGACTCGATGCGCTCGCGCGCCCCGGCGAGGTGCCGCTCGCACACCGTCGCGAGTTGCTCACCGCGCTCCCACAGCGCCAGGGACTCCTCGAGGGGCAGTCCGCCGGCCTCGAGCCTGCGGACCACGTCGGCGAGTTCGTCGCGGGCCGCCTCGTAGCCCAGCGACTCAGGTTCCCGCGCTGGTTGCGGCACTGCTGCCTCCACCTAGTCCACCTGCCCGCCGGTGACCCTGGCGAGTACCGCGCCATCGGCCAGCCGAACCCGCAGCGCGGTGCCCTCCGGGGCGTCGGCGACTGACCGGACGACCGAGCCTGCGATGCCGCCGCTGACCTGCTGGACCACCGCGTACCCCCGCGCCAGGGTGGCGGCCGGCCCGAGGGTCGTCAAGCGCGCCGCGGTGTGCTCGAGCCGCTCCGCCGCCGCGGTGAGGCCGCCGAGCACTGCCCGGTCGGCCCGCTCCCGCAGCCCCGTGATCTCGATCGTGCGCTTCGTGACGGGTGCGAGCGGGTCGGCGAGCACCGGGCGGGACCGCAGCGCGTCGAGCAGGCGCCGCTCCCGATCCACCCATCCGTGCAGCGCGCGCCGGGAGCGCTGCCGCAGTTGGGCCAGCCGCGCGGACTCCTCGGCCACGTCGGGCACGACGCACTTGCCCGCGTCCGTCGGGGTCGAGCAGCGCCGGTCGGCTACGTGGTCGACCAGCGGGGTGTCCGGCTCGTGCCCGATAGCCGAGACCACCGGGGTGGCGCAGGCCGCCACCGCGCGGCACAGCGTCTCGTCGGAGAACGGCAGCAGGTCCTCCACACTGCCCCCGCCGCGGGCCAGCACGATCACCTCGACGTCGGGGTCGCGGTCGAGCGCCGCGAGCGCGTCGACGATCTGCGGGACGGCCAGCGAGCCCTGCACCGCCACGCTCTCCACCCGGAAGCGCACCGCCGGCCAGCGGGCAGTGGCGTTCGCCAGCACGTCGTGTTCCGCGGCGGAGGCGCGCCCGGTGACCAGCCCGACACAGCCCGGCAGGAACGGCAGCGGCCGCTTGCGCCGCGGGTCGAACAGCCCCTCGGCGTCGAGCTGCCGGCGCAGCCGCTCGATGCGCGCCAGCAACTCCCCGATGCCGACCGCGCGGATGTCGTCGACCCGCAGGCTCAGGGTGCCGCGGCCGAGGAAGAACGACGGCTTGCCGTGCACCACGACGCGGCTGCCGTCGGCCAGCGGCGGGTCAATGTTGCGTACCAGCCCGACGGGGCAGGTCAGCGACAGCGAGACGTCGGCCGCCGGGTCGCGCAGCGTGAGGAAGGCGGTGCCGGTGCCCGGGCGCGCCGTGACCTGCGTGAGCTGGCCCTCCACCCAGACGGCGCCGAGCCGGTCGATCCACGCCGCGATCTTCCGCGCGACGGTGCGGACCGGCCAGGGCTGCTCGGCCGAGGTGGGCGGGTCGGTCACCGGGAGCGGACCGTGACGATCCGGTTCGACAGCATCGTCACGAACGGCGCCCGGTCATGGTGAGCGTGCTCGTGCTCCAGCAGCGCCTCGAGTTGCTGCAGCGACAGCGCCCGCAGCTTGCCGCGCAGCTGCGGCAGCGACATCTCGTCGTAGCCGGGCAGCGCCGGCGGCGTGCCCAGCCCGGACGGCGTGGTGCCCGGAGTCGTGGTGCCCGGAGTCTGGTCCGGGGCAACGGGTTCTTCGGGCGCCAAAGGTCCCTCGGGCGCCATCGCCCGTGCCACATCGGCCTCGTCGACCTCGACCTCGTCCTCGTCGAAGCGGGCCCATGGCGGGCTGTCGTCGACCGGGCGCAACAGCGCGAACACCTCGTCGCCCCGGATGGCCAGCTCGGTGACGTGCTGCTGGACCCGCATGCCGGCCTGCAGCGCACGGCTGACGACCGTGACCGGCAGCTCGGCGAGCTGGGTCGGGAGCTTGCGGGCCTGGTCCACGGCAGTGGCCGCGAGACCGGCGGCGATGCGGACGGGCAACGGCAACTGGCTCATGGTCACCTAGCCTGCCGCAGCAGGTGGCGTGGTGACCACCCGGGCCGGGGCGAGCGGCGCCACCCCGCCTGGATCGCGGGTGGTCCGTAGGGTGGGGGTATGACCAAGCGTGTGTTGCTGGCCAAGCCCCGTGGCTACTGCGCGGGGGTGGACCGCGCGGTCGTCACCGTGGAGAAGGTGCTGGAGACTTACGGCGCCCCGGTGTACGTGCGCAAGCAGATCGTGCACAACCGGCATGTCGTCGAGACCCTCGAGGAGCGCGGAGCGATCTTCGTCGAGGAGGCCGACGAGGTACCCGAGGGTGCGATCGTGGTGTTCTCCGCGCACGGCGTCTCGCCCGCCGTGCACGAGC
The DNA here is from genome assembly GCA_050700385.1 of Pseudonocardiaceae bacterium. Lineage (GTDB taxonomy): Bacteria > Actinomycetota > Actinomycetes > Mycobacteriales > Pseudonocardiaceae > WHSY01. The sequence continues at coordinate 2,620 of JBOHGT010000092.1, read as the reverse complement.
AGGCGGCAGCCCGGCACCTGCACACCATCGACGCCACCTGCCCATTGGTGACCAAGGTGCACCAGGAGGCCAAGCGGTTCGCCCGCGACGACCACGACATCCTGCTGATCGGCCACCAGGGTCACGAGGAGGTCGAAGGCACCTCCGGCGAGGCGCCCGAGCGCGTGCAGTTGGTGGACGGGCCGGATGCGGTGGACGCGGTGACGGTGCGCGACCCGTCGAAGGTGGTGTGGCTGTCCCAGACCACGCTGTCGGTCGACGAGACCATGGAGACGGTGGCCCGGCTCAGAGAGCGCTTCCCCGAGCTGGCCGACCCGCCCAGCGACGACATCTGCTACGCGACACAGAACCGTCAGGTCGCGGTGAAGGCGATGGCCGCCGAGTGCGAGCTGGTGGTGGTGGTCGGCTCGCGCAACTCGTCGAACTCGGTGCGGCTGGTCGAGGTCGCGCTGGGCGCCGGGGCGCGGGCCGCGCAGCTGGTGGACTACGCCCGCGACATCGACCCCGGGTGGCTCGACGGGGTGGAGACAGTCGGGCTGACAAGCGGCGCATCGGTGCCCGAGGTGCTGGTGCGCGGGGTGCTGGACTGGCTCGCCGAGCGCGGCTGGAGCGACGTCGAGGAGGTCACCACCGCGGACGAGAAGCTGGTCTTCTCGCTGCCGCGCGAGCTCAAGCATCCGGTCGCACACTGATCAGTCTCGGCGCGGCCGGGGTGAGGGTGCGTCTCCCGCGCGACGGGCGGGCTGGTCGCTGCGCTGTGCAGGCTCCGGGTTGCCGCCCCTGCCGCCGCCGCGCCGGACTCGCGCGTTCCCGTCCGCCGGTCGTCGCTGCGTGACCAGCCGGAAGGCCCCGACCGCGACGGTCACACCCGTGGTGATCGCCATAGTCGGGAACCCGTTGATCAATGGTGTGCCGACGGCCAGCGCCTGCGCGGTGACCCCCCCACCGGCCGGGGCGCCGCCGGACAGCAGCACCACCCCGGGCACCGCGACGGCCAGGAGCAGCGGGGGCTGCACCATCGGGCCGAACAGGCCTCGGCGCTCGACGAGCACGATCGCGAGCAGGCAGCCCAGAAAGTAGCAGGCCTGGAACAGCAGGCTGAGCCGGTTGACCCGCTGCAAGTCGGCGAACACCCCGGTGGCCGCCAGACCGAGCGCGAGTGCGACCGCGGCCCACCACGGGATGCCGCTGCGGTTACCGAGGAGTGAGACGTCGTCCCAGCGGGGCCCGCTGCGGGCCCGCGCACCGTCCTGTGTGGCGGTCACCCGCCCACGGTAGACCGTCCGGATTCGCCATCGTGGCGCCGGGACGACGGACCGTCGATACCGTAGCGGTCGTCGGGGCGGTGCTCCAGCGCCACCAGGGCATCGTCCGCGGAGGCGACGAGTTCGGTGGCCTGCAGGGTCCTCGGCGTCTTCTCCACCTGCTCAGGGGTGTCCAGCTCGTCGCTGACCACCCGCAGGTCGCCGAAGCGGCGGGCAGTGACCAGCACCCGCGACTCCAGCGAGCTCACCGTCCGGTTGTAGGAGTCCACCGCGCCGGTGAGCGCGCGGCCGAGCTTGGCGACGTGACCGCCCATCGTGGCCAGCCGGGAGTGCAGCTCGCGGCCGAGATCGTGCACCTGCGCGGCGTTGCGGGCCAGCGCTTCCTGCCGCCAGGTGTAGGCGACGGTGCGCAGCAGCGCGATCAGCGTGGTCGGTGTGGCGACCACGACGTTGCGCTCGAAGGCATGCTCGAGCAGCGCGGGGTCGGACTGCAGCGCCGCCTCGAGGAACGGGTCGCCCGGCACGAAGAGCACCACGAACTCCGGGGTGGGCTCGAAGCGCTGCCAGTATGACTTGGCGGCCAGCGCGTCGACGTGGGCGCGCAGGTGCCGGGCGTGCGCGGCGAGGCGTTCGGCGCGCCGGTCGGGGTCGGAGGCGTCGACGGCCTCGAGGTAGGCGCCGAACGGGACCTTCGCGTCGAGCACGATCTCCTTGTCTCCGGCGAGGTGCACCACCAGGTCGGGGCGCACCACGGCGTCGGCGTCGCCGCTGGCGTCGGTGGCGCTGACCTGCCGGTCGAAGTCGCAGTGCTCGACCATGCCGGCGAGCTGCACGATGCGCTCCAGCTGCAGCTCGCCCCACCGGCCGCGGACCTGCGGGGCGCGCAGCGCGTTCACCAGCTGACGGGTCTCGGTCTGCAGCTGCTCGGAACTGCGGGCCATGTCGCCGACCTGCTGGCGCAGGCCCGCGTAGGCGGACTCGCGGTCCTTCTCCACGGTGCGCAGCTGCCCGTCCAGGCGGTGCAGGGTCTGGGCGACCGGGCCGAGTAGCGCCTCGATGGCCTGCTGGCGCGACGTGGCGTCGCCGTCGGCTCTGGCCGTCAGCGCCGCCGTGGCCTCCTTGATCCGCGCCTCGGCGAGCTGCACGAAGGCCTCGTTGTTGCTGGACAGCGCCTCGGCCGACAGCGCGCGGAAGCTGTCCTTGAGCTCGGCCTCGTGACGGTTGTGCTGGCGCTCCCGGTCCTCGGCGGCTGACCGCTGCGACTCCAGCGCCGCCCGCGCTGAGGCGAGCTCGACCTGCAGCTCCGTGGCGGCCTCGGCCACGGCGGCCCGCCGGCCGGCCGCGGCGAGCAGCCA
>JBOHGT010000091.1:0-2322 GCA_050700385.1 Pseudonocardiaceae bacterium | reverse complement strand
TCGGCCAGCGCCGACAGGATGCGCTGGTAGGCATCGATCTCCTCCGGCTGCTCCAGGAACAGGCTGGAGGTCTGACTCTCGACGTAGGCCACCGGCCGGAACTCGGCGAACTCCATGAGCTTGAACGTCCCGGTCATGGCCGCGTGCGCGCCGAGCGACACCGGCACCACGCGCAGCGTGACATAGGAGCGCACCGACATGCGCAGCAGGTGGTGCAGCTGATCCGACATCACCGCTGGACCGCCGACCGGTGTGCGCAGCACGAACTCGTGCACGTAGAACGTGAACCGCGCCGGGCGGTTCCGGCTGAACAGGCTCTGCCGGGCCAGCCGGGCGGCCACCCGGTCCTCGACCTCCTCGGCTGGAACGCCCACTGAGCGGCTGAGCATCGCGCGGGCATAGTCCCCGGTCTGCAACAGGCCGGGCACCAGCATTACCTGGAAGTCGCCGATCGCGACCGCCATGTTCTCGTGGTCGATCAAGGTTCGGAGCTGCTTGGGCAGCCGCGAGCCGTGCTGCTGGAACCAGCCCGGCGTGTTCTGCTCCCGGCAGAGTCCGAGCAGCCGGTCACGCTCGTTGCCCGTGACCCGGCACACCGCGAGGAACGCCGCGACGTGCAACTCGGTGGCGTTGCGCTTGCCGGACAGCAGCCGTGACACCCAGCTCGGCGACCAGCCGAGCAGGCGGGCGGTCTGCTTGCCGTCCAGCCCCGCCCGCTCCATGGCCCGGCGCAGCCCATCGCCGAGTTCCCGGCTGCGTACCGTAGGCTCCCGGTCGCGCATGCAGGCCTCCCCGTGGTGGATTCCCGCGGACCATACGACGGCGCTGGACACAGCCACATCGGTACGCCGAATTGCCCCCCGAACGGATGTATTGTGTGACCTGGGGTCAACCGGTTGCCTCATCGTCGGCGAGGTATCGGGCTTCGCGGGACATGGGAGGTAATCCGATGGGCACGATTTCACCGACGGTCGTCGATGCGTTCCGCCTGCTGCGGCTGGATCTCTACGGCCACCTGGACCAGGCGGAGTTCTTGGCGGACAAGCTCAACGAATGGTCAGCGCAGGACGAGGACACAGTACGAGAGCTGATCCCCGACTTGCTGTTCGTCATCCGGAGGCTGCTGGTAGAACACGAGGTGCTGACCAATGGCGATTGCCGGATCTGCACGTCGGCGTGGCCGTGCCCGGTGGTCACGACGATCCACGCCCAGGTGAAGGACCCGCAACACCAGTTCGTCTCGCTCGTACGTCGAGCGAGGGACGAGGAGTGATGCCGCGCCGCCGGGGAGCGGACGCCCTCGACTCGGCGGAGGCGACGCTGGCAGTATCTGTCGCCTTACGAATCGCGAAACGAGACGTGTCTCCGGACGGTGCAACGTGGACCAGTGGGAGCGGGCTGAGCGGGCCGCGCAGGGCAGGCGGCACGCCGAGCGGCTTGCCACCGCCGGTGTGGTCGGTGTCGCGCTGACCTGGGTGGACACCGGAGGCATCACCCGGGTCAAGGCCGTCCCGACGGGCGCGCTGGCGCGCGCGGCCGCCTGGGGGGTCGGCGCCACACCGGTATTCGACTTCTTCCTGCCCGACGACTCGATCACCACCGGTCGCTACTCCGCGGGCCCGACCGGGGACCTGCGGCTGCTTCCCGACCTGGCCCGGCTGGTGCCGCTGGCCGCCCAGCCCGGGTGGGCGTGGGCGCCCGTCGACCGGTGGACCCAGGAGGGCGGCCGGCACCCGCAATGCAGCCGGGCGCTGGCGGCCCGGCTCACCGAGCGGCTGGCGGCGGCCGGGCTGACCGCCCGGGTGGCGTTCGAGGTCGAGTGGGTGCTCGACGCCGGATCGGGGGACGATGTGGTGCCGGCGATGGGCGGGCCTGCCTACGGCATGACCCGGCTGATCGAGCGATCCGACTACGCCGCGGAGCTGCTTCGGGCGCTGGCAGCGCAGGGGGTGGAGGTCGCGCAGTTCCACCCCGAGTACGCCGCAAGCCAGTTGGAGATCTCGGTGGCTGCTGAGTCGCCGGTGGCCGCCGCCGACACCACGGTGCTGGTGCGCACGACGATCCGGGCGGTGGCCGCGCGGCACGGGCTGCGGGTGTCGTTCGCGCCCAGCGTGATTCCAGGCGTTGTCGGGAACGGTGGCCACGTGCACCTCTCGGTGTCCCGCGACGGCCGCAACCTGCTGGGCGGCGGCGAGGGTCGCTACGGGCTGACCGGTGAGGGGTTCATCGCCGGGATCCTGTCCCGGTTGCCTGCGCTGCTTGCCATCGGCGCCCCCAGCGTGGCCAGCTACCAGCGGCTGGTGCCCTCGCACTGGGCCGGGG
>JBOHGT010000090.1:0-4677 GCA_050700385.1 Pseudonocardiaceae bacterium | reverse complement strand
TGCCCCGACTGCGACCCTGGCGCGCTGTCACCCGCGCTGTCCGCCCGCAGTGATCCGCTAGCACCACAGGATGGCCCCAGGACGGGACACACGGGCTACCCGAGCGCGGCAGGTGTCTGTCAGTTGGCCTACGCCTTCCTCCCCGAGCGCAGCCAAGGAGGCGTTGCCGGTAATGGCATGACCGCTGCACCCGTTCCGTCGCGGCGTTCAGCTACATCACGGACCGGAGCGGGTACTACACGTCTCCGGCGGTCTGATGGACTCTTTTCCCGATTATATATCCAACACGTCTACCGGTTGTGTCGGAGGGGTGGGGGAGATGAGATCACTAAGAATCAAAACAGTGATCTCGAGCTCGTTGCGCACGGAGCGACAAGGCAGCCTTGTCTGACCGATCGCGAACCGCGCTTCGGTTCTGTAACGAGGCCTGGAGCCACTGCCCGGCCAGGGCGAAGCTACCTGCGAGGATGCCGCCGATCGCTCCGCTTGCGACTGTCCCGATGTCGAGCGGCACCTGTTAAGTATATCACTACGGTCGGAGCAACTGTTCCGCCCAGCCGTCCGGAGCGCGGGAGGGAGCCGGGAGCTTGCGACCGGGATCACGGTGGCGCGTCCGGGCCGTTCATGGCCCGGCTTGACGACGTACAGAAAGTCCTCACGAGCAGTTGCACACGACGGGGTCGTTTTCCTGTTGGGGCCGCAACCCGCTGGTGTGATGGGGCCGGCCGCGTCGCCAGGAGTGTTCACCGGCTGCCGGCCGGGGCTTTCAAGAGCCGGCGCCGAACCAGTCGAACCCACCGGCGTCGGTCACCAGTGCACAGCCCGGGCACGCCGCCCCGCGGGGTATCGGGTCCACCCCGGCCCCGGCCGGTATCCCATGCCCGCACCGCGCGAGCCAGACACTGAGCTGGTCACGGGCCTCGGGATCGAGGACGTGGGCGTGGAAGTCCACCGGAGACAACACCCACCGCACCCCCGCCCCGCTCATCGGGTACCGTTTTCGGGCAGTTCCAGCAGCTCAGCCAGGACCTCTTCGCACCGCCCGTGGCGACGCCATACCGCGCCCGACTCCGACGGCAATTCCGCGGGGACGATCAGGTCACTGTCACGGGTGCGGTGTCGCATCGCGACCGTGCGATCCTCCCCGGCGATGGCCACACTGTCGGTCCACACGGGACCGGCGCGGACATACACGACGGCTTCCAGCCGGCCGTGGGTGTCGTGGATCAGGTCGTGGCGCCAGCCGTACCACGCGGACAGCTTACGCAGCAGCGGTGTTGCCGGGTACGGGCCGCTCACCGGGTGCCGCCCGGGCGGTCGTCGGGTGTGGGCATGATGGTCACCTCGTCGGGCTGTCGGATGTCCCAGATGCCGTTGTCATCGAAGATCACGGGAAAGCTCATGCCCTGGTACCAGTACTCGTCATAAACCTGCACGACGCCGTGTCGGGTGCGGTCGGTGACGAGCCGGTCGACCACTCGGGTGCCGGGGGCGGGCAGTCCCCGCGCGGCGGCGGTGGTCCGCAGATCGGGCTGGGCCACCACGGTCAGCGGGCGGTCCCAGCGGTGCAGCAACTGGCGGGCGGCGGGGCGGGCAGCGTCGTGCTCGGCGAGCACATCGGGGTAGGCCGGGCGCGTCAGTTCCTTGCCGTCGCGAGTCACAAAAGCGTGGTCGTCACGAGTCACGAAAGGCACGCTAGCGGTGACCGGTGATCGTTACGGGTACGGGCTATACCGTGAGGTACAGGCCATACCCAGGCACGTTACAGACGCACCCCTACCCGGCCGCAGAGATCCCGCACAACATCACGCATGCCAGTAGGCGGGTTATCAGCGAGACTCAACAGCATCTCACGCGAAAACCGGTCGTACCGGACGATCTCCGGTGCCGTCTGGTCAGCCAAGTCAAGCATCCCGCACGTGGAAACGTAGTCGCGACGCTGGTAGTACGCGCGAGCAACATAGATGAGGTGTCGACCCCTCCACGGGGTACTAGGCAACGTTTCGGGTTGGAAGGTGTTGGCGGTTCGGATAGCCTCACCGGCGCGACGTAGGTCAACGTTCAGGCTTACCGCAGAAGCGCTCATACCGGCTAGGCTGAACGCGGTGTTAGGGTGATAGTAGCTGGGCCCTAACTGCTGAGCCATCGTGTTGGCCTTTTCCCAGTGCGACCACGCGCTCCCGTAGTGCCCGCTGCGTGCTTCTATGTGACCCTTGAGGAACTGTAACTCTCCCCACATTCCGCGCCAGTTGTCATCGGGTGTTGTTTCTAGCCATGGTTCGAGCAGTCGTGAGCCTTCGTCGGCTATGTGTGTTGCTTCGTCCCACCGTCCGCAGTTTCGCAGTAGTGATGAGAGGCACCATGATCCGGCTGCCATAGCGTGGGGGTCGTCCGCTTCCTGCCCTTCAGTGACCGCCCGGTCTGCAACCAACAGTGGCAGGTCTGGTGCCGGCTGGTGAGCAACGTACATGTGCGCGAGTCGGTACACCCCGGCCAGCACACGTCTGGCCTCACGCTTGTCAGCACCACTCGCGGCTCGCACCGCTTGACGAGCGTCGCGGATGAGATCGGGCAGAAACGAACCAACCGCCGTCCTCTGGTTCGGTGAGGAGTGATGAACCTTCCACGCGTCACTCAACCGTACCGCGAGATGGGGGATACTGAGCGGCTCCTCTTCACGCGTGGCGAGCTTGTACTCGGTGAGGGCAGCCTGAACGGCGGGTAGGTTGACGTGAGCTTCACCCATGAAACCCTCAACCGGCATCGCGAGCCCGTCCCCCGTCAAGTCCGCGAGATCGCGAATGCCGAGCGCACGCGCTATCTTCAGCAGCATCTCCAGCCGTGGAGTATGGAGGCGACCTGTCTCTACCGCCTTGACCCACTCCGTACTACGGCCGACCAAACCACCAAGCACCGGGCGGCTCATCCCGAGTCGTTTGCGGTAGAATTCTATCCGCTGCCCGGTTGTCATCCCTGACGGATCGCTCATGGTCTCGGCCCTTCCACCCGACGCGCTCAACCATGATCGTAGCAACCGCAGGCGGTCACCCGATCGGCGCCATGTCGGCCACCCGGCTGGTCCGGGTCGCTCCGCCGGGCCGACAGCGGCGCCAGATGACTGCCAGATGACGACGGCACCGCCGGTGTGCTGGTGCCCATCCGATGACCGATGTTCCCCGGCACCCTTGTCGATCAAGGACTATGGCATTATTCGTGCTGGTCGGGGTGACAGGATTTGAACCTGCGACCTCTTCGTCCCGAACGAAGCGCGCTACCAAGCTGCGCCACACCCCGTGTTGACGGCGCCGAGTCTAGCCGACGTTGGCGACCGCCCTGGACCCGGTCCGGGCCGCCGACCGCGCGACCGCCGCACCGCGGGGGACCAGCGTGAGCAGGCTCGCCTCCGGAGGGCAGGCGAAGCGCACCGGCGCGTAGGGCGAGGTGCCGAGTCCCGCCGAGACGTGCAGCCACGTGTGGGCGCCCCAGCGGGACGCACCGCGGGCACGGCTGCGGTCCAGCCCGCAGTTGGTCACGATCGCGCCGTAGCCCGGCAACCGCAGCTGCCCGCCGTGGGTGTGCCCGGCGAGCACCAGGTCGTAGCCGTCGTCTGCGAACCGGTCCAGCACGCGCGGCTCGGGGGAGTGGGTCAGCCCCAGCCGTAGCTGGGCGTCCGCGCCCGGCCTGCCTGCGATGCGCTCGTAGCGGTCGAGCTCGAGGTGTGGGTCGTCGACCCCGGCCGCCAGCACGGTGCGCCCAGCGACGTCCAGTGTGCGCCGGACGTGGGTGAGGTCGGTCCAGCCGTGCTCGGTCAGCGCGGCGCGCAGGTCCCGCCAGGGCAGCGGCTTGCCCCGGATGCGCTTGCGCGATCGCGTGAGGTAGCGCGCCGGGTTCTTCGGGCGCGGCGCGAAGTAGTCGTTGCTGCCGAAGACGAACACTCCTGGCAGCGCGAGCAGCGGGCCGAGCGTCCGGAGCACCGCCGGCACCGCACGCGGGTGCGCGAGGTTGTCGCCGGTGTTCACGACGATGTCGGGCTGCAGGTCGGCGAGCGCGGCCACCCAGCGCTGCTTGGCGCCCTGGCCCGGCGTCATATGCAGGTCGGAGACGTGCAGTATGCGCAGCGGCTCGGCGCCGTCGGGCAGCACCGGGAGCGTGGCCTGCCGCAGCGTGAAGCGGCGGCGCTCGATCCCGGCGGCGTAGCCGAGCCCGGCGAGGCCCAGTGCGGCGGTCGAGGTGGCGGCTCGGGCGTAGCGGTTCACGACAGCCCAGCCTAGACGAGGTGTTCCGATTGATCAGGGGTCGTAGGCGATGAGTGAGCGCGTGATCGGGACGCCGATCGCCCGCCGATCATCCGAAGCTGACCCGCTCCAGCCAGAAGTCGAGCAGCTGTACATCGCCGAGGACCTCGATGCCCTGGCTGCGGGCGGGCCGTCGGCGGTAGACGACCAGCAGCAGGTCGGTCAGCGGGCCGCGCACGGCGACGGCGGCCTTCTCATGCGCACGGCGCCAGACGATGGCGTCGCCGGTGAGGTCGATCAGCCACTCCGCTGCCACCTCCGGCGCGGTGTCGGTGGCATGGAAGTGGAGGGTGCGGCCGGGGCCGAGCAGCTCGCGCTTCTCGGGGTGGACCTCGAAGATCTGCGGCAGCGAGCCGAGCTCCATCCACTCGTCGAGCGCGTC
>JBOHGT010000089.1:0-26872 GCA_050700385.1 Pseudonocardiaceae bacterium | reverse complement strand
GTGTGGCTGAGCACCGGCAGTACGAAAGTCTCGGTGTCCCAGAAGGTATGGCCGTCATACCCTGGGCCAGTCAGGCCCTTGGCCGCGATCCCCCGCCGCTCCGCGCGCGCGCCGGCCTGCATGACGTGGAACAACGCGAATCGGATCGCCTGCTGGAGCTGTGAGTTTCCCTCGACCTCCACGTCGGCCGCTGCCCAGAAGTCGTCAAGGTAGCGGCGCTGTTCGGTGGTCAGCCCGTTCCAACCGGTGTACCGCGCCGCCGCCAGCGCGGCCCGGACCTGATCGTGGAGCGCCGGAAACGAGCGCTGCGAGGACCAGCCGTACGCCACGTACTTCACGACCCGCAGCCGTTGACCGGGTTCCAGCCGGCAGATCACGGTGGTCCGGGCGACGTGTTCGGTCGCCGACGAGTGGAACTCGGTGCGCGAGGGACCGATCACGTCGTGATCCATTGTCGCGGCCATTCGCAGCCCGGAGTGGCGGGTGCTGTGCATCAGCGTGGCACCGGTGTCGTTGAACCGGTGCTGCTCGGCGACCAGCGGCTCGGAGAGCACCGCAGCCACCCGCGGGTCATCGGTGGTGGCAGGCAACTGCTCGTTGGTGAACAGCTCGGACTGCAGGACCAGCCGCACCGGCGCGTCCACCGGTTCGACCTCATAGTTGATCGCGACCACGGCTCGTTGGGCCAACGAGACCAGCCGCTCCGAGCGCACCCACACTGCCTTACCGGCCGGGGAGACCCACTCCATCCGGCGAGTGAGCGTGCCGGCCCGCAGGTCAAGCATCCGTTCGTGGGAGCGCAACTCGCCGTAGCGCACGTCCAAAGGCTCATCGTCGACCAGCAGCCGGATCAACTTTCCGTTGGTCACGTTGATCATCGTCTGGCCGGACTCCGGGTAGCCGTAGCCACCCTCCGCGTAGGGCAACGGTCGCAGCTCGTAGAACGAGTTGAGATAGCTGCCAGGTAGCGCGTGCGGATCGCCCTCGTCGAGGTTGCCGCGCAGCCCGATGTGCCCGTTGGCCAGGGCAAAGACCGACTCCGTCTGGCCCATAGCGGCCAGGTTCAGCCCGCACTCCCGCACCGCCCACGGCTCGATGGCGAACCGCTGCTGCTCGATCACGTCAGATCCAGCAACTCGACGAAGTCGCCGACGACGACGCCGGCCTCGCCCGTGTGACGCGCATGCTGCGCCAGGAAGTCGTCGAACATCAGCTTCTCCAGGCCGCCGCATGCTGCTCGGCCGTCTTGGTGAGCACGCCGTCCAAGTGGAGCAGGAAGGTACGTGCGGTGTCGGGTACCCCGAGTGCGGGGGTTGGTGCGGCCGGGTCGCGGCTCACGTCAGGGACGATAGCGTGGCCCGGCGTGGCGCCGGCTGGGGGCCGTGATGCACGCCGGACGGGTCGCGGAGCCCGATCAGGCAGGTTTGATGTTGGCGTTGAGGTGGAAGATGTTATCCGGGTCGTACTTGGCCTTGATCCGGGCCAACCGCTCGTACTTGGTCGGGCCGTAGGACGCCCGCACCCGGCCCTCATCGTCGTCGGTCATGGAGTTCACGTAACCACCCGAGTCGTGGGCGAATGGCCGCAGCGCGTTCCATACCGACCGGACCCAAGCCCGTTCGGCGTTCAGCAGCTCGGGAGCCGGACTGATTCCAGCGATGTTGACGACGTAGCGTGGTGCCCGCCCACCGCCGAAGGCGGTGTCATCGTCGCCGACCGCCGAATACGCTCCGTCCAGCCGAAACACCAGGCAGAAGCTCATCGGCGAGCTCTTGGCGGGTATCTGATCAACGATCACCGCAATCGCGTCGTCGGTGAGTTCATCGAGATATATCACCTCTTGATAGCCCAGGAGGCCCCAGGGAGCGGTCTCGTCGAGTGTCCGCTGTAACGCAACGTAAGGGATCGGGGTGACCAGCTCGAATAGCGGCGGCAGCGCCTCGCGAATCGGCGCGATGAGTCGAGCGTGTTCCTCCGCGGAGGAGAATCCAACCACGATCAGCAGGTAACCGGGGAGAAAATGGTACTGCTGGGGTACGAACGGTGCCGGCGGGGCGTTGAGCCCGATCGCGATTTGGGCGCCGGCGTCCTCGGGGAGTGCAGGCACGATGTCGCGGGCTAGGCGTAGCACCTGCTCGCCGTCGTCCATTCCCCAGAAGAACAGCCCCAGGTGCACCTCTGGCCCAACCGGGTGCACCTCGAACTCGAACGTCGTGACGACGCCGAAGTTGCCGCCCCCGCCGCGAACCGCCCAGAACAGGTCGGCGTGCTCGTCGGCTGACGCATGCACGTAGCGGCCGTCAGCGAGCACAACATCGACCGAGACCAGGTTGTCGATGCTGAGCCCGGCCTTGTGGGTCAGCCATCCGATGCCGCCACCCAGGGTCAGGCCGCCGACCCCGGTGTGGCTGATCACTCCGGCGGGTACGGCCAGGCCATGGGTCTGGGTTGCCGCGTCCAGTTCCGCGACGGTGGCACCGCCTCCCACCTTGGCCAGACCATCAGCAGGACAGATCGAGACCCGGCGCATCGCGCTGAGATCGATCATCAATCCGCCGTCACAGACGCCGGCTCCGGAGAACGCATGGCCACCGCCGCGCACCGAGATCTCCAACATTTGCTCTCGAGCAAAGGTGAGTGCGGCCGCGATGTCGGCCGGCGACACGCAGCGGGCGATCGCCGCCGGGCGACGATCGATGTCGTTGTTCCACTGGATGCGCGCAGTGTCGTAATCTGCGTCGTCCGGCGTGATCACCTTGCCGGCTAGCACCGTGCGGAGCGCCTCCAAGTGGTGAGTTGAGATTTGCATCATGGAACGGCTCCCAGGCGTCGGGTGAGCACCGGCGTCCGCCTGGTGCGACTTAAGTGCAGCGTTAGTGTGGCGGGATCCCCAACAATCGCACATTGACGATCACCTCGTTACTCGCTGAAACCAACAATGAGGGGAGGGGCAGCCGCCTCCGGCCGCCCCTCCCTCGCTAACGGCACCGCACGCGATCACCCAGCGGAACCGCTGCGACCTGTCAGCTGTAGCAGGCGCCGCCTGCACCGCCATCAGCGCTGCCGCCTGCGCCGCCGACGCCAGCACCGGCGCTGTTGGTCTGGTCTCCGAACAAGTTGATGTTCAAGAGGTTGACACCGAGGCCACCCCGGCCGGTTCCGCCGTCGCCGCCCACGCCGCCATTGCCGCCACGACCGCCGCAGGCGCCGGCGCTGAACAGCGACAGGACAGTACGGGCCGGCAACAGCTCGACGTGCTGCTCGTTGATCTCAGTAAAGCTCAGTGCGTCAGACATGGAATCCTCCTAGGGAATGTAGTCTCGGGGTGGTACCCGGGGCCAAAAGACACCTCATCGGTGGCATGCCGATTCGGCAATACATACCCTGCCCAGAGACGCCGCTACGGGCAATCAGTAGCCGCACGTAAGTCTTCAGGTGAGCTACGTAGCCATGGAGTTGCTTTCGAATACGTAGCTAGCCATGACATAGACGTAGGTATCCGACGCCGGGTACCTACTTACGGTGTGCGTCGGCCTGGCTTGTGTGGCTAGTTCAGTGTACGGCGCCTTTATTCGGTCGAATACACAGTGTGAGATCGATCGCCTTGGAATCTGGTGGTCGGCTCCCGGGATGTGCAGGAGCTGGCCAGACTGCGGGCCCGGACCGGTCGCGCGCTTGCGCGTGGATGGGTCCGCGGCGAACCAGGTGTCGATGTCGTCGTGAGGAGGCCGTCTCGAGGCCACGGCCGCTGCGGCCGATCTGACATAATGTGCATTATCGGATCGATCGAGGGGATGGAGCCGCGCGAGTCACAGATCAGCTGGACGGATCGAGCTTGATAGCAGTACTGATCACCTGACCTAGGCCGACGTTGCGCTGCAGATGGTGCCTCGCGGTCGCTCGGCGCCACCGCTGCAAGGTCGCATTCTGGATGCAGTCATTGGACGGGGGGCAACGGCAGCCCCCGGATGGAAGTGTCCAGGACGGTGACGGTGTGGGCCAGGGTGAGGTAGGTGCCGAGGCGGTGGGCGCTGGCGGCGATCTGCATCAAGCAACCGGGGTTGGCGGTGACCAGGACCGACGCCCCGGTGGCGAGCACGTTGCGGGCCTTGCGGTCGCCCAGTTCGGTGGCCGGCTCGGGGTGCAACAGGTTGTAGACCCCCGCCGAACCGCAGCACAGCTCAGCTTCGGCGATCTCGATCAGCCGCAAGCCGGGAATGCCGCGGAGCAGGTCCCGGGGCTGGGACCGGATACCTTGGGCGTGCCCGAGGTGGCAGGCATCGTGGTATGCGATCGTGACGTTCAGCGGGTGGCGCGGCGCGACTGGGCCGAGCTCGACTAGCAGCTCGGAGACGTCGCGGGTGCGCTCAACGAAGGCCGCCGCCCGCTGGGCGTAGCTGGGCTCGTCGCGCAGCAGGTGCGCGTACTCCTTCATCGCCGAGCCACAGCCGGCAGCGTTGACCACGACGTAATCCACCGCGGCGGCCTCGAAGCGCTCGATCAGCACCCGGGCGAAGCAGATCGCCTCGTCCTCACGACCCATGTGTTGCGACAGCGCCCCGCAGCAACCCTGCCCGGGGGGAATCACGACGTCGAAGCCCTCGGCGGCCAGCACCCGCGCGGTGGCGGCGTTAACTTCAGGGAACAACGCATCCTGCACGCATCCGGTGAGCATCCCGACCACCGCCCGGCGCCGACCCGAAGCCGGCACCCGCGGCGGCAGCTTTTCCCGGCGGGTCAGTGTCGGGGTCAGCCCCTCCATCACCCGCAGCGTCGGGGGCAGCCGGTCCAGCAGTCCCGAGCGTCGCAGCAGCCGGCCCAGCCCGCTGCGCTGGTACAGCGCCAGTGGGCCGCGCAGCGCCCGTAGCCGCCTCGGGTAGGGGCACAGCTGGAAGATCGCTTCGCGAAGCAGCCGTTCCCAGCGAGTCCGCTCGTAGCGACGCTCCACCTGAGCCCGAGTGTCGGTGATCAGTTTGTCGTATTGCACGCCGGACGGACACGCGGTCACGCAGGCCATGCACCCGAGGCAGGCGTCGAAATGTCCCACCATCGATTCCGACAGTGGCTCACCCTCCAGGCCGGCCTCCATCAGGTGGATGCGCCCGCGCGGGGAATCCATCTCCTCCCCCCACAGCACGTAAGTGGGGCACGACGGCAGGCAGAACCCACAGTGCACGCAGTCCTTGATCAGCTCAGAGTGGGGTGGGTGGTGTTCATCGAAAGCACCGTCGCTCATCAGATGCCTCCCACGAACCGGCCTGGCGAAAGCCGGTGCTCGGGGTCGAATTGGTTTTTCAGCCGGCGCATCAACTCCAGCGCGGGCACTGGGCCCCACACGTCCAGGCCCGTCTTACGGTGCAGGGACGCGCAGCGCAGCACGGCGCCGCCACCGTGCCGGGCGGCGATCTGGCGCAGCGCAGACAGCTCGGTCGCTAGCCGGTCACCGTCGGTCAACCCGGCGACGAGTACCCCGACGCCAGCTGAGCCGCGCAGGGCGCCAGGCGCCGTGGCGAGCAAGTCGACCAGCCCGGTGGGCTCGCAAGTGACCGTCGCGGCAGGTCCCTGCGGCGGATACGGGGGTCGACCCCACCAATCCGGCGGCTGCTCAATCACTGTTGCCGTTGTCCCGGCCGCCGCGGCAAGCAGGTCGGCGACATCGGTGGCACGGGCATTGATACCTCCGGCGACACCCTCCAGAGCGACCCCGACGGTCACCGGACCGCCTGGCACGCCCCGATCCACTTCGAGGGCCACGGGGGCGTGTTGCGACACCCGGACCGCGGTGAGCGCCGCGACGGCACGGGTAGCATCCGCGGCCGGCACGGTGATCCAGCGGGTCGCCTCGGGCAGCGGGTGCAGCCGGAACACCGCTTCGGTGATCACGCCCAGGGTGCCCAGCGAGCCGGTGTAGAGCTTGCCCAGGTCGTAGCCGGCGACGTTCTTGACCACAGTCCCACCCGAGCGAGTGACAGTGCCGTCAGCGAGTACCACGGTGATGCCGATAAGCAGGTCGCGCACCGAGCCGTACCGGTAGCGCAGCGGTCCCGACACAGCGGTGGCGATGGTGCCCCCGACAGTGCCCCGAAGAGTGTCGCTGCCGTCCAGCGCCAGCCGTTGCCGGTGCAGGGCCAATATCTTCTGGAGATCGACCATCTGCAGGCCGGCCTGGGTGGTGACAACTAGGTCGCCGGCGACGTGCGCGAGCACCGCAGCCATCCGGCTGGTGTCCACGATCAAGTCCAGGCCGCTCGGTGGTGTCCCCCACGACAGCCGGGTGCCGGTACCCCGGGCGACCACCCGCAGCCCCATCTCGGCGGCCGCCTGCAGCACCGCCGAGACCTCCTCGGTGCTGTGCGGCCAGGCCACCCAGCGCGCCGGCACCCCGTCCACGGTGTCCCCGGCGGCGGCCTGCACCACGTCAGCGCAGGCCGCACGCAAACCACCGAGGGCCGCAGCAACCATCAGAACTGCTCCGCTAGGCCGGCGGCCTGCAGCGGATGCACGCCGGAACGCTTCCCAGGCACCTCACCGCACAGCCGGGGGGTGGGGAACACCTTGCCGGGGTTGCACACCCCGACGGGATCGAATGCGCAGCGCAGCCGCTGCATCGTGTCCAGGTCGTCGTCGGTGAACATCCGCGGCATGTGCTGAGCCTTGTCGGTTCCCACACCGTGCTCGCCGGTGATCGAGCCGCCGTATTCGATGCACAGGTCGAGGATCGCCCCGGAGACCTCCTCGGCGGCCTGCGCCTCGCCTGGCCTGGACTCGTCGAAGAGCACCAGCGGGTGCAGGTTGCCGTCACCGGCGTGGAACACGTTGGCCACCCGAACCCCGGCGCCGTTCGACAGGTTCGCGATCTTGCGCAGTACCTCGGGCAGCGCGGTGCGCGGGATGACCCCGTCCTGCACGATGTAGTCGGGGCTGATCCGCCCGACGGCAGCGAAGGCCGACTTGCGTCCCTTCCAGAACAGTGCTCGCTGCGCGTCGTCGCGCGCGATCCGGATCTCGAACGCGCCAGCCTCGTTGCAGCGCTGCTCGACCGCTGTGAAGGTGTGCTCGACCTCGGCGGCGGGTCCGTCGAGTTCCACGATGAGCACGGCCCCGGCTCCCTCCGGGTAGCCACATGCCACGGCC
Source organism: Pseudonocardiaceae bacterium (assembly GCA_050700385.1). GTDB lineage: Bacteria > Actinomycetota > Actinomycetes > Mycobacteriales > Pseudonocardiaceae > WHSY01. The sequence continues at coordinate 19,738 of JBOHGT010000089.1, read as the reverse complement.
GCCTCGGCGGCCTCGATGGCCAGCGCGTCCATCATCTCGATCGCGGCCGGGGTGACGCCGTCGGCGATGATCGCCGAGACCGCCGCTCCCGCCTCGTCCACACCGGGGAACGCCGCGAGCAGGCAGCGCACCATCTCCGGGGTGCGCAGCAGCCGCACCACGATCTTGGTGGTGATGCCCAGGGTGCCCTCGCTGCCGACGAACGCGCCGAGCAGGTCGTAGCCCGGGGTGTCCCGCGTGGTGCCGCCGAGCCATACCAGCTCGCCGTCCGGGGTGACCACCTCGACACCGAGCACGTGGTTGGTGGTGAAGCCGTACTTCAGGCAGTGCGCACCACCGGAGTTCTCCGCGACGTTGCCGCCCACCGAGCAGATCTGCTGGCTCGAAGGGTCGGGCGCGAAGTACCAGCCCTGCGGCGACGCGGCCCTCGTCACGTCGAGGTTGATCACGCCGGGTTCGACGACGGCGCGCTCGTTGGGCGGGTCGATCTCGAGGATGCGGCGCATCCTCGAGGTGACGATGAGCACGCCCTGTGCGTGCGGCAGCGCCCCGCCGGACAGCCCGGTGCCCGAGCCGCGGGCCACGAACGGCACCCCGGCGGCCGCGCACGCCCGGACCACGCCGGCGACCTGTTCGGCGGTCTCCGGAAGCACGACCATCGCCGGCACCACCCGGTGATGGGCCAGCCCGTCGCACTCGTAGGTGCGCAGCCGCTGCCGGTCGGTGATCACCGAGCCCGCCCCGAGCAGTCCGGTGAACTCCGCGGCCAGTGCGGTGAGGTCGGCGCTGCCCGCCGGTGTGTCGGCGGGTGCGGTCATCGTGGCCTCCCTCCGGTCGAGCTCGTGAGTGGCGTTCTTCCACTGTCCACCGCCCCGAGCGCCCGCGCATCGCGACCAGCATGCGGTCTGCGGGGGCCGGCCGGGCCGATCGGCCCGTCACGCCGCGGGCACACTGCACGTCGTGGCCCGGCACGCGCACCCCTACCTGGACGGCCCCTACCCGCGGGCATACGCGCACCGCGGCTGGCACCTCGGCGAGCTGGACGGCATGGAGAACTCGCTGGCCGCGTTCCGGCGCGCCGTCGCCGAGGGGTACCGCTACCTGGAGACCGACGTGCGCGCCACCCGCGACGGGGTGGTGGTCGTGCAGCACGACCGCACCCTGGAGCGCACCACGGATCTGGCCGGATCGGTGGCCGAGCTGGGCTGGGCACGGGTGCGGGCGGCCCGCATCGACGGCCGGGAGCCGGTGTGCCGGCTCGGGGACCTGCTCGAGGAGCTGCCGGCAGCGCTGCTCAACGTCGACGTCAAGGCCGACGACGCGGTGGGACCGGTGCTCGACCTGCTGGCGCGCACCGGTGCGTGGCACCGGGTGTGCCTCGCGTCGTTCTCCGAGGCCCGGCTGCGGCGGCTGCGCCGGGCGGCCGGTCCCCGGCTGCTCACGTCGATGGGCACGGCCTCGGCGGCCGCGCTGCGGCTGCGCTCGGTGCTGCCCCGCGTCATCGCTGCTCCCCCGGTTCGCGGCGCGCTGGCCCAACTCCCCCGCCGCCGCGGCGGGATCCGGGTGGTCGACCCCGCGCTGGTGCGCTGCGCGCACCGGCTCGGCGTCGAGGTGCACGTCTGGACGGTGGACCGTCCCGGGGAGATGGTCGAGCTGCTCGACATGGGCGTCGACGGCCTGGTCACCGACCGCCCGGACCTGCTGCGCGAGGTGCTGTCGCAGCGTGGCGTCTGGCCGGGTGCCACGCAGTAGAGTCGAGCGCCCGGCACCCGTGACGAGGAGGGGCCCGTGAGCGGTTCGGCGGTGCAGCCTGCGCCGGACGAGACGGCGCTGCGCCGGCGAGAGCAGCGCGGGTGGTGCTGGTACGACTGGGCGAACTCGGTGTTCCCCACGTCGATCGTCACCGTCTTCCTTTCGCTGTACCTCACCGAGGTCGCGGTCGGCGCGGCGCGGACCGACCTCGCCCGCAACGGGCCGTCGCCGTGCCCGGGCGAGAACTCGCTCGTCCGCTGCGACGTCTCGCTGCTCGGCCTCCAGTTCCCGGCCGGCTCGCTGTGGGGCTACCTGCTGTCCGTCGCGACGGTCGTCCAGGTCCTCGTGCTGCCGATCACCGGTGCGATCGCCGACCGCACCCAGAACAAGCGGGGCATGCTCGCGGTCTTCGCCTTCGGCGGTGCGGGGTTCACCGCACTGCTCGCGCTGGTCGCAGGCACCAACTGGCAGCTCGCGGTGCCGGTGTTCGTTCTCGCGAACATCTGCTACGGCGTGTCCGTGGTCGTCTACTACTCCGTGCTGCCCGAGATCGCCGATGCCGACGAGCGGGACGGGGTGTCGTCGCGAGGCTGGGCGTTCGGCTACCTGGGCGGCGGTCTCGCCCTCGCCGTCCAGCTCGCCGTGTTCCTCGGTCACGAGGCGCTGGGCCTGTCCACCGGCGATGCTGTGCGCGTGTGCTTCGTGCTCTCCGGCGCGTGGTGGGCGGTGTTCACGCTCATCCCGCTGGCCCGGTTGCGGCGTCACCAGCCGCCGCAGGGCAGCGAGCGGGGCGCGGCGGTACTCACCGCCGGGTTCCGGCAGCTCGGGGTGACGCTGCGGGAGGCCAGGATGTTCCCGCTCACGCTGGGTTTCCTGGGCGCCTACCTGGTGTTCACCGACGGTATCTCGACGGTGACCCGGGTGTCGGCGCTGTACGGTGACCAGGAGTTGCGGCTGCCGCAGGAGACGCTGATCGCGACCATCCTGCTCGTGCAGTTCGTCGCGTTCGGCGGTGCCCTGCTGCACGGCCGGGTCGCGCGTCACGTCGGCGCCAAGCGGACGATCCTGGGCAGCCTGGTCGTGTGGATCGCCGTGATCGGGGCGGCCTACTTCCTGCAGGCCGGCCAGCAGTTGCAGTTCTATGGCCTGGCCGTGGGCATCGGCCTGGTCCTCGGTGGCACGAACGCGCTGTCCCGCTCGCTGTTCAGCCAGATGGTGCCGCCGGGTCGGGAGGCCGCCTACTTCTCGCTCTACGAGATCGGCGAGCGCTCCACCTCGTGGCTCGGCCCGCTGCTCTTCGCGGGCATCGGGCAGGCGACCGGGTCGTTCCGACTGGCGATCGTGTCCCTGGTGGCGTTCTTCGTCATCGGCTTCGTCGCCACGGCGCTGGTTCCGGTGCGGCGCGCCATCCGGGCTGCCGGCAACCCGGAACCTGCGGTGGTCTGAACGTCAATGAGACGTGGTACCGACCGTCCAGGCAGCGCCGGGTTACCCGAGCGGGTTAGCATGCTGTACCGAACAGGTGGTGTCATGCCGGTCACCATGAGGTAACGCGTCACGTCCAGGATGCGATCCACTCCCCGTAGGTGGATCCTGTCGTTTTGAGCTGTGAACACGTCACCGCTGGAACGTTTCCGGGCGGCTCCGGGAACGACGGCACGCCTGCTGGCGTTGCACCCGGTGAGCTCGACCCAGGGGATGCGAGCATCCCCGAATCGGAGAAAGGACACTGCCATGGCCGACCGCGTCCTGCGTGGCAGCCGGCTCGGAACGGTGAGTTACGAGACCGACCGCGATCACGATCTCGCCCCTCGTCGGTCGGTGCAGTACGCCTGCCCCAAGGGCCACGACTTCGACGTGCCCTTCGCCGACGACGCCGAGCCCCCGGGGACCTGGGAGTGCAGGCTCCACGGCAACGAGTCCAAGCTGATCGACGGCGTCGAGCCGGACCAGAAGAAGGCCAAGCCGCCGCGCACCCACTGGGACATGCTGCTCGAGCGCCGCAGCATCACGGAACTCGAGGAGCTGCTCGACGAGCGACTCACCGAGCTGCGGGGCCGTCGCTCACGCTCCGCCTGACAGCACGCACCAGGGCCGCCGGACCGATCGTCCGGCGGCCCTGGTGTGTGTCAGAAGCGGCTGGTCTGCCCGGTGCGCTCGGCCACGTCGCGGCGGACCACCCGGCGCAACTGGTCCACCCGCTGCTGCAGCCCCCAGCGGGTGACCCGCCACAGCGCCTCCCGGACGATGCCGCCGCTCATCTTCGACGCACCCCGCTCCCGCTCGGTGAACGTGATCGGCACCTCCACCACCCGGAACCCGGCGCGCACCGTGCGCCACGTGAGATCGACCTGGAAGCAGTACCCCTGCGAGGCCACCACGCCGAGTGGCACGGACTCCAGCACGGCACGCCGGTAGGCGCGGAACCCGCTGGTGATGTCGTCGATCCCGACGCCGAGCGCGATCTTCGAGTAGAGGTTGCCGGCGCGGGAGAGCAGTTCGCGGTACCGGGGCCAGTTCAGCACCTGCCCGCCCGGCACGTAGCGGGAGCCGAGCACCAGGTCGGCCTCGCCACCCCCGTCCGGCAGGTCCCCGGTGAGCGCATCGAGTAGCCGGGGAAGGTCCTCGGGCGCGTGCGAGCCGTCGGCATCCATCTCGACGATGACGCCGTAGTCGCGCGCCAGTGCCCAGCGGAACCCCGCGACGTAGGCGGCCCCGAGGCCGGCCTTGCCGGTACGGTGCAGCACCGAGACCCGCCCGTCGTCGGCGGCGAGCTCGTCGGCGAGCTCGCCGGTACCGTCCGGCGAGTCGTCGTCGACGACCAGGGCGTCGGCCTCGGGGACCGTGGCGTGCAGCCGCCGCAGGACCGATGCCAGGTTCTGCCGCTCGTCGTAGGTCGGGACCACCACCAGCGTTCGCCCGAGCTCCTCGGCGTGGCCGCGCCGCTGCTCTGCCATGTCCTGCCCTCCTCGGTGACGTTCGAGCACACCGACGTTCGAGCACACCGACGTTCGAGTACACCGACGTCCGAGCTCACACCGGTGACCCCGCTCCGCGTTGCCGCAGCGCACCGGCCAGCGCGCCCGCCACGCCCAGCGCGGCGAGGACCCACTCCGGGCCGGCGCCGAGGCGGGTGGCGACGGTGATGCCCGAGCGCAGCGGCACCTCGGACACCAGAGCGGCAGGCGTGAACAGCGAACTGCGTTGTGCGACGCTGCCGTCCGGGCGGATCACCGCGCTGATCCCGCTGGTCGCGGCGATGAGCACCGCCCTGCCGTGCTCGACGGCGCGCACCCGGGACATGGCCTGCTGCTGGTAGGTCATCTCGGTGTAGCCGAATGTCGCGTTGTTGGTCGGCACGGCCAGCACCTGAGCCCCGGAGCGGACGCTCTGCCGGACGAGGTCGTCGAAGATCACTTCGTAACAGGTGGCGATCCCCACCCTGGCCGGCCCGAGATCCACCGCGCCGTCGCCGTCGCCGTCCACGAAGTTTCCCGCCGCATCGGCGTAGCGGCTGAACAGCCGGAAGAACTCGCGGCCCGGCAGGTACTCGCCGAAGGGCTGCAGCCGGCGCTTGTCGTGCTCCTCCCCCGGGCCGGTCCCGGGGTCCCAGACGATCATTGTGTTCGTGGGCCTTCCGGTGTCGGGCTGCAGCACCGCGCCCACCAGGATCGGGACGCCGATCGCACCCGCCGCGCGGTCGATCACCGCCTGCGCGTCGGGGTTGCGCAGCGGGTCGATGTCCGAGGAGTTCTCCGGCCAGATCACCAGGTCGGGCTGCGGCCGGCGGCCGGCGGCGGCACCGGAGGCAAGTTGCTCGGTGCGTTCGGCGTGGTTGTCCAGCACCGCGCGGCGCTGGGCGTTGAAGTCCAGCCCGGCGCGGGGCACGTTGCCCTGGATCAGCGCGACGGTCACCGACCCGTCCTGGGCACCTGTGCCGACCGTCGGGGTCGCCGCGAACCCGAGCAGCAGCGGGAGCAGCGCGAGCACCGCGGGTGCCACCAGCGGCCGTGCGCTGCCGTGCCGCAGCGCCCGGCGGGCGAGTTCGCCCACCGACAGACCGCAGAGCACCACCACGGCGCCGAGCAGCGGCGTCCCGCCCAGCGCGGCCACCGGAAGGAAGGGGCCCTCGGGCTGACTGAAGGCCACCCGGCCCCACGGAAAGCCGCCCCAGGGCACCCGCGCGAGCAGCGCCTCCGCCGCGACCCACACGCACGCGGCCCACAACGGGGCCGCCGGCAGCCGGGATGCCAGCGCCATGCCGGCCCCCGCCAGCGCGGGGGTCAGCGCCACGAAGCAGGACAGCGCGAGCCACGGCAGCGCCCCGACGAACTCACCGATCCACGGCAGCAGCGGCAGGTAGAAAGCGACGCCGAACAGGTAGCCGTAGCCGAACCCCGCGCGGGCTCGCCGGCCGTGCAGCGCGGGGCCGAGCAGTGCGAACGCGAGCGGCGCGAGCCACCACAGCCCTCGCGGTGGCACGCTCGCGAACAGCGTCAGGCCGCCGGCAAGGGCGAGCAGGCAGCGCACCGCCGAGGGCATCCCGCGCCGGCTGGGCTCGCTGCGCGCGGGCCCGTCACTCGGGATCACCGTCGGTGCTGCCACGTTGATCAGCCTACGGTCCCGGCGTGGGGCCGCGGTCAGGTACGGAGCACGGTGCCGGCTGGCACCACCGTGGTGCCGGTGGCCCGGGCGACGATCAGCGGAGGGTCCAGCACGTCGGCCGCCGACGGGCCGCGCTGCGGGTTGGCCCGGCACAGCACGCGGGCCTCGAAGTCCAGCCCGCGGGAACGGGTGCCGATCCGGGTCAGCGTCACCGAGGCCTCCAGCACGTCCCCGGCCCGCACCGGGGCCAGCAGCTCCACGCCGGTGTAACCGGCGAGCAGGCTCTCGTCGCCATCGGTGCGGATGGCGAGCTCGGTGGCGACATCGCCGAACAGGCGCAGGCAGTAGGCGCCCTCCACCAGCCCCCCGCCGTAATGCGCGTCGGAGTGCGGGACGTAGCGGCGGTGGGTCACGGTGAAGCCCTCGACCAGCGTCATGGTGTTCCCTTCGTGGTCAGCGCGTGCACCAGGTAGCTGGCCACATCGCCGGGGGTGGTACCCCGGCCGAACACCCGGTCCACGCCGAGGTCCGCTGCCATCACCGGGTCGAAGCGGGGGCCGCCCGCGACCAGCAGCGGCCGGTGCTCGCCCATCGCTTCGCGGAAGGCTTGGGCGAGCTCCCGGGTGTTGAGCAGGTGCGCGTTGCGTTGCGTCACCACCTGGGAGACGAGCACGGCGTCGGCCCGCTCCGCTCGGGCCCGTTCGACCAGGTCGGGCACGGCGACCTGCGCTCCCAGGTTGAGTACCCGTAGCTCCCGGTAGTACTCCAGGCCCTTGTCCCCCGCGAAGCCCTTGACGTTGAGGATCGCGTCGATGCCGACGGTGTGCGCGTCGGTGCCGATGCAGGCGCCCACCACGGCGAGCTTGCGGTTCCACCTCCGCTTGACGGCGGCGTTGACCTCGGACGGGGACAGCAGCGGGTACTCCCGCTCCGCCACCTGCACGGTCTCGAGGTCCACGACATGGGTCACAGCGCCGTACACGACGACGAAGGTGAAGCCCTCCCCCACCGGCCTCGAATGCACCACCATCGCCGGGTCCACACCCATCTTCGCGGCGAGCTGGGCGGCCGCGCCCTCGGCTTTCGGGCCGTGCGGGACGGGCAGTGTGAACGACAGCTGCACCATCCCGTCGTCCCTGGTGTCCCCGTAGGGTCGCACCTGCTCACCCATCACCCCTCCCCCGCCTGGTGATCACTGCTTCGAGGGCGTCGAGCGCCGGGTTGCAGTAGCCGTCGGCCTTCTCGACGACGCCGTCGGCGCCCCTACCGCCGTCCGGTGGGCGTTTCATCAGCCCGAAGGTGCCCCCGGCGATCGCCACGAGCAGCCCCTGGTCGACCACCCGTTCCAGCAGCGCCACCGCCTCTTCGAGCACCCGGTGGGCGCGGCGGACGATGAACCCGTCCGGCGCGGGGGCGAAATCCTCGCGCAACCCGCCCGCGGCGTCCAGCACGTAGCGCACCCCCTGCAGCGCGAGGTCGCGGTCCGACAGCCACGGGGTCACGACGGCCTCGGTCATCATCCCCACCAGTAAGATCGACTGCCCGGTGAGCAGCCCGGCGAGGGTGAAGAAGCCGTCCAGCAGGTGCCCGCGGAAGATGTCGCCGGTCATGTGCCTGGTCGGCGGCATCCATTTCAGCGGCGCGTCCGGGAACAGCTCGCGGGCCAGCAGCGCGTGCGCGAGCTCGAGGCGGAACGACTCCGGCAGCTCGGGATCGATCTCGAAGGCGTGGCCGAGCCCGAGCAGCGCGTCGGGCAAGCCGGCCTCGTGCGCGAATCGCTCGTTGAGCAGCTGCGAGACGGTCACGGTGTGCGCTGCGTCGACCGCGTCGGCGGTGGTGAGGTAGTTGTCTTCCCCGGTGTTGATGACGATGCCGGCGCGGGCGTGCACCTGGCGGGAAAAGCGCTGGTCGACGAAGGTGCGCACCGGGTTGATGTCACGAAAGAGGATCCCGTACATCGAGTCGTTGAGCATCATGTCCAGCCGCTCGAGCCCACCGAGCACCGCGATCTCGGGCATGCACAGCCCGGATGCGTAGTTGGTGAGCCGCACGTAGCGACCGACCTCGACCGAGACGTCGTCCAGCGCCGACCGCATGATGCGGAAGTTCTGCTGCGTGGCATAGGTGCCGGCGAACCCGTGGTGGGTGGCACCCTCGGGTACGTAGTCCAGCAGCGACTGCCCGGTGGAGCGGATCACGGCGATGATGTCGGCGCCGGCCCTGGCGGCATTGGCGGCCTGCACGACGTCCTCGTCGATGTCACCGGTGGCGACGATGAGGTAGATCCACGGACGATGCGGCGGGTCACCCAGCCGCGAGACGAGCCGGTCGCGCTCGCGGCGGTTGCGGTCGATGCGGCCCAGCCCGGTGGCCACCGCGCGGTATGCCGCGGTCGCGGCGCTGCCACGGGCCCGGCCCGCGGGCACGGTGTAGTGCACCTGCCCGGCCGCCGTGGCCGCGGCGAGCTCGGACAGCGAGCCCAGGTCGTGCTCGCGCAGCGCGTGGAACACCGGCAGGCAGGCGCCGTGCTGCAGGCCGCAGTGCCCGGCAACCGTGTCCACCACCCGGTTCACCCACGGGACGTCCCCACCCGGCGCGCCGGTGTCGGCGCCGGTGATCCCGGCCAGCCGCAGGGTGGCTCGCTCGACGCTCACCGTGGTGTGGCTGCGGGCGAGCGCGATCACGGGTTCGGCGGCCGCTGCGGCCAGCCGGCGCGCGGTGGCCACCGTCGCCGGGTCCAACCCTAGCCTGGTCATGCCGACGCCCCGGCCCGATCGAAGAGCACGCGGCCGTGGTGCACGGTGCGCAGGCAGGCCGGCAGGTCGGCGTCCGGCGTGTCGAGGTCGGGCTCGGCGTCCCACACCGCGTAGGACGCCGGCGCCCCGGGCACGAGCGTCCCGGCGGCGAGCACACCCGCGGCCCGGTACCCGGCGACGGTGTGGGCGTCCAGCGCCGCGCGCGGCGGGATGCCGGCTCCGGGAGTGCGGTGGTGCACCGCCGCCCGCATCGTGGCCCATGGGTCCACCGGGGTCACCGGGGTGTCCGAACCGAAGGCCAGCGTCACCCCGGCGCGGGCCAGCATGGCGAACGGGTTCATCGCCGCGGCGCGCCCGGCACCCAGCCGCAGCGCGTACATGCCGTTCGGGCCGCCCCACGCGGCGTCGAACCCGGGCTGCACACTGGCCACCACCCCCCAGCGGGCGAGCTGCTCGGCCTGAGCCTGCTCGACCATCTCCAAGTGTTCGAGCCGATGCGTCCGCGCGCTCAGAGCTGCCCGACCGAGCTGCGCCTCGGCAGCGGCGAAGCCGGCGATCACGGCGTCGGTCGCGGCGTCGCCGATGACGTGGAAGCCGGCCTGAGTGCCGGCGCGGGTGCACGCCACCAGGTGCGCGGCGACCGCGGCGGCGTCGAGGTACGCCGCGCCGTGGGTGGCGGGCGCATCGGTGTAAGACTCGCGCAGCGCCGCGGTGCGCGAGCCGAGCGCGCCGTCGCAGAACAGGTCACCGGCCAGCCCGTGCGCTCCGGTGGCGGCGAGCAGCTCGGTGGCCTGCCCGGAGGTGGTCACCGCCTGGCCCCAATAGCCGACTACCTCCACCCCGGTGTCGCTGCCCGTGAGATCCGCGAGGTCCGCTACTCCGGAGACTTCGGGACCGGCGCACTCGTGCACGACCGCGACGCCCCGCGCGGCGGCGTGCGCGAGGAAGGCCCGCTGCGCGGCCCGCCGCTGCCCTGGGGTGACCGCGTCGAGGGCGGCTCGGCGGGCATGGTGGTGTGCCTCGCGGGACAGCGGCCCGCATGGCGACCAACCAGCCGCGCCGATCGCCTCCGGCGCGCGATCGAGCAGCGCCGCGGACACCGCCGCGGAGTGCCCGTCGATCCGGGACAGGTACACCGCAGCGCCTCCGGCGGCCCGGTCCAGCTCGGCGCGGGAGGGCGGGCGGCGTTGCGGCCAGCCGGTGTCGTCCCAACCGTGCCCCCACAGCAGGGTCCCCGGCCGGATGGCGGCATGGCGCGCAACGGTGTCCAGGCATGCCTCCAGCGATCCGCAGCCGGTGAGGTCGAGCCCGTCGAGCAGCAGCCCGGCGCTGGTGGCGTGCACGTGCGCGTCGACGAAAGCCGGTGTGACGAGCGCGCCCTGCAGCTCGACCACCTCGTCGGCGCCGTCGAAGAGCGCCCGGGCCGGGCCGTCGGCGCCGACCCAGGCGACCGTGCCTTCGCTGTATGCCATCGCGGTCGCCCCCGCAGCGGTCGGGGTGTGGACGTGGCCCCCGACCAGCAGCGTGGTGCTCACGGCCGCGCAGTCTCCCCGTCGGACAGCGCAGTCTCCCGGTCGGACAGCAAGGCCCGCACGCCCGGCTGCTGCCGCACCAGCTGCAGCGCCAGTTCCGCATGCCCCGGGACGTAGCCGTTGCCGATGAGCATCTCGACATCCGCCGCGAGGCCCTCGGCGCCCAGCGCGGCCGCTGCGAACGAGGTGGCCATCGAGAAGAAGACCACGGTGCCCCGCTCGGCGGTCGCGAGCACCGCGCCGTGCTCGCAGCCGGAGACATCGACGCACACCACCGTGACGTCGGCGGGCGGGGACACCGCCTCCGCCACCGCGAGCGGGTCGCGGGCGTCGGCCACGACCACCTCGTCCGCCAGCCCCGCCGCGCGCAGCCGTCGCGCCTCGCCCTCGTGCGCCACCAGCCCGACGAGGCGGCCGGCTCCGGCGCGGCGTGCCGCGGCCAGCGACAGGGAGCCGGACTTGCCGGCCGCGCCCAGCACGCACACCGTGACCCCCGGCCGCCGGCGCACCACCCGGTCGGTCAGCGCCGGCGCACCGCAGACGTCGAGCACGGCCAGCGCGAGCTCCGCGGGCATGTCGTCGGGCAGCGGGGCGGCGATCGACCGGGCGAAGAGCACGGCAGTGCCGGTGCACGGCACCTGCTCGGATCGGCCGTCCCAGCGACGCAGCCCGTCGGTGATCCGCAGCGGGGTCAGCGTCAGCGACACCAGCGTGGTCACCCGCTGCCCGAGGGCAAGCCCCAGCGGGGAGTTCGGGCCCACCTCGCGGACCGTGCCGAGCAGCATCCCGCCGGAGCCGGTCACCGGATTCTGCATCTTGCCGCGCTCGGCCACGATCGCGAGGACGGCGGCGCGCACCGCGTCACCGCTGCCGTGTGCCTCGCGCAGCTGCCGGAACGACGCGGCGTCGAGCTGCAGTCGCTCGACGTCGAGCACGACCTCGTCGGCCGATGGCACGGGGTCGGCGTCCAGCCGCCACGCCTGCTGCGGCAAGACGCCAGCCGGTTCGCGCACCCGGTGCAGCCCGAACGGCGAAGATGTGCGCGCGCTCAAGGTGGATGACTCAGGGAGTGTCGCGGCGGGCGACGTCAGGTGCGTCACCGCCAGTGGGTGGGTCGACGACCTCGCCATCCACCACGCCACCGGGGGTGAAGCGCGGCGGCGTCGCGCGGGAGGCCGAGCGCAGCATCCGACGTCGCAGCAGCGCCCTGGTGGGAGGCAGCAACAGCAGCAGCCCGAGTGCGTCGGAGACGAAGCCGGGAACCACGATCAGCACTCCCCCGGCCGCGATGAGAACTCCGTCGACCAGCTCGCGGTGCGGTGGCCGGCGGGTGCGCACCGCCTCGCTGAACGCGCCGATCGTGCGGGTGCCCTCGCGGCGCAGCAGCCAGGCGCCCACCAGCGACGCGAGCAGCAGCAGCCCGATGGTCGGCAGCACACCGATGGCGTCGCCGACGGCCACCAGGACGGCGACCTCGACGACGGCGGCGACGAGCAGGATCAGCAGGACGGGCACGGCGGGCGGGCTCCTCGCGGTCGGCGAAGGGGCTGCACCGGCTGCGGCCCCTCCGGGACAACGTACGACATGCACTCGATGCTCCCCCACCGGGAAACACCCGGATATAATGGCGTTCGGTGCGCTGGAACGGGAGGATCTTGCTACTGTTCATCGATATACAGGAAGAAATCCTGCACCCGCCGTCCGGTCGAACGGTGCGGCCATGAGCTGCGCCGAGCGGTCCGGCGGGTCCGCGCCCACCCGGAACCGCCCACCCGGAACCGCCCACCCGGAGCGAGGACATGACCACCCTGCTCGACACGGTCGCCACCGACCATCCGGCACCCGCATCCCAGCCCTACACCTACGCCCGCCGCGAGCTGGTCGAGCCGGACTGGCGCCGCTTCCCCGGCTGGCGGGACGTCACCGAAGCCCAGTGGCGCGGCGCCCGGTGGCAGCGGGTGCACTGCGTCCGCAACATCCGGCAGCTGCGTGCCGTGCTCGGCGACCTCGTCGACCAGCGGTTCTATGACGACCTCGCCGCCGATCAGGCACAGACCGCGACCATGTCGATGCTGCTGCCACCCCAGATGCTCAACACCATGGCGCCGCAGCAGCGCCTCGGTGACCTCACCGAGGTGCTCTATGCCGACCCGATCCGCCGCTACATGCTCCCGGTGCGCTCCGACCGGGACTCCGAGTGGCCGAGCCACCCCCACTCGTCGCGCGACTCGCTGCACGAGGCCGAGATGTGGGTCGTCGAGGGGTTGACCCACCGCTACCCCACCAAGGTGCTCGCCGAGTTGCTGTCCACCTGCCCGCAGTATTGCGGGCACTGCACCCGGATGGACCTGGTGGGCAACTCCACCCCGGCGGTGGGCAAGCTCGAGCTGAGCCTCAAGCCGGTGCACCGGCAGGACGTGATGATCGATTACCTGCAGCGCACCCCGGGTGTGCGTGACGTCGTGGTCTCCGGAGGCGACGTGGCCAACGTGCCCTGGCACCAGCTCGAGGCGTTCCTCATGCGGCTGCTGGGCATCGAGACCGTCCGGGACATCCGGCTGGCCACCAAGGCGCTGGCCGGCCTGCCGCAGCACTGGTTGCAGCCCGAGGTGGTCGAGGGCCTCGAGCGGGTGGCCCGCACCGCGCTCCGCCGCGGGGTGAACCTCGCGATCCACACCCACGTCAACCACACGCAGTCGTTGACCCCGCTGGTGGCCGAGGCCGCCCGCACCGCGCTCGAGGTCGGGGTACGCGACGTCCGCAACCAGGGCGTGCTGCTGCGCGGCGTGAACGCCACCGCGGAGACGCTGCTGGACCTGTGCTTCGCGCTGCAGGGCGAGGCAGGTGTGCTGCCCTACTACTTCTACCTCTGCGACATGATCCCCAACGCCGAACACTGGCGGGTGGCCGTGTGGGAGGCGCAGCAGCTACAGCACGCGATCATGGGTTACCTGCCCGGTTACGCGACGCCGCGGGTCGTCTGCGACGTGCCCTATGTCGGGAAGCGCTGGGTGCACCAGCTCGCCGACTACGACCGCGAGCGTGGCATCTCCTACTGGACCAAGAACTACCGCACCGGCATCGAGCTCGATGACCCGGACGCGCTGGACCGCCGCTACCCGTTCTACGATCCGATCGCCACGCTGCCCGAGGCCGGCCGGCGGTGGTGGGCCGAACACGGCGGGAGCTGACCCCACAGCAGATGCCCTCCCCTTGTACCCTCCTACACTGAGCCGCGATGCCCGGGCGAGGCCGCTGGCTGATGGTTGCGCTGCTCCCGCTCGCCGTGCTGCTCGGGCTCGCCCTGCTGGTCGGTGACCGGACCCGCCCGGCTCCCGAGCGGCCGCTGCCCGACACCCGCCCGCGCGCCGTCGTCACCATGGGGGACAGCACCGTGGCCGGCGAGGGGGCCGGGGAGTACGCGCCGGGCACCCGCGGCGAGGACGGCAACTCCTGCCACCGGTCGGCGCGCGCCCTGGTGCACCGCATCGAGCTGCCGGGCGTGACGAAGCGGATCAATCTGGGCTGCTCCGGCGCCCGCGCCGCCGATGTCGGGTTCGCACGTCCGGAACTCGCCGAGGGCACGAATCAGGCGGCCCGGCTGGGCCAGGTCGCCCGCCGCTACCGGATACAGGCCGTGGTAGTGGCGGTGGGCGCCAACGACGACCCCCGGTTCGCCGGCACCATGCTGCATTGCATCGAGGCATGGGCCCGGCGCTCCGGCCCCCCGTGCTCGGCCTCGCTGGCCGGGCAGTGGCCGCAGCGACTCGACGCGATGGCGCCCAAGGTCGAGCGGGCGCTGTCGGACGTGCGTCGGGGGATGCGTGCCGCCGGATACCCCAAGGGCGACTACTCACTCGTGCTGCAGTCCTACGCCTCCCCGCTCACCGAGAAGATCGACCCCGTGCTGCAAGACCTCTCCGGCTGCCCGTTCCGTACCGAGGACCTGGCGTGGGTGCGCACTGTCGCGGTGCCCCAGCTGTCGGCAGCACTGCGGGGGGTGGCCGAGCGGGTCGGCACCCGGTTCCTCGACCTGGCCAGGGCCACCGAGGGCCACGAAGCCTGCTCGTCGGCCACCTTCCCGACCCAGGAATGGATCACCCGGCTCACCGTTGATTTCGAGCTGCTGCGCGAGCGGGACTCCGGGTCGCGGGCCGTGGCCGAGTCGTTTCACCCGAATGCCACCGGGCACGCCCGGATCGCGGGTTGCCTCAGTGAGTTCCTGCAGGTCGGCGACCGTGAAGCTGCGTGCGTCGCCGGCCCCGGTGGCATCCTTCACCCAGTCGTGTCGGCCGTTACCCCGCCGGGGTAAGCATCTATTGCCTTATCTATGCAATAGCAACTAGCCGTGATAAGGCCGAAGACAGACCGTTCTCTCTTCGGTGTAGCGGATCCCTTGTGTCGAACACGCTGCGGTACTACCGTCGTGAACTCAGTCACATACACGCCGCGCTTCGTCGGGAGGTGTCCGGTTTGGCCCGCCCACCATCTCGTAGCGCGACCGTCGAGGATCTCTTCGACCGGCGGGCAGCCCCCCTGCGCCGAGTGGCGGACGACGCCGGACGGGTTGCCGCCGCATGTCACGACATGGCGCTGCGGTTCCACCGTGGCGGGACCCTCGTCGTCTTCGGCACCGGCGAGGCCGGCACCGACGCCCAGCATGTCTCGGTCGAGTTCGTGCACCCCGTGATCGTCGGCAAGCGGGCGCTTCCCGCGATCTCGTTGACCGCCGACGTGGCGACGGTGACCGGGATCGCCGACTCGGCGGGGTTCGACGAGATCTTTGCTTATCAGCTGCGGTACCTCGCCCGTCCGGGTGATATCGCGCTCGGCATCGCCTCGGACGGCGGATGCCCGAGCATGTTGCGGGGCCTCGCCACCGCGCGGGAGCTCGGGATGCTCACGATCGCGCTCGTCGGCGGTGACGGCGGTCCGGCGTCGGGCCTGGCCGACCATGTGCTCGTCGCCGACGGCGACGACCCGAGAGTGATCAAGGAGGTGCACGTCACCACCTATCACGTGTTGTGGGAGCTGGTGCACGTGTTCTTCGATCAGCCTGGAGTGCTCGCGCCGGAGGTGGTCGCATGACCGTCCCGGACTGCCACGGAGACGTGTGCGTGACGTGCTCGGACGAGGCCGTCGCGGTGCGGGTGCTCCAGCTGCTCGACGACGACCTCGCGGTCGTCGACACCGGTTCCGGTCAGGAGGAGGTGAGCGTGGCTCTGGTGGCGGCGAGGGTCGGTGACGACATCCTCGTGCACGCCAAGGAAGCGATCGCGGTACTGGGTGATGCCCGGTGACCGCGCGACAGGGGAACGGCAACGCGATGGCGTCGCTGTACCCCTTCCTGTACGCCGGCGAGGGTGACCTCGACGCGGTGCTCGAGGAGGTCCGCCGGTCCACGGTGGACAAGGCCCACGAGATCATCGCCCTGCGCCGGACCGTGCTCGACCGTGACGGGGCACGGATCGCGGAGTGCGCCGCCGCAATGGCGGCGTGTTTCGATTCGGGCGGGCGGCTGTTCGCCTTCGGCAACGGCGGCAGCAGCACCGATGCTGCCGACATCGCCAGCCTGTTCCTCAACCCCGGGGGCGGCGCGCGGGCACTGCCTGCGTTCGCGCTCGGTGGTGACATCGCCGTGGTCACGGCGCTGTCGAACGACATCTCTTTCGACGTGGTGTTCGCTCGGCAGGTCGCGGCATTCGGGCGACGTGGTGACGTCGCCGTCGGGCTGTCCACCAGCGGCAATTCCGCCAACCTCGTGCGGGCATTCGACGAGGCGAGTCGCCGCGGGCTGCTCACCATCGGCCTGGCCGGCTACGACGGCGGGAAGATGGCCGAGCTGGACAGCATCGACTACCTGTTCGTGGTCCCCTCCCCATCCGTGCACCGGATCCAGGAGGCCCAGACCACGATCTACCACGCGCTGTGGGAGCTCACGCTCGCCGAGCTGAGCGCGCAACCGTTATCCCGGACGACAGGGCGGCCGGAGGTCGCTCGTGGAGTAGGACGGACATGACAACACCGACTGCACAAGCCTCTCCCACCACCCAAGAAGAAGAAGCCCCGCTCCACATCCTGTGGATCAACGCCGGGCTGTCCTGCGACGGTGACTCGGTCGCTCTGACCGCCGCCACGCAGCCCAGCATCGAGGAGATCGCGCTCGGCGCGCTGCCCGGTCTGCCGAAGATCGCCGTGCACTGGCCGTTGATCGACTTCGAGTGCGGGCCCGAGCAGGGCGCCGACAACTTCATCGAGTGGTTCCACAAGGCCGACCGTGGTGAGCTCGAGCCCTTCGTGCTCGTCATCGAGGGATCCATCCCGAACGAGGCGATCAAGAAGGAAGGGTACTGGTGCGGTTTCGGGAACAACCCCGACACCGGCCAGCCGATGACCACCAGCGAATGGCTCGACAGGCTGGCGCCGAAGGCCACCGCGGTGCTCGCGGTCGGCACCTGCGCCACCTACGGTGGCATCCACGCGATGGCAGGCAACCCCACCGGTGCCATGGGCGTGCCCGACTACCTGGGCTGGAGCTGGAAGTCCAAGGCCGGGCTGCCGATCGTGTGCGTGCCCGGCTGCCCGATCCACCCGGACAACCTGTCCGAGACGATCCTCTACCTGCTCTACCAGGTGGCAGGCCAGGCCCCGATGATCCCGCTGGACGAGCACCTGCGGCCGACGTGGCTGTTCGGTGCCACCGTCCATGAGGGCTGCGACCGCGCCGGCTACTACGAGCAGGGCCAGTTCGCCAAGGACTACGACTCGCCGAAGTGCCTCGTCAAGATCGGCTGCTGGGGCCCCGTGGTGAAGTGCAACGTGCCCAAGCGCGGCTGGATGAACGGCATCGGCGGCTGCCCCAACGTCGGCGGGATCTGCATCGGGTGCACGATGCCCGGGTTCCCGGACAAGTTCATGCCGTTCATGGACGCTCCGCCAGGCTCCCTGGTGTCGGCGACGGCGAGCAAGAGCTACGGCACGGTGATCCGCTCGCTGCGCAACATCACCATGAAGAAGGTCGACACTGAGCCCAAGTGGCGCACCAAGGGTCGTTCGCTGACCACCGGCTACAAGCCGTCCTGGTGACCTGGACCGGCTGCAGAAAGGCGTCGAATAACAATGACAACGACAGCACCCAAGCACGGCGGCGGGTCGGCCGGGCAGCTCACCGAGATGGTGTGGGACCCGATCACCCGGATCGTCGGCAGCCTCGGCATCTACACCAAGATCGATTTCTCGCAGGGCAAGGTGGCCGAGTGTCACAGCACCTCCTCGGTGTTCCGTGGCTACTCGATCTTCATGAAGGGCAAGGACCCGCGCGACGCGCACTTCATCACCAGCCGGATCTGCGGGATCTGCGGGGACAACCACGCCACCTGTTCGGTCTACAACCAGAACATGGCCTACGGGGTGCGCCCGCCGCACCTCGGTGAGTGGGTCATCAACCTGGGCGAGTCGGCCGAGTACATGTTCGACCACAACATCTTCCAGGAGAACCTGGTCGGGGTGGACTACTGCGAGAAGATGGTCGCGGAGACCAACCCCGGCGTCCTGGACCTGGCCAACCGCACCGAGTCGCCGCACGTCGCCGATCACGGGTACAAGACCATCGGCGACATCATGCGCTCGCTCAATCCGCTGTCCGGCGAGTTCTACCGGGAGGCGCTGCAGGTCAGCCGCTGGACCCGGGAGATGTTCTGCCTCATGGAGGGTCGCCACGTGCACCCCTCCACGCTCTACCCGGGCGGGGTCGGCACGGTGGCCACCCACCAGCTGTTCACCGACTACTACACCCGCTTGATGCGGTACGTGGAGTTCTGCAAGCGGATCGTGCCGCTGCACGACGACCTCTTCGACTTCTTCTACGAGGCCATGCCCGGTTACGAGGAGGTCGGCCGGCGCCGTGTGCTGCTCGGTTGCTGGGGCAGCCTCAACGACCCGGAGGCCTGCGACTTCACCTACCGCAACATGACCAACTGGGGCCGCAAGATGTTCGTCACCCCCGGTGTGGTGGTGGACGGCAAGCTGATCACCAACGATCTCGTCAAGATCAACCTGGGCATTCGGATCCTGCTCGGTTCCTCGTACTACGAGGACTGGGAGGGCCAGGAGATGTTCGTCGACAAGGACCCGCTGGGCAACCCGATCGACCGGCGCCACCCGTGGAACCAGCACACCATCCCCAAGCCCGCCAAGCGGGACTTCAGCGGCGCCTACAGCTGGACGATGTCGCCACGCTGGTTCGACGGCACCGACTACCTCGCGCTGGACACCGGCGGTGGGCCGATCGCTCGGCTGTGGTCCACTGCGCTGTCCGGCCTGGTGGACTGTGGTTTCGTCAAGGCCACCGGCAGCAGCGTGCTGATCAACCTGCCGCAGACGATGACCAAGCCCGAGGCCACGTTCGAGTGGAAGATCCCGCAGGACAAGCAGGGCAGGCCGCTGTCCAACGCCATCGAGCGCAACCGGGCCCGGACCTACTTCCAGGCCTACAGCGCGGGCGTGGCGCTGCACTTCGTGGAGCAGGCGCTGGCCGACGTGCGCGCCGGCCGCACCAAGACCTGGGAGCCGTTCAAGGTGCCCAAGGAGGCGATCAGTTGCGGGTTCACCGAAGCGGTGCGCGGCGTGCTGAGCCACCACATGGTGATCCAGAACGGGAAGATCGCGAACTACCACCCGTATCCACCGACCCCGTGGAACGGCAGCGTCCGCGATGTCTACGGCACTCCGGGCCCCTACGAGGACGCGGTGCAGAACACCCCGATCTTCGAGGAGAACGGCCCGGAGAGCTTCAAGGGCATCGACATCATGCGGGCGGTCCGCTCGTTCGATCCGTGCCTGCCGTGCGGCGTGCACATGTACGGCGGAAAGGGCTCGGTGCGGAAGGTGGTCCACACACCGACGGCGCTGGCGTAGGCCATGGAGCCCGAGCAGCTGATCGCCCGTGTGCAGGAGCTCACGGGGCGGCTCGAGGACCTCGACGACCCGCAGTGCCGGGCGCTGGCGGAGGAGCTGACCGCGGCGGTCGTGCAGATGTACGGCGCCGGCCTGGGGCGGATCGTCGAGCTGGCCGACGCGGGGATGCGCGAGGAG
>JBOHGT010000088.1:0-5571 GCA_050700385.1 Pseudonocardiaceae bacterium | reverse complement strand
CAACCCCGGGTTGGTAGCTCTTGAAGAGCCACCCAAACCTCCTAGTTGACCAAGGGGAACGGCCACGCGTTGGGTTCGCACAGCTTGCCGTCGGCCGCGACCCTGTCGGTCCCCAGCGCCGCAAGGTAGTCGTTGGCGGTCCCCCACGTCTGCTGCATCATGACCGGAGCCAGCTGCCCGGTCGCCTCGCACCCGACATGAGAGAAGCCCATGCCGTGGCCGACCTCGTGGTTCACGACGTACTGCTGGTAGGCCACCACGTTGCCCTGGTAGGCGACGGCACCGCGCGCCCAGCGGGCGGTGTTGAGCACGACCTGACTGCGCTCGCTCTTCCAGCACGAGGCGTCGAACGGGATGGCGAACCCGCAGATCGACCGGGTGGTCTGCTGGGAGGCGAGCGTCACCCGGATGTCCGCCGCGGCCGGGTCGTCGGTCCGCTGGAAGGAGTAACGCCCGCTGCCGATCCAGCTCTTCGGGTTCTGCAACGTGCTGTCAACTACGGCGGCGAAACCCTGCGGCCCGCCGGGGAGGTCGACGCCATCCTCCACCTCGACGGTGTAGGTGAGCAGCTGCCCGGTCCCGAACCGGGGCCCGGCGCCGGGCACGACGCTCCAGATCCCCGCGCCCTGCACGGTGAACGGCCCGCCACCCGGCAGCTCGGCCGACGCCTTGGCCGCGACGAGGTCTCGCCCGGTGCCGGGATTGGGGATCAGGGGGGCGTTCGACGACGGCGCCTCGCCCCCCTGGGCGGTGGCCCACGGGGAGGTCTCCGGGGCAAGCGAGCGGGCGGAATCGAACATGGTCAATGCGGTGAGCACGACGAGCACGGGCAACGCGTAGGCCCGCCAGCCGTAGATGGCGACCATGCCGGACAGCCGGCCACCGCGCCGCCCGCTGTGACGCCGGGCCGCCGGTCCGGGTCCGGGTCCGGGGTCCCACGAGGCCGCCAGTGGCTGCGGCGCTTCCGCTGCTCGTGAATGATTCCGGTAGTCATGGCTACCGGAATCATTCACGACCCGGTCGTGGCGGGAGCGGGTCATCGGCCAAGCCTGCCACATGCCCTCCCGGCGCCGACGGCATCACCACTCGTCGCGGTGCTGGGCGTCGACCATGCCGAGTACCGCCCTGGCTACCGAGGTGGGCCGCTCCAGCTGCGCGACGTGGCCGGTACGGGGCAGCACCAGCAGCCGCCCCCGGGGCAACGCGGTCGCCGCGCGGGGCGCCTTGCGAACGCTCACCACCCGGTCGGCGGCACCCCAGACGACGAGGGCCGGCTGGTCCACGGCCGCGGCGGCGGCCCACAGCGAGCGGCTCCGCGGGACCAGCCACGCGCGCAGCAGGCCCGCCGCGGAGCCTCCGAGCGCGGCCGCAGCCCAGGCCATGCCCTGCCGCTCGGCGGCCTCGGCCACCGCCTGCCCGCGCCGCGCCGCGGACACCGCGGACGGGTCGGCGAAGCACAGCCGCAGCATCTGCTCGGTCCGCTGCGCCGGGGACATCGCGGCCAGCCGGCGGCGCACCCGCGGCCCCAGCACGGGCAGGAACGCCAGCGCGTAGCGGGGATCGGAGAGCCGTCGCATGTTCACCCGCAGGTCGGGCACTGCCGGCGAGATGAGCGTGAGGGTACGCACGATCTCGGGGCGGGCAGCGGCCAGCAGCAGTGCGACCGCGCCCCCCATCGAGTTGGCCACCAGGTGGATGGGGCCCCGGCCGAGCCCGGCCAGGAAGTCGCCGAGCGCCGCGGCGTGTGCGTCCGGGGTGTAGTCGAAGCCGTCGGAGGGCTCAGAGCGGCCGAAGCCGGGCAGGTCGACGGCCATCCCGGGCAGCTGCGTGCCGATCAGCGCGGCAACGTCGGTGAAGTTGGTGGCCGAGCCGCCCAGGCCGTGCACGTAGACGGCGAGCGCGCCGCCCGGTGGGCCAGGGGTGTCCCGGATGTGCAGCGCCACCCCACCCGACCGCACCACCCGGCCCGGCCACGGCAGGCGGTCGGGCCGCACCCGCGGCAGCGGGCCCGGGTAGAGCGGTACCCGCGTCAGTGGCGCGCGGGCAGCCGGGCCTGCCCTGGTCGAGGCCGGTGCGGTGGGCGTCGTCACACCGATCAGGATGCGTCAGGACTCGCTGCGCCCCGCGACGGGCTGCGCGGGCCGCGGCCACCGAGGCGCGCAGTGCCGTCCGCAGCGGTGTGGACGGCACCCGTCACCGGGTACCGGGGGTAGTGTCGTGACCCGTCCGGGTGGCGACAACCAGGAGGGTGGCATGACGGAGACCGCGGCGCACCAGAGCCCGGCGACGGCCCGGGGCGTGCGGCTGCCCCGGGACGAGCGGCGCGCGCAGCTGCTGGCCGCCGCCACCGACATCTTCGTCAGCAACGGCTACCACGCGACCGTCATGGACGACATCGCCGAGCGCGCCGGCGTGAGCAAGCCGGTGCTCTACCAGCACTTCCCCAGCAAGCTGGACCTCTACCTCGCGCTGCTGGAGACACACGCCGAGGAGCTGGCCCGCCGAGTGCTCGGGGCCATCGAGGAGACCCACGACAACCGGCAGCGGGTGCACAACGCCGTGGGCGCCTACTACGACTTCGTCGACGGGGACGGGGAGGCGTTCCGGCTGGTCTTCGAGTCCGACCTGCGCAACCAGGCCGCGGTGCAAGACCTGGTCGAGCGTGCCAACGACACCTGCGTGGAAGCCATCGCGCAGGCCGTGGTCGCCGACGCGGGGCTGGACGCCGAACGCGCCCGGCTCGTCGCGGTCGGCGTGGTCGGGCTCAGCGAGCACGGCGCCCGCTACTGGCTGGCCAGCCAGCGCGCGGTGCCGAAGGCCGAGGCGGTGACGCTGACCGCGTCTCTGGCGTGGAAGGGCCTCGCCGGCTTCCCGCTGCAGCACGGCTGAGCGGGACCGGGTCGGGTGGCCCGCGCCCGTCAGGTACCGACGGCGAAGCCCACCCGGCGGCTGTCGCTCGGACCGATCTCCACGTAGGCAATGCGGGCTGCAGGCACCACGAACCGCTTGCCCTTGTCGTCCACCAGGGAGAGCAGGCCCTGGGCATCCCGCAGCGCGCCGGCGACCAGCGACTCCACCTCCTCCGGCGAGTCCGAACTGGACACCACCAGCTCGCGCGGGCTGTCCGCGACGCCGATCTTGACCTCCACGCAGAACCTCCACCAAGTGTGCGGACCTGTCGCCAGGCTAGTCCAGCCGCACCCTGGGGTGTTCAGCCGAGTCCGAGGGCGACCATCCGGTGCCCGTGCCTGGTCTGCAGCCGTCGGATCAACGCCGCGATCCCGGCGAGGTCGCCCGAGCCCTGGACGATCAGCTCGGCCAGGCCGTCCCGCTCGGCGACGACGTGCTGCGTCTGCGTGACGGCCTCGCCGAGCAACCGCCTGCCCCACAGCGCCAGGCGGTCCCGGGTCGTGCGGTCCCGCTCGCAGGCGGCGCGGACCTCCCGCTCGGCGAACGCGGAGTGCCCGGTGTCGGCGAGCACGTCACGCACCAGCGACGCCGTCGGCTCCGGGAGCCACCCGGCCACCTCGCCGTAGAAGTCCGCGGCCAGCCCGTCCCCGACATAGGCCTTGACCAGGGACTCCAGCCAGGAACGCGGCGCGGTGGAGGCGTGGAACTCGTCGAATCGCTGCACGAACGGCCGCATCGCGTCCTCCACCTCGATGCCGAGCCCGGCCAAGTGCCGTTCGAGGCGCTGGAAGTGCCCGATCTCGGCGGCGGCCATCGACGCCATCGCCGCGCGGCCGGTCAGTGTGGGCGCGGACCGGGCGTCCTCGGCGAGCCGGTCGAAGGCGGAGAGTTCCCCGTAGGCCAGCACCCCGAGCAGGTCGATGATCCCCTTACTCGCCGCATCCACGCTGGTCAGCCTAGTGCTCCGACACAGAAGGCAGCCGGCACGGTAGGGTGTGGCGGCAAGGGCGTGATGCAGCATGCGATCCCGACGGCCCGTTCGATCCCGATGGACGAGCACGGCCGCACGCCCCGGCTCGGAGGCAACGCCGCCGAGCACGCACGGGTGACAGCGCGCGCCTCCTGCAGGTGCTCCCGCATCCCGCCCCGGACCGGCACCACGGATCCGTACCGGGATGCGGTCGAGCAACCGGCGCTGGGCGCGCCGGATGAGAGAGGCGATGACGCTGACCGTCAGCAACACCGATCCCCGAATACTGGACCACTCCGAGACCGGGGCCGACGACATCGATGCCCCCCACCCCCTGCAGGCCGGCGCGCCGGTCCGCCCCGACTCCCCCACCTTCGCCGAGCTGGACGTGCGTGATGAGATCGTCGACGCGCTGCGCCGAGCCGGCATCGAGCGTACGTTCGCGATCCAGGAGCTCACCCTGCCGCTGGCGATGGCCGGCGACGACCTGATCGGTCAGGCCCGCACCGGCACCGGCAAGACGCTCGGGTTCGGCGTCCCGCTGATCCAGCGGATCACCGCCGGGGACATCGCGCTGGACGGCACGCCCCGGGCCCTGGTCGTGGTGCCGACCCGCGAGCTGTGTGTGCAGGTAACCAAGGACCTCAGCGACGCCGGGGCCAACCTGGGCCTGCGGGTGCTTTCGATCTACGGTGGCCGCCAGTACGAGCCGCAGACCAAGTCGCTGACCGACGGCGTCGACGTGGTCGTCGGCACCCCCGGCCGGCTGCTGGACCTCGCCGAGCAGCGCCACCTGGTGCTGGGCAAGGTCGCCGTGCTGGTGCTCGACGAGGCCGACGAGATGCTCGACTTGGGCTTCCTGCCCGACATCGAGCGGATCCTGCGGATGGTGCCCGAGCAGCGCCAGACGATGCTGTTCTCGGCCACCATGCCTGGGCCGATCATCACGCTTGCGCGCACGTTCCTCACCAGGCCCACCCACATCCGGGCCGAGGACGTCGACGCCACCGCGATCCACGAGCGCACCCGGCAATTCGTCTACCGAGCGCACGCGCTGGACAAGGTGGAGATGCTCGTCCGGGTGCTGCAGGCCCGCGACCGTGGGCTCACGCTGGTCTTCACGCGCACCAAGCGCACCGCGCAGAAGGTCGCCGACGAGCTCACCGCGCGCGGCTTCGCGGCTGGGGCGGTGCACGGCGACCTCGGCCAGGGTGCGCGGGAGCAGGCGCTGCGGGCCTTCCGCTCGGAGAAGGTCGACGTGCTGGTGGCCACCGATGTCGCGGCCCGCGGCATCGACGTGACGGGGATCACCCATGTCGTCAACTACCAGTGCCCGGAGGACGAGAAGGCCTACGTGCACCGCATCGGGCGCACCGGCCGGGCGGGCCGCAAGGGTGTCGCGATCACCTTCGTCGACTGGGACGAGGAGTCGCGCTGGAAGATGATCAGCGATGCGCTCGACCTCGGGATGCCCAGGCCGGCCGAGACCTACTCGACCTCCGAGCATCTGTTCAGCGACCTCGACATCCCCTCCGACGTCACCGGCCGGTTGCCGCTGTCCCGGCGGACCCGGGCAGGCCTGTCCGCCGAACCCAACGACGAGGAGGGCACCCGCAGGGGTCGCCGGGTGCGGGGCAGCCGCGGCGGCGGTGACCGCCGCCACACCGAGGACGCCGAGGGCACCACGAGCC
>JBOHGT010000087.1:0-16367 GCA_050700385.1 Pseudonocardiaceae bacterium | reverse complement strand
GAGCCGCACCGTCCACAGCAGCTCACGTTCCCGCCGGGTCGAGTGATGGATGTTCACGGGGGTGTGCCTCCCTAGGCTTGCAGGTATGCCCCGCAGACTAGGAAGACAAACACGGTCCAGCCATGGCTACCGAAATCACTCACGACCCTGAGTCGATCCCTAGCCGACGCGGTGCAGCCAGGTGACGGGGGCGCCGTCGCCGGCGCGGCGGAAGGGCTCCAGGGCGTCGTCCCACGCCGCGCCGAGCATCTGGTCGATCAGGTGTGTGAACCCCTCGCGGCCGCGGGCCGAGGCGGCGAGGGCGCGCAACTGGTCCTCGCCCACCACGATGTCGCCGTTCGCGCTGATGCGAGCCCGCCACAGGCCGAGATCCGGCGCGCAGCAGAACCGCTCGCCGTCCACCCCCGTGCTGGGCTCCTCGGTGACCTCGAAGCGCAGCATGGGCCAGACCCGCAGGGCGGCCACCAGCGCGGCCCCGGTCCCCGCAGCACCGGTCCATTCGGCCTCGGCGCGCAGCTGACCGGGTGCGGCAGGCTGCGCCGTCCAGGCCAGATCCACCCTCGTCTGCAGGGTGCCCGCGATCGCCCACTCGACGTGCGGGCAGACTGCGGACGGCGACGAGTGGACATAGATCGTCCCACTGGTGCTCATCTCCTGACCTCCGCTTCACGACGAGGAGCGTCTTCCCCTACGTCCTCGCGCTCGCGAACAGGAGCAAACACCGGTGACCAATTGTGCCCTGTGTGACGCCTGATGCGCTAGCGCCCGGTCCAGTCAGCTCCGATAGTGTGGACGCTTCCCGATCTGGATCTTGGGGGAAGCGGTGCACCTGGTGCGACTCGGCGGGCCATCCTCGGGCGCCGGCGCCGACCTGCGCGGGGCGTTGTCGGCGTGCGGTCCGGGCAGCGACATGCTGGGCGGGCTCGCGGTCCTCGGCCCGTCCGTCCCCGGTCACACTGTCGAGGCGGTCCTGGTGGCACCGCGGGGTCTGGTAGTCGTGGTGGCGGTCGACCTCCCCGACCCGGCAATGCGGGTGGAGGCGCCACTCGACGGGCCCTGGTTGGTGGACGGGTGGGTGCTGCGCCGCGCCGACGGTGCCGTCAACCCCGTCGACGAGGCGCGGGCGGCCACCGCGGCGGTGCGGCGGCTGGCCGGAGACCGGCCCGGGTGCGGCGCCCTCATCGCGCTGGGGCCCTTCGCCGAGCGGGTGGTGCAGCCACCCGATGAACTCGACCGCGGGGTCCGCGTCGTGCACCCCTCGAGGCGGTCGGTGCGCGACGCGGTGCACGGGCTGCTCGCCGCGAGTGATCCCATCGGGCCGGACCGGGCGGCCGGCGTGCTCGCCGCCCTGGGCTGCCCGCCACCCCAGGCGGCGGTGCTGGCCGCCGAAGGCTTCACGGTCGCGCGGGTACCCGCCCCACCCGCCGTGCCGGTCGCCCGCGAGCAGCGACCCGCAACGGCGCAGCGGTGGCGGCAGCTGGGGTGGGTCGCCGCCGGGACCACCCTCGCCGTGCTGCTCAGCATCACCGTGGCTGCGCTGCTCTGACGGGGCTTGGCATGATCGTTGCTTGCAGGTCGGAGCTTCGATCCCGAGTGAGGTGGACGGCATGCAGTTCGGTGGGTGGGACATCCCGGTGCGGGCCCGGCGCGTCCGGTCCTGGGCCGACCAGACCCCGACGTGGCGAGACGCCAAGCCGGGTCTGATCGAGGCGGCACTCGAGCGCGCGCAGGCACGGCCCTCGGGCAACTGGTACGTGCTGGCCGCCTCCCGCGAGATACCACACGACCGGCCCTTCGGCCGCACCGTCACCGGCATCGAGGTGGTGGCCTGGCGCACCCCCGACGGCGGGCTGCACGCCGGCCCCGGCGAGTGCCCCCACCTGGGCGCGCCGCTGTGCCGCGCCGCCGTGCACCGCGGCGAGTTGGTGTGCCGGTGGCACGGTCTGGCGCTCGGGGAGCACGGCGCGGCAGGCTGGGAGCCGTTCCCCGCGCACGACGACGGCGTGCTGGCCTGGGTGCGTCTCGACGCGGCCGGCGGTGAGCAGCCGCTGCCGGCTCCGGTGCTGCCGGCTCGGCCGGTGGCCTCGGCCAGCCTCGACGCGGTCGTCACGCTGATCGGCCGCTGCGAGCCCGAGGACGTCATCGCGAACCGGCTCGACCCGTGGCACGGCGCGTGGTTCCACCCCTACTCCTTCGCCGACCTGCGGGTGGTCGAGGCGCCGCAGGACGTCGACGACCCGGCGCGTGACCGTTTCACGGTCGAGGTGTCGTTCCGGCTGTCCCGCCGGCTCGTGGTGCCGGTGCTCGCGGCGTTCTCCTGCCCGGAGCCTCGTACGGTGGTGATGCACATCCTCGAAGGGGAGGGTGCGACGAGCGTGGTGGAGACCCACGCCGTCCCGCTGGGGCTCGACGACGCCGGTCACCCGCGCACGGCGGTCATCGAGGCCACGATCGCGCACTCCGGGCGCATCGGGTTCACCGCCGCGCGGGCCGCGGCACCGGCGGTGCGCCCGCTGATGCGATTCGCCGCGCGCCGGCTGTGGCGCGACGACCTCGCCTACGCGCAGCGGCGCTACGAGCTGCGCACCACCGGTCGCTGGCCCGGCTGACCGGCCCAGCGTCGTTCACGACGCCTGTCGCTGCATACTGGCCGGGTGGTCCGATCCGCTGCGTCACGCTGGTGGGTCGCTGCGGCGGTCGTGATCGGCGTGCTCGGCGCGGCGGCGGGAGTCGGCGCGGTGTTCCGCCAGCCGGCGCCCGGCGTGCCCGCCTCCACTACGACCCCGCCGCCGCTGGGGGAGCAGCCTGGCCCCCGCACCGTGAGGTTCAGCCCGGACGCCGCGGTGCATCCTGACCGCGACAGCGTGCGAGCCCTGCTGCAGGGCCACTTCGACGCGATCAACCTCGGTGACTACCGCCGCTGGACCACGACCGTCGTCGCCGAGCGGGCCGAGCAGACCTCCGAGGACGTCTGGCGCGAGCAGTACCGCAGCACCACCGACGGCAGCATCGTGGTGCACCGCATGGAGCCGCGCCCCGGGGGTGGGTTGACGGTGCTGCTGTCGTTCACCAGCGTGCAGGATCCGGTCGACGCGCCCGGGGACGCGCCATTGCGCTGCCTGCGCTGGCGGGTGTCCTACCCGGTGGTCACCGAGTCCGACCAGTTGCGGATCGGTCCCGGCGACCCCGACACCAGTCTCAGAGAGCCCTGCTAGATCAACTTCGACTCAGAGCGGGATGTTGCCGTGCGCCCCGCGCCCCGCCGGCGCCGCGGCCAGCGACTCGGCGAGGCGCCGCCGGGTCTGGGACGGTGCGACGATCTCGTCGACCACGCCGAGGGCCACCGCGCGGTTCACGCCACCGACGACCCGCTCGTGCTGCTCGGCGAGGTGGGTGTGCAGGGCCTCCCGCTCCTCCTCGGCCGCCGCCGCGAGGGCCTTGCGGTGCAGGATCCCGACTGCGGCCTTCGCCCCCATGACGGCCACCTCGGCGTCCGGCCATGCGAACACATGGGTGGCACCCAGCGCGCGGGAGTTCATCGCGATGTACGCGCCGCCGAAGGCCTTGCGGGTCACCAGCGTCACCCGCGGCACGATCGCCTCGGCGAAGGCGTGCAGCAGCTTGGCGCCGCGGCGGACCACGCCCTCCCACTCCTGGCCGACACCGGGCAGGTAGCCGGGCACGTCGACGAGGACGAGCAGCGGGACGCCGAAGGAGTCGCACATCCGCACGAAGCGCGACGCCTTCTCCGCCGACGGGGAGTCAAGGCAACCCCCGAGGCGTAGCGGGTTGTTCGCGAGGACGCCGACGGTGCGCCCGGCCAGCCGCCCGAGCCCGATGACGATGTTGGGCGCCCACTTGGGCTGCAGTTCCTGGAACACCGACTCGCCTTCGCACTCGTCGAGCAGACCGCGCAGCAACGGGCGCACGTCGTAGGCGCGCTGCTTCTGCTCCGGCAGCAGCGCTTGCAGGTCGACCTCCTCGCGCACCGCGTGCAGGTCGAACATGCCGGGACAGGCGAACAGGCCGGTCACCTCGCGGGCGCGACCCAGCGCATCGGGCTCGGACTCGGCAACGATGTGCACGACGCCGGACTTCTTGCCATGCGCGCTGGGCCCGCCGAGGGCTTCCATGTCGATCTGCTCACCGGTGACGTTGCGGACCACGTCCGGCCCGGTGACGAACACCCGCCCCTCCGGGGCCATGATCACCACATCGGTGAGCGCGGGGCCGTAGGCGGCGCCGCCCGCGGCGGCCCCGAGCACGACGGAGATCTGCGGCACCCGGCCCGAGGCCCGCACCATCGCGGCGAACACCTGCCCGACCGCGTCGAGTGCCTCGACGCCCTCGGCGAGCCTCGCTCCGCCGGAGTGCCATAGCCCGATGACCGGGCAGCGCTCCCGGACGCCGGTGTCGATGGCCTCAACGATGTGCCGGCAGCCCTCCGACCCCATCGCCCCACCCATCTTGGTGGCGTCGGTGCAGTAGGCGACGACCTTGGCGCCCTCGATGCGCCCGCGGGCCGTGAAGACCCCGCTGGTGTCCCTGGGGCGCAGCGACACCAACGTGCCGACGTCGAACAGTGCGGCCAGCCGCAGCTCGGGATCTCGAGGGTCGGGTGCGGTCTCGTCGGTGGGACTCGCCGGCCGGGTGGCCACAGCGGTCATCGTGGTCTCCTCAGGTAGGGGAGCAGGAGCCTTGCCCGGCCTTCCATGCGGTGTCTCAGGCCGGGGTGAAGGCGAGCGCGACGTTGTGCCCGCCGAATCCGAACGAGTCGTTCACTGCCCCGGTCAGCTTGACATCGCGAGCCTTCCCGGCCACCACGTCGAGCTGCACCCCAGGGTCGAGGTCATCGAGGTTGAGGGTCGGCGGGACCACGCCGTCCCGCAGCGCCAGCAGGGTGGCGATCCCCTCCACCGCGCCGGCCGCACCCAGCAGGTGGCCCAGCGACGACTTGGGGGCGGTCACCACCGGGTGGTCGCCGATGGACGCCCGGATCGCGGCCGCCTCGGCGACGTCGCCGACCGGAGTGGCGGTGGCGTGCGCGTTGACGTGACCGACGTCGGCCCGGTCCAGCCCGGCAGTGCGCAACGCCCCGGCGATCGCGCGGGACGCGCCGATACCCTCCGGCTCGGGAGCGGTGATGTGGTGTGAGTCCGAGCTGGTGCCGATGCCGGCCAGCCGCCCGTGCACGGTGGTGCCCCGCGCCGCGGCGAACTCCGCACGCTCGAGCACCATGACCCCGGCGCCCTCACCGAGCACGAACCCGTCGCGGGCGGCGTCGAAGGGGCGTGACGCCCGCTCCGGGTCGTCGTTGTGGGTGCTCATCGCCCGCATCTGGGCGAACCCGGCCAAGGTGATCGGGACGATGCAGGCCTCGGCGCCACCCGCGACGACAACGTCCACCTCACCGGCCCGCAGCATCCGCCAGGCCATCGCGAGGGCCTCCGCACCGGACGCGCACGCCGAGACGGGGCTGTGCACGCCGCCGCGGGCGCCGAGCTCGAGGCCCACGTGGGCGGCGGGCCCGTTGGGCATGAGCATGGGGATGGTCAGCGGGGAAACCTTGCGTATGCCCTCGGTCTCGAGCAGGTCGTCCTGCCCGAGCAGGGTCAGCGCGCCGCCGATCCCGGTGCCGATCACCACGGCCAGCCGCTCCGGCTCGACCTCGTCGGATCCCAGACCGGCCTGCTGCCATGCCTCCCTGGCCGCGATCATGGCGACTTGCTCGCAGCGGTCCAAACGGCGCGCCTCGACCCGCTTGATCAGCTCGCTGGGTTCGATGGCGAGCCGGGCGGCGATGCGCACCGGCAGGTCGTAGCGATCCACCCAATCGTCGGTCAGCGCGGCGATCCCGTTGCGTCCAGAGCACAGACCGTCCCAGGTCGACGCGACGTCCCCGCCGAGCGGGGTCGTCGCGCCGAGCCCGGTGACCACGACGTCAGTCATGGGCGCGCCTCCGCGGGAGGAAGTACGTCGGCTCTCATGCGTGCTTGGCGACGTAGTCCACCGCGTCACCGACGGTCTTGAGGTTCGCGAGGTCGTCGTCGGGCACCTTGGCGCCGAAGCGGTCCTCGACCTGCACCGCGATCTCCACCATCGACAGCGAGTCGATGTCCAGGTCGTCCACGAAGGACTTCTCGATGGTGATCTCGCTGGTCTCGACCCCTGCGACCTCGTTCACGATCTCGGCGATGCCGCCCAGGATCTCCTCGTTGGTCACTTGCCACTTCCTTCCGCTCGCTTCGAGTCGGCGGGCCGCTCGCCCGCCGGGTGTCTACTCTGGACCATGGTCGTCACGGCAGTACCACCACCTGCCCCGCGTAGGACAGGCCAGCCCCGAATCCGACTAGTAACGCGACGTCTCCCGACCGGACCCTCCCCTCGGCGCGCATGTGGTCCAGCGCGAGGGGGATCGAGGCCGACGAGGTGTTGCCGGAGTGCACGATGTCGTCGGCGACCACCATGTCGTCGCGGGCGCCGGCCGCGCGGATCCGCTTGGCCACCGCCTCGACGATGCGCAGATTGGCCTGGTGCGGCACGAGCACATCGACGTCCGACGGGCCCAGCCCGGCGAGTTCGACGGCGCGCAGCGCGATCGGAGCGATCTTCGTGGTGGCCCAGCGGAAGACCGACTGCCCCTCCTGGAAGATGAAGGACCGGTCGGTGAGGACGATCGTGTCGGCCAGATCGCCCGCGCTGCCGGCCACGATCGGACCGATCCCGGCCTCCTCGCCGCCGTCCGCCGCGCCGACCACGGCCGCGCCCGCCCCGTCCGCGAAGATGATGCACGTGGAGCGGTCTCGGGGATCGACCCAGTCGGTGAGCTTCTCGGCACCGATCACCAGCACGTGCCGGGCGGAGCCCGACCGCACCATGTCCGCGGCGGTGCCCAGTCCGTAACAGAAGCCGGCGCACGCGGCGTTGATGTCGAATGCCGGTGCCGCCGTGACACCGATCCGCTCCGCGGTCTGCGCCGCGGCGTTGGGGATCGGCGAGGGCATCGTGCAGGTGGCGACAACGACGGCGTCCACATCGGACGGCGCGAGGCCCGCGTCGGCGATGGCCTTGGCGCCGGCGTCGACGGCCATGTCGACCAGCGACTCGTCCGGGCCTGCGAAACGACGCTCGACGATGCCGACCCGGTCCCGGATCCAGCTGTCGGTGGTCTCCACCCCGGACGCGGCGATATCCTCGTTGGTCACCACCCGCTCGGGCTGCGCGCTGCCCAGGCCGCGGATCCGGGCCCCCGGCACGGTGGCCGTCTGCTGCAGCCGGAGGTTCACGACGCCGCGCCCCCCGAGTGGTCGGCGACCACCCCGGCCACCTGGTCCAGGTCGCCGGGTTCGCGCAGCGGCACCGTGACGGTGCCCACGAGCTCGCGCTTGACAAGGCCGGACAGCGTGCCGGCCGGGGGCAGCTCCACCGCTGCGGTGACGCCCAGCGCACGGAGTCCCGCCATGCAGCAGTCCCAGCGGACCGGCTTGATCACCTGCTCGACCAGCCGACGCAGCATCTCGGTGCCCTCGGAGACGACCTCGCCATCGGCATTGGACAGCAGCGGTCGCGACGGATCCTTCGCGGTGAGCCCGGCCGCATGCTCGCCGAGGGCCTGCTCGGCGAGCGCCATGAACCGGGTGTGGAACGCACCGGCGACCGGCAGTGCCTTCACCCTGGCACGTGCCGGCGGGTCGTCGGCCAGCGCGGCCAGCGCGCCGGTGCGGCCGGCGGCGACCACCTGCCCCGTGCCGTTGCGGTTGGCGGGCTCGAGGCCATGACGCTCCAGGGCGGCCAGAACTTCATCGGGGTCACCGCCGAGCACCGCTGACATCCCGGTCGGCTCGGCGGCGCACGCCTGCGCCATGGCCCGGCCGCGCACCGCCGCCAGCCCGACGGCCTCGTCGGGGGTGAGCACCCCGGCGAACGCCGCCGCTGCGAGCTCCCCGACCGAGTGCCCGACGGTCGGCCCTTCGGCCGGCAGGTCGACGCGGCGAGCCAGTGCGTCGGCTGCGAGCAGGGACAGCGCGATCACCAGCGGCTGGGTCACCGCAGTGTCCTTGATCTCCTCGGCGTCCGCGGTGGTGCCCAGCCGCAGCAGGTCCAGACCGATCGACTCCGACCAGGCCGTGACCTGCTCGCGCGCGCCATCCAACTCGAGCCACGGCTCGAGCATGCCGGGGGACTGGGAGCCTTGGCCGGGGGCGAGCAACGCAATCACCTTCCCCACTCAACACTGTCGCGGCCGTCGTGCGTGATGCTGCGAGCCACTAAGCTCCCGCGCGTGTTTTATGGAGTATCTACAACGTCGTAGGTCGATCGTGCCCTGCAAGCCCCCAATCGTTGTCCATATGGTGAGCCTGGTCACCACAGCCCGCGGGAGCGCGCCAGGCGCCCGACGGCGAGCCCGACGCGCAGCACCAAGGCGTCGCGCGGGCTGGTGGGTGCCCGCCCGGTGACATCGGCGATGCGGCGTAGCCGGTAGCGGACGGTGTTGGGGTGGACGAACAGCTTGCGCGCGCAGGCCTCGAGCACGCCACCCACCTCGAAGTAGGCGTCCAGGGTCTCCTCCAGCCCGCCGCGCGCCGTGCACAGCGGGCGCAGCACCTGGTCCACGAGCAGCCGCTCGGCCTCGGGGTCTCCGGCCAGCGCGCGCTCCGGGAGCAGCTCGGAGGCCGGCACCGGGCGGGGTGCGGCAGGCCAGGCTGCCACCGCGCGCAGCCCGGACAGCGCGTCGGCGGCGCTGCGGTGCGCCTCGGCCAGCGACGGCGAGGTCGGGCCGATGACGACTGGGCCGTCGCCGAAGGCCCCGACCAGCCGCTCGATCTCTTCCTGCAGGTCGTGTCGCCCCGCGGCGACCACGACGAGTCGGGAGCCCTGCACCCCGATCAGGGCCGCGCGGCCGGTGTGTGAGGGGGTGCCGCGAATGACGGAGAGGGCATCGGGCGGCTCGTCGGACGGGGGGAAACCGACGATCACGGTCGCCGGTGCGGTCGGGTCCCACCCCAGGGCAGCCGCCCGGGACAGCAGCGACTCCTCGGGATCGCCACGCACGACCCCGTCGACGATCAGGGCCTCCAGCCGGGCATCCCACGCACCACGAGCCTCGGCGACACCGGCATAGGCGGTGGCGGCGGCGAAGGCGACCTCGCGACCGAAGCGAAGCGAGGCGTCGGTGAGTACGGCACGCTCGGCGTCGACGGTGGCCAGGTCGGGCACTCGCTCCTCGAACACCACGGTGGCCACCCGGACCAGCTCCACCGTCTGGCGCAGGCTGACCCAGCGGGCGAGATCGCGCGGGGCGGTGCGGAACGCCTCGACAGTGAGCTTGATGGAGTGTTGCGGATCCTTCAGCCACTCCACGAAGTTCGCCACGCTGGTCTGCGTGACCAGCAGCACGCCGGCACGCTGATCTGCCGGCAGCCGGCGAAACCACGGCCAGTGCTGCTCCATCTCGGCCACGCTCGCGGCGGCGAGGTCACCCGAGGCCCGCTCGAGCCGGCGCAGCGTGCGGTCCGAAAGCGGGGGAGGGACGGCCGAGGTCATGTCGCCGCCGACCTCCGTCAGGCATCGCCGGGATCGGAGGTCTGCGGGCCAGCGGCCTGCGGGTCGTCGATGCGGTAGTGCCGCGCCGCATCGGCGGCCATCCACTGCGCGACCTCGCCGCGGCGGGCCAGCGCGACCAGCGCCCCGACCACGATCGACTCGGCGTCGACGAGGAAGTGCCGCCGCGCCGCCGGGCGGGTGTCGGAGAACCCGAAGCCGTCCGCGCCGAGGGTGACCATGTCGGTGGGCACCCAGGGCCGGATCAGGTCCGGCACCGCCCGCATCCAGTCCGAGACCGCCACCAGCGGGCCGGCCGCGCCCTCGAGGACCCGGGTCACGTGCGGCACGCGACGTTCGCTGCCCGGGTGCAACAGGTTGCGCCGGTCGGCCTCCTCGGCTTCCCGGCGCAGCTCGGTCCAGGACGTCGCCGACCACACGTCGGCCTGCACGCCCCAATCCTGCGCGAGCAGCTGCTGTGCCCGCAGCGCCGAGGGCATCGCGATCCCGGAGGCGGCCAGCTGGACCCGGGGGCCTTCGGCACCGGGCGCGGGCGCGTACCGGTAGAGGCCACGCAGCAGCGCGTCCACGTCGAGCTCGGCCGGCTCCGCCGGTTGGGGGTATGGCTCGTTGTAGACGGTCAGGTAGTAGAAGACGTTCTCGGCCTCGTCGCCGTACATCCGCCGCAGCCCGTCCCGCACGATGTGCGCGATCTCGAAGCCCCACGCCGCGTCGTAGGTCACCACGGCCGGGTTGGTCGCCGCGAGCAGCAGCGAGTGGCCGTCCGCGTGCTGCAGGCCCTCACCGGTCAGCGTGGTCCGCCCCGCCGTGGCGCCGAGGATGAACCCGCGGGCCATCTGGTCGGCCGCCGCCCACAGCCCGTCACCGGTGCGCTGGAAACCGAACATCGAGTAGAAGATGTAGATCGGGATCATCGGTTCGCCGTGCGTGGCGTAGGACGTCCCGGCCGCGGTGAACGAGGCGGTGGAGCCGGCCTCGTTGATACCCTCGTGCAGGATCTGGCCCTGCTCGCTCTCCCGGTAGGCCAGCAGCAGGTCGGCGTCCACCGAGGTGTAGAGCTGCCCACTCGGGTTGTAGATCTTCTGCGTGGGGAACATCGAGTCCATGCCGAACGTGCGGGCCTCGTCCGGGATGATCGGCACCAGCCGCGGGCCGATCTCGCGGTCCTTGGCCAGGTCCCGCACCAGCCGGACAAAGGCCATCGTGGTGGCCACCTCCTGGCGGCCCGAGCCCTTGCGCAACACGTCGTAGACCTTGTCCCCCGGCAGCACCAGCGCGCGCGACTTGATCCGCCGCTCGGGCAGGAAGCCGCCCAGCGCGCGCCGCCGCGCGAGCAGGTACTCGATCTCAGGGGCATTCTCGCCCGGATGGTAGTAGGGCGGTAGCTTCGGGTCTTCCTCGAGCTGCGCGTCGGTGATCGGGATGCGCTGGGCGTCGCGGAAGATCTTGAGGTCGTCCAGGGTCAGCTTCTTCATCTGGTGCGTCGCGTTGCGACCTTCGAACGACGGGCCGAGGCCGTAGCCCTTGACGGTCTTGGCCAGGATCACCGTGGGCTGGCCGTGGTGGGCCATCGCGGCCTGGTAGGCGGCGTGGACCTTGCGGTAATCGTGCCCGCCGCGCTTGAGGTTCCAGATCTCGGCGTCGGAGTAGTCGCGTACCAGCTCCTTGGTCCGCGGGTCGCGGCCGAAGAAGTGCTCCCGGACGTAGGCGCCGTCGTTGGCCTTGTAGGTCTGGTAGTCGCCGTCGGGCGTGGTGTTCATCAGGTTCACCAGCGCGCCGTGGGAGTCGGCGTGCAGCAGCGCGTCCCACTCCCGTCCCCAGATCACCTTGATCACGTTCCAGCCCGCGCCGCGGAAGAACGCCTCCAGCTCCTGGATGATCTTGCCGTTGCCGCGCACCGGGCCGTCGAGCCGTTGCAGGTTGCAGTTGACGACGAAGGTGAGGTTGTCGAGGCTCTCGCCGGCCGCGACGTGCACCGCGCCGCGCGACTCCGGCTCGTCCATCTCACCATCGCCCAGGAACGCCCAGACGTGCTGGTCGGACGTGTCGTGGATGCCGCGGTCGTGCAGGTAGCGGTCGAACCGTGCCTGGAAGATCGCGTTGATGGCGCCCAGCCCCATGGAGACGGTGGGGAACTCCCAGAACTCGGGCATCAGCCGCGGATGCGGGTAGGAGGGCAACCCGGCGCCGGGGCCGGCGTGCGAGAGCTCCTGGCGGAACCCGTCGAGCTGCGAGGCCGACAGGCGCCCCTCCAGGAAGGCGCGGGCGTAGATCCCGGGGGAGGCATGCCCCTGGATGTAGATGTGGTCACCGCCACCGGGGTGGTTCTTGCCGCGGAAGAAGTGGTTGAACCCGACCTCGTAGAGCGAGGCGGAGGAGGCGTAGCTGGAGATGTGGCCGCCGACGCCCACCCCGGGCCGCTGTGCGCGGTGCACCATCATCGCTGAGTTCCACCGGATCCAGGCGCGGTAGCGCCGCTCGGTCTCCTCGTCGCCGGGGAACCACGGCTCATTCTCGGTGGGGATGGTGTTGACATAATCGGTGCTGGTCAGCGAGGGGACGCCGACGTGACGCTCGCGGGCTCGTTCGAGCAGCCGCAGCATGAGGTAGCGGGCTCGCTGCCGCCCACCGACCTCCAGCGCGCCGTCGAAGGACTGTAGCCACTCCGCCGTCTCGTCCGGATCGATGTCGGGCAGGTGCGCGGCCACCCCGTCGCGGATGACGCGGACACGCTGTGGCTTGAGCTCCTGGGGCGCGGGCTCGTTGTGCGTGGGCACGGGTTCTCCTCGCTGGTCCGTCACGTGCGGGCGGGTCACCGGTCGGGGTCCGCCGGGACCGTACCTATCGGCCCATCGTCCTCCATGCTGTCCGCGCTGACCTCCCCGTGCCATCGCTACCCGTGAGTAACCGGAACGCCCGCGATCTCGGTGTTGCGCCCGGGCGCCGGGGCAGTGTTCGCTGAGCACCGACGGGATGAACAGCCGGGCGCGGGTTCGCCCGGCAAGAGTGATGGAGGAGTGACAGACCGTGGTCGCCGCCGCGGGGGACGCCGGCAAGACCGGTGTCGCCGACAGGCTAGGGATCAAGTCGGGCATGGTGGTCCAGGAGTTCGGTTGGGACACCGACGTCGACGACGACGTGCGCGCCGCGATCGAGGAGCAGACCGGCAGCGAGCTGCTCGACGAGGACTCCGACGAGATCGTCGATGTGGTGCTGCTGTGGTGGCGCGACGAGGACGGTGACCTCGTCGACGCCCTGATGGACGCGCGGGGGCCGCTGGCCGAGGACGGCGTGATTTGGGTGTGCTCGCCCAAGACCGGCAGGGACGGCCACGTTCAGCCCTCGGACATCGCCGAGGCCGCTCCCACCGCCGGCCTGGCACAGACGTCGAACATCACGCTGAGCGAGGACTGGGCGGGCACCCGGCTCGCTTCGCCGAAGACGGCGAAGTCGAGGCGGTGACCCGGGCCGCCTAGGCTCGGGTGTGCCGCACCACCCGGTGCACCGGCGACGACGAGTCGAGGAGAGAGCTGAACGTATGGCGCTCGAGATCGGAAGCCAGGCCCCGGACTTCACGCTCAGGGACCAGAACAACGAGGAGGTCACGCTGTCGGCGTTTCGCGGCGGCAAGAACGTGCTGGTCGTATTCTACCCGCTGGCGTTCAGCGGGATCTGCACCGGTGAGCTCTGCCAGCTGCGCGACGACCTGGATCAGTTCCAGAACGCCGACGTGCAGGTGCTCGCCATTTCGGTGGACTCGACGTACACGCTCAAGGCATGGTCGGAGCAGCAGCGCTACGATTTCCCGCTGCTCGCGGACTTCTGGCCGCACGGCCGGGTCGCGCAGGACTACGGGATCTTCAACGACAAAGCCGGCATCGCCAACCGGGGTACCTTCCTGGTGGACACCGAAGGGGCCATCCGGTTCGCCGAGATGAACCAGCCCGGCGAGCCGCGCGACCAGGATGCCTGGAAGCAGGCCTTGGCCGCGCTGCCTGCCTGACCTCGTCGTGCCGCCGGGCGACCCGGCGGCACTCGGGCGCATAGCTCAGCGGGAGAGCACCCGCCTTACAAGCGGGGGGTCGCTGGTTCGAACCCAGCTGCGCCCACCAACGAGTCGGGGCGCTTGCGGCCGACTGACTCGGCGTGCCACCGGCTGGCGGGCGCTTTTGTGCGGTAACAGGGTAGACGCGCTCACGTTGGCCGAGCTGTCGATCGCGCTCCAGGTCGAGGCCGGGGCGAGTCTGCGGCTGGTGAAGCGGCGGCGCTCGGTGCGGCTGCGCTGGCAGCGCGCGTACACTGCGGCGCGTGCGCGCGGGGAAGCATCCCGTGTCGAGGATCTGGACGCGGGTGACGGCCTTCGCGCTGGCCGCGATCGAGTCCGCTGAACCTGACCCGTGGGCCGACGGTCGGCGCCCGGCGGTGCGGCCGTGACCGAGCTGGCGCGGCGTCGCCGGTTCCCGACCGTCGCGGACGTGGCCGAGGCTCCCGCGGCGGCGACGGAGCTGCACCCGGGGCATGTGCTGGTTCGTCAGCCGCGTCACGCGCGTCCGCAAACGATCCCTTTCGAACGTCTCACCGACCTCGTTCGGCTAACCGTCCAAGCCGTGCCAGTTGAAACTCGGTTACGAGACGCCCGTCGCGCGGACACAGGTTTCGGACACGTGTGTGGTGGGTGCGGGGCCGTAGCGATCGTGTCGGTCACGGGCCCGCACGCTGCCGCTTTAGGCGCAGCTGCACGCAACCGCTGCTGTGGGTTCGTCGGCTTGACCTCCTCCCAGGGTTCGTTGCCGGGGGCCGTGGACACAGAGCCCTGTCCTGCACGCGTAGCAGTAGGGATTGACACCCGCCACCAAGATCCACTTGGCACAGAGGCGCGCCGAAGATCGAACCTTCCAGGGGGGCGAGGACTTCAGTTGGCCACCGGTATCTCCGCGTTGGCAGTCCGGCCGCGACCAGAGCTAGGCATGTCGTCTACCCTACACACTGGAGCAGCGCATGAAGCAAAGGAGGGGATTTTGCCGCGGTTACTCACGGTTTATGATGCCTTTCTGCTGGGAACGCATCCAGCCGCAGAATATCGCATCAAGTACTTTGTAACGACTCAGACCAGGAGTGCTTGTACGGCCAATGCGAGAGGACACCCATTGAGCGCCCAGTGTTCACGTGAGTCGAGGGGCAGGATTGGCGTGTCCGAACTCAGCTACCGTTCTCGCATTCGCATTCTTCGGGGCATCAGAGGTCGCTGTGAAGCGTGAGCCGGTTGAACCTGCCTTTCTGGACATGCCGGGATTACTTCATGATCCGTACGCTCGGCGTCCATACCATCGGCTGACCACTGTGCGCTCTACTTCCCTAGTGGCGCCTATGAGTCAGTCAAAGGTTCCAATGTATTTAGGCCGACTGACGCCGTACTACTCG
The DNA here is from genome assembly GCA_050700385.1 of Pseudonocardiaceae bacterium. Lineage (GTDB taxonomy): Bacteria > Actinomycetota > Actinomycetes > Mycobacteriales > Pseudonocardiaceae > WHSY01. Next base: position 1,385 of record JBOHGT010000087.1, on the reverse strand, counting down.
ATCGGCGCGGTTGCTCTACCAACGCGAGTCCGGGTGCGCTCAATAGATACCGTTTCTTGCCATGGGAAACGGTCTCAAGAGTTGCAGTCGAACTTGATTAAGTTTAGCATCAATATATTCCAAGCCCCGAGTGGTAGAATTATATATGGCGTAACGCTCGATGCGGCAGTGTCGAACCATGATCTCGTAGCATTATTGGAGGACTGTTATTACGAGTCTATCAAACTGACGCTAAGCGACGGTCGTGTCATGACGCTTCGTGACTCGATTGACGAAGAAATTAAGAATCTTTACCCTGCTCAAGAGTGGGAACCCGAGCCCGACCTCCACCAAGTCCTCCTCCTTTCTCCTATGCTCACTGGCCAAACAACGGCTGATCAAGTGGTTGAGATCCAAGAAGGGTTCTTACGGTCCATCGTATATCGGGTCCACGTTCCGCAGCGCGAGGGATTCACATCGATACAATTTCCGCCAGAGCTGAACCGGAGCCTAACCACGATCGCTGCCGTCGGTAGCTTTGTTAGCGTCCTCTGCGGTCACCAGGACTATGTCGAGAACTCAGTGGTCCTCAGCGCAACATCAATCGTTTCAGCAACCACGGAACTGCGCAGCATCCAAGAGTCGCTTCTTGACGGCTTCTCGTTAGTCCGAGACAAGCTTGGCACCCTTAGTAGGACGCAGCAAAGGCAAACTCTTGGAGATATTAGCGGACAGCTTGCCAAACATGAAATGAACTTAAGCCAGCATGTTGAGTCAGTGGCCGACATAGGTCTATGGATACCGTCTCTCCGCGTAGAGGACTACCACCGGACCCTCGTCTCTTCCGTGCGGCTAATGGAACGCTCGGAGATCATCGGGAAAAGTATTCAACGTCTTACTTCAATTGCTGCCGCTAAGACACAGGTCCTCCTCGCGGAGGAGCAGCAGCTTCAGGAGCACCGGAGGCGGTCGTGGGCGCTTGTGGTAGGCCTACTGACAACACTAGCGATTCCAACAAGCTTCATCCTGGCATTTTTCGGCATCTCATCCCCGGAAGTCGACGCGAAGACGTCCATCTTTGATCTTCACCGATATGTGGGGGTTTATCTTTTCGCCTTTGGCATGGTTGGACTATCAGCGACTATTGTCACACTATTCTGGCTGCTCGGCCATCCGTCTAGGAGGCGTAAATCATAGCCGGAACTTCCGCCCAAAAGGACCATGAGCACTGAAGCTCGCCAAACTAGTGTCGGGAGATTTGTTCTTCTTTACGCAGCCTGGTGAGTCACATCATCGATCTCGGTCGCGCGGACGAGAGCCTCCATGCGGGCGGTGATGGTTCGGACCTTGTCGATGATCTCCTCCGCGGTGGCCGTCCACACGATGGGCCCACAGTGGCTGTTCCA
>JBOHGT010000086.1:0-1073 GCA_050700385.1 Pseudonocardiaceae bacterium | reverse complement strand
GTATTGAGGTCGCGAGCGTGCGTCCGGACGAAGTTGGCTGCGCACGTCGAGGTCAACCCCTGGTTGCCCAGCGCGACGGCTTCGTCCGGTTCACCCAGGTGGGCCAGCGCATTGGCCAGGTCGAGGCGGGCGATCGCCCCTTTACCGGTTGAGCTGCCGCCGGGCGGGGCTGACTCGTGCACGGCCAGGGCCGCTTCGGCGTGTGTTCTGGCGGCTTGGAAGTCTTCGAGCCAGAGGTATGCCTGCGCAGGATGTGCGGCAATCGCGTAGGACGCCAGCGTGCCGGTGTTGATGGTGAACCGGCTGGGAATTTGGGCTGGCATGTGATCGTATAGGTTCCGGGCCTCGGCGAACAGGGTGTCGAACGTCTCCTGATCACCCAGTCGGGCATAGGCCCGGGCCGCTTTGGCGCGGAGCCGGATGGCCAGTGGGTGGTCGGTGGGGACCAGGGCAATGCCCTTCATGGCGGCCTGCACTGCTCCACCTGGACGTTCGGCATAGGTCGCGATCGCCGTCATGGCGTCGGCGGCCCACCCGCATAGCTCCCCGTGACCGGCTTGCTCGGCGTGTTCGTAGCAGTCAACCGCGTAAGCCTGGGCCGTGCGCGAGTTGCCGAGATCGTGTGCCAGCCACGCCAGCAGCTCTGACAGCCACCCTGCGTAGACGTACAGCTCCCGGAGCTCCTTGAGGGTATGACGACCCTTAATGAGCTCGTCCACACGCGACCGATAGGCCCTGGCCACAACGAATAGTTCGGTTGGTGGCTCTTGTGAATAGCCCCGGTTGAGGTCAGTGAGGACCAGCTCGAGGTGCTCTAGCGTGCCGTGCCCGACAGACGAGACCCCGGTGAGTCGGGTGAACTCCATTGCGTCGGCCGCGGCGTCAGACAAGACCCGGTGCAACGCTTCGGGTGCGATGGCTGCCGCCAAGCTCAACTTGAGGGCCTTGCGTCGCGATGTCATATCGCCCATAGGAAGTGCTTCCGGTAGTGGGCCGTTGAGCAGTCGCTGGCCATCGGCTGGCGGCGAACCAGCAAGTGGTATAGCATCGTCCTCCTCGGATGCAGACTGCGG
>JBOHGT010000085.1:0-22589 GCA_050700385.1 Pseudonocardiaceae bacterium | reverse complement strand
GCCTGACCGGCGCCCCGGAGGCGACCGGAGTCGAGCGGCTGCTCGGCTGGGGCACAGATCGGTTCACTGCGCTCGTCGGAGGGCAGCTCACGCCCCTGGTGGGAGTGCTGGCCGTGCTGCTCTCGCTCGTGCTCGGCGCTTCGCACGCCGCGCTGCCCGGGCACGGCAAGACCCTGATCGCCGCCTACCTCGCCGGGCGGCGCGGCACCACGCGCGACGCGCTGCTGGTGGGTGCCACCGTGACCGTGACCCACACCGCCGGGGTCCTGGTGGTCGGCCTGCTGCTGAGCGCGTTCGCAACGCTGATCGGTGAGCAGGTACTCGGCTTGCTCGGCGTGGTCAGCGGCCTGCTCGTCGCTGTGATCGGCGCATTCCTGCTGCGCACTGCACTGCGAGCGCGCCGTGCTGCCGCAGCTGACGGCGCACCGACACCGACGCCCGCCCTGGTCGGCGCCACTCTCGGCCACTCTCAGGACCACTCCCACTCCCACGGCCACGGGCATGGGCATGGGCATGGCCACGGACACGGACCCGTCGTTGCCGGCGGGGATCGGTTCGGTCGGCCCGCGTTGCTCGGCATGGGCGTAGCCGCAGGCCTGGTACCCAGCCCGTCCGCGCTGCTGGTGCTCTTCGCCGCGATCGGGCTGGGCCGCACTTGGTTCGGGGTGCTGCTCGTGCTCGGGTACGGGCTCGGGATGGCCGCGACGCTCACCGCGGTGGGCCTGCTGCTGGTGCGGCTGCGCGACCGGTTCGAGCGCAGGCTGGACCGGGCCGGCGACAGTCGGCGGCTCGCGCGGCTGGCTGCGGCGACGCCGGTGCTCACTGCCGCACTCGTCCTTGTCGTGGGGCTGGGGCTGGTCGCCCGCGGTCTCACCGGAACCGTCTAGGAGAACCGTGTACCTCGCGCGCCGCTTGCTGCCCGTGCTCGGCCTCGTCCTGATCGCCGCGACCGGATGCACCGACGACGGCGGCCCGGTCTTCGACGACCAGGGCGGCCAGCAGATCAGCTGCATGCGCCACCAGGCCGAGCCGCCCGGCTCCCGCTACACCGACCCCGAGCGTCGCAACACCGGCGAGCTGCTCGCGATGCTGCGCTACTACACCGCCCACGGCACCCAGCCGTACTGCGACGGGGCCGCACCGACCGAGGTCGACCGCGCCTGGGCGGAGCTCTACGTGCAGCTGGGTGCCGACCGCTCCAAAGTCGCCCCGCTGCTCGACGGGCAGTAGGTGGACAGTAACGGTGACGTCGGTCATCGTGGTGACGTCGGCTCGTGCGGGAGGTAGCAGATGAGACTGGGCAGGAAGCTTGCCGTTGGTGTCGTCGAGGTCGCTGGCGAGGCCGGACCCGGGACTGGTCGCGAGCGTGCCGTCGACACGGGCGTTGCGCGCACCGCACCCGCCGTTGAGGACGGCAGCGCAGGCGACGGCGCCGCCCTCGAGCGGCCGCAGCGACACGAGGAGCTGGCCGGCCGCGGCGGCCGGTGAGTGCCCTGGCTCGGTTGCCCGCGCTGCGGCGGCGGGAGCGGCCGGGCCGGCCGTTGCGCGGGTACAAGCTCGCCCGTCCGCTGGTGTCCGCCGACGCCGCCCGGGTGGGGTTCAGTGGCGTCATGGTGGGGCGAGCAGTGGTCTACGGCGCGCTCGCCGACGCGGTGTGCGTCCAGGTCCCTGCACACCGGTGCCCGGCGCGGCGGTGTGACTGCGGCTTCTACTGCCTGCACTCCGTCGAGGACGCGCGGGCACTGTCCGCCGAGGCCGGCTACCAGGAGACCGTCCTACTCGAAGTCGCGGTGTCCGGGCGCTACATCCGCTACGAGAAGGGGCTGCGTTACAGCCGGCAGACCGTGCGCGCGGTGCGGGTCGGGCGGTGCGGCTGTGGCCGCGGACCCGGTGCAGCGCTGGCCGACGCCGGCGGCGGCGCCGTGGGATGGCGCACGCTGGTCGCGGCCTGCGCCGACTGCGCGCGCTCGCGGCCCGTGCTGACATTGTCGCAGTTCGCCCGGTCGGCCGGGATAGACCTCGAGGTCACCCCCGACGATGCGGTCGCCGCCTCCGGGACGCGGCTGGGCCGGTGGGCAGGCGACGGTGACGGGGAACTGCCCGTGCTGGCCGCGGAGATCGCGCTGGTCCACGCTCGGCTCGACCAGATGGAGAGCCGGCTGGACCGGCTCAGCAAGGGGGGCTCCGCCTGAGCGCGTTCCGTCAGGAACGGCGAACGTAGTCGTAGGCGGCCTACCTCGTTCCCAGACTTCGGCGCCGAGGCCGAGAGGCTGGCGCCACCGATCCGTTACAGGGCGAGCGCGTTGCGCAGGGCTTGATCGACGCGCCGCATAGTGGGCGGCCGGAGCGCGCCGCGGTCAGCAGTGACGTCGTCGTGGAAGATGGTGACGATGTCGTCACACAGCACGCGCCCGGACAATGGCGCATCGGCCGCCTCGAGTTCGACGATGCTGTCCAGGGCAGGCTTGGGACTTGTGGTGAGCCGGACCGCCAGGAAGCTGGGTAGCTTGCGGTTGCGCTGGTTGTTGGAGACAGCAAGGTAGTACTTCTCGGGAAGCTCGTCGAGCCGTGCACCATAGATGCGGCCACGCACGATCGGGGGGCCGGTGGGGGTGCGGGTCACGTCTCCTCGCGCCAGGCGTCGAGCTGCCGGCGCCGGGCGGTGCGGAGTTCCCGCTCGTCCTCGACTGTCTGCTGGGCGGCCAGAGCCTCGTAGCCTGCCTCACGAGCGCGCTCCCGGACGGTCTCGATGCCGACCGAGAGCAGGGCGTGCAGTAGCGCCGCCTTCGACGTGCCGGTATCGGGGACGAGTTCGTCGAGCGCGGTGCGCTCCAGACTATCCCGCTGCATCAGACGGTCCAGCAGCGTGGCCTCGGCGGTAGTCACGGGGACGCTCTCCCGCCGTACCGGTACAGACACGGTACGAGTATGACCCAGATCCGTGCAGCCTTCAAGTGCAGCATGGAGTGCGGCACCCGACGCGGATCGAGGTGGGCTACGTCGGGGTGACCGGTGCGGTTGCCGGCCGGGGCTGGTGGCGGGCCCGGCGTAACCGGACGGCGTAGGTGGCGGCGGAGACCGCGAAGAGCACGCCGGTGACCGCCAGCCACCGCTCGAGGTAGGGATCGGTGCTCAGACCTGTGATGATCTGGTAGCCCGGCGGCAGCCGGAAGATGATCGGCGACCACACCAGCAGCAGGATCCCCGAGATCACCACCGGGAAGCGCAGGTGGTTGATCCACGGCACGCCCAGCGGCTCGGCCACACGCCGCCTACGCAGCACCGCGACCATCGACGAGTCGGCCAGCGCGTAGAGCGGGAACAGCACCAGGTCGTGAGCGACGACGCTGCCCAGGAACCAGTAGGCCATCCCCCACGGATTGCCGGCGAACAGCCGCACGGCCGCGTAGCCGGTCAGTGTGAAGCTGGCGAGCAGCGCCAGCAGGTGCAGCGGGCTCGCGCCGTACCACCGAGTCACCGCGCCCATCATGTCCGGCCCGGGGAGAAGGTCATCCGCGATACCCACTTGGTGTTGTGGACGCCGGGAGCTGCCGGCACGATCACCCTCGCCGGGAAGCCGTGGTCGAGTGACAGGTCCGCCCCGTTGACCCGCAGCGCCAGCAGCGACAGCGGGTCGCGGATCTGGTTGGCGGCCAGCACCGCGCTGCCGAACGCCCCGCCCGGTTGCAGCGACTCGACGAGCACGTCGCTGGCGTCGGCGTCGGCGCCGACCGACCGGGCCAGGTCGACCAGCCGCACGCCCGACCAGGACTGCACGCCGGTCGACCACCCCTCCACGCAGGCGATGGGCAGCTCGGCGGTGTGCTGCGGCATCGCGAGCAGGTCGGCGAGGCTGAGGGTCGTGCTGCTGGCGCCACGCAGCTCCAGCCGCCATCCCGGTCCGGTCATCGGCGGTGTGATGCCGGCCAGCGCCGCGGTCTTGTTGACCTGGAAGGCGTTGGGTCCTTCGCCCACGGTCTGCCCGCGCGGGGACAGCAACGCGGTGGATCGGGTGGCCCCGCCGAGGGTCTGGCCGACCGATAGCCCCACCAGTGTCAGCGAGCTCGCCGTGACCAGACCCAGCGCGCCCCGCCGGGAGATCGTCGGTGGGGCGGGGTCGGGTGAGACGAGGTGGTCGGGGTCGGGGGGTTCGGGCACGGTGGCGGCGACGCCGGTGCGCAGCTCGGTGCGCAGGCTGCGGCCGCGCAGCGCGGTGACCACCCGGCGGGTGCGCACCGCCACATGCACCACCATCGCGGCGATGAACACCCAGGCCCCATAGAAGTGGGCCTGGTAGAAGCTGAACGGCCAGGCGTAGAAGTACTGGATGTTCATCACGCCGGTGACGAGCTCGAAGACCGTGCTGCCTACCAGCAGCAGCAGCGATACCCGCTCGACGGCCTGCGCGGGGGAGCGCACCGGTGGCCACTCGAACAGCTTGGGCAGCACCGACCACAGCTTGCCGAACACCACCGGGATCAGGGCCAGACCCAGCGTCACGTGCAGGCCCTGGTTGAGCCAGTACAGCCAGGTCGGGCGGGTCGGCCAGCCGAACAGGTAGTAACCCAGCAGTCCCTTGCCCGGGGTGGGGTCGTTGTTGAAACCTCCGCCCAGCCACGGGTTGTAGGCGGCGTAGGAGAACAGGCCGGTCAGGAAGACCACGGTGAAGCCGACGAGCAGTACCACGCCCAGCACCGAGGTCAACCACGGACCGCGGATCGGGCTGCGCCAGAAGTTCCGGCGAAACGGCCCGGGTGGCGGGTGGCGGGCCAGCCAACGAGCGAGCACGAACACCACGGTATGCGTGCGGCCCAGGACTGCCAGCGGATTGTTGCGCCGCGTCACGGGATGGTAAGGCGGGCTGTGGTTACGGCGTGTCACCATGGGGTTGGTGACCAGACGACGCCATACCCTTGCCGCCACCCTGGCCGCGCTGGCACTGCTGCTGTCCGGATGCGGTGCCGAGCCGTCCGACCCGGCCGCACCCGCGCCCAGCCCGCGGCTGCCGCCGCCCGCGGAGCCCGCCGAGGCCCCGGTACCGGCCCGCCCGCCCACCGGGCAGGTCGTCCCGGTCGGTCCGATCGCCGAGGGGGTGGTGGCCGACCCGCAGACCGGCCTGGTCGCCGTCGGGCTGCGCGACCCCTTCCGGCTCGCGCTGGTCGACGGGCGGACGGGCCGGCTGCGCCGGGATGTGCCGCTGCCGGGTCACCTGCGCCATCTGCAGTTGCAGGAACCCGGCGGCCCGGTACTGGTGCCCGCGGAGAGTGCGAACGCCTTCCTGCGGGTCGCGCTGCCCTCCGGCGACGTCGTCTCCCGGGTTCCGGTCGGCAGGTTCCCGCACGACGCCACCGCCACCGCGGGCGGCCGCTTCGTCGTGGCGAACGAGTTCGGGGGCACGGTGTCCGTCGTCGAGGACGGCCGCGTCGTGCACACCTTCGACGACGCCACCCAGCCGGGCGGGCTCGCAGCGGTGGGGGAGCGGGCCGGCATGGTCGACGTGCGGGAGAACACCCTCACCGTCTACGACATCGCCGAGCGGGAACGGCTCGCGGAGCTGCCCGCCGGTGACGGGCCGACCCACGTCGTCGCCGACCGTCGCGGCCGGCTGCTGGTGAGCGATACCCGTGGCGGGGCCATCCTGGTATACAGCCTGGAGCCCGAGCCGCGCATGGTCGACCGGCTACCGCTGCCCGGCAACCCCTACGGCATCAGCTACGACAGCGCCCGGGACCGGCTGTGGGTGACGGTGACCGCGACCAACGAGGTGGTCGGCATCGGCCTCGACGCCGGGGCACCCCGCATCGTGACCCGACTGCCCACCATCCGCCAGCCCAACACCGTCGCCGTGGACAGCACCACCGGGCGGATCTTCGTCGCCAGCCCCACCGAGGGCGCCCTGGAGCTCATCGACCCCGCCGTGCTGTGAGTGCGCCCGGCACCGCGACCGCCGCTTGGCAACCGCAGGGGTTCCGTAGGGAATCAGTCGAGGCTGGCGAGGCGGTGACGGACCTCTCGGACATCCTCGCGTTCGGGCCAGCGTGTCAGCACCGGCAGTGTTCGACGCAGCTGGCTGCGGGCATTCAGGGAGTCGATGGCTGCTGCGGTGTCGAGAGTGTCGAGGATCAGCGCGCAGGCCTGGCCGGGCTCGCCGGCGTGGGCATAGGCCTGGGCGAGCTTGGCGCCGGTGATGGCGTGGGTGCGCCGCGACCCAGTACCGATAACGGTCATCCGCGGGGCCAGTTCGGCGATCACGCTGTCCCCGCCACCCAGATACACATCACAGGTGGCCTGGTAGATCGCCAGCAGGTAGGGGTCGTTGACGCTGCGCCAGCCCACCATCGGGTCGTCCTCGCGTCCATCGTGGGCGGCGGCGTCGAAGAACTGTACTGCTTGCTCCAACGCCTGCTTGCTGGCGTCGGGCTGCTGCGCCAGTGCATACCCAAGGGCCAGTTGATTGGCTGCCAGGCCACGGATCCGCGCCGGTGTGCTCGGTGTGTGCAGCGCGAGCAGGGCCTGTTCTGCTGCGGCTAAGCCGTCGCTGCCATAGCTGATAGCCAGCATGGAACGGCGCACGTGTGCATAGGCGACCATAGACCGCCAACCGATCACCTGTGCCCAGTGGTGGGCCCGGTCGATCCAGTACAGCGCGGAGGACAGGCCGCCTTCTTCCTCGGCCATCCAGCTCAGGCTCTCAGCGCAGCGGGCCTGCAAGATCACGTAGTCGCTGTGCAGCGCGGTGGGAGCGCGGCGGCGGACCGCGTCGATGAGGGCAACCTGTCCAGTCAGGGGCCCGACCAGCCGGGCGGGAGGCATGATCCGCCCGGCGGCCTGCAGACCCTGAAGGGTCTGTTCCAGCTCGGCCAGCATTTCCTCGTCGGGTCGCACGCCAGCGACGGCCTGCCGCAGACCGTCCAGCAGCGTTCCGCCGACGGCTCCGATGCCGAGAGCAGCCAGCAGCTCACGTCGTGGTACCGGCACCGTGATTCCTCGCTGAGGGACGCGCACCAAGATCACATCGAGGCTTGGTGCTGCTCCATCGTCTTGCGAGTTCCCACAGTACGTCACCCTGCCGCATAGCGCCGTGATGGTGCCACCTGTGGCATAGACCGTGTCCAGCGCCTCGGCCAGCCACGGTTGCAGCACCCGCGCGCCCGTCTCCACCTGGGAGAGCAGGGATTCCGCGCAGCCCACGCGGCCAGCGACCGCGGCCAGGGTCAATTTGCGCGAGGCACGCAGTTCCCGCACCACGGCACCGAGCTTGGCGTCGCCGCGCATCACGGCCAGCCCTTCTTTCACAGCTGTTCACAACCGGCCGGAGGGACATGGCCGGACGCCCTACCGTCGGCGACTCTAATCCTGTGCGCCCCTTGACGAAGCCTGTTGACGAACTCTGCGCAGCAGAACGATCGCTCACCGTGACGCACACGCATAGTACCCACCGGTTGAGGGGAGCGTGGCATGGCCGACGCGTCCGCGATCAGCGCTGCTCTGGTGATCGCGACATGGCATCACTACGGGACACCTGTCCGGATTCTTTCGACAAGGAGATCGGCGGCATGAGCACCGCTACCGAGCACGCGTGTCCTTCGACCCAATCCGGCGCCTCCAGTGGCCGCCCGGTGCCGCCCCGAGGGTCGGTGGTGGTGCGCGCATTCAGCACGGTGCCAGAAGGCGGGTACCGGCATCCGCTGCTGGCGGCGGCAGCCAAGCTGGCGACCGAACATCGTGTGCGGGTCGCAGCGCACCAGGTTGTACACGATCCGCGCGCCGATGACCACGCCCTGGCCGCTGCCGCCCGGTCGATCGATGCCGGCGACACCGCCTGCGCCGTGCTGGTCGAGCAGATCGACTCCTGGGCCGCCACCACGCTGACCGCCCACCGCGCCGCAGCGGTGCACACCGAGACCCTCGGCCAGCTCGTCGACCGCATCGCGGGGGTGTGGGCGCGATCCCGGCTGCTGATCGAGCAGGGTGGCCGCGGCGCACGCCCGGATGCCCGCGTGTCGTTGCGGCAGCTGGGCGAGTTGTCCACCGCCTACGACGACCTGGTCTCCGACCTGCGGATGGGGCGGCGACGGTTGCCGGACTGGCAGACCGCGACTGGCCCGAACGCCACGGTCTGATGGTGGGCGATGCGCAGGGCATCGTGGCCGTCGATGACCTCCTGCGTGATCGCCCACCCGCTCGACCCACCCGCTTTCGCGGACATGCCCCCGACCGATGACGTGATCGAGATCGACCAGCTGCGGCTGCGGTGCGTCATCGGCGTCAATCGGGAGGAACGCCGCGACCGCCAGGACGTGTTGATCAGCCTGCGCATCGGCACCGACGCCCGACCGGCGGCGTCCACCGACTGCCTGGACGCGGTGTGGAACTACGGGACCGCCACCAAGGCGATCATCGACCACGTCGAGTCCTCGACCTACCTGACGGTGGAGAAGCTCGTGTCGGAGATCGCCCGCATCGTCGTGGCCGAGCACACTGCCCCGTGGGTGCAGGTCCGCGTACACAAGCCAGGCGCGCTTCGGTTCGCCGGTAGCGTCGGCCTGGTGATCCACCGCCGCCCCGATGACTTCTTGGACAGCCGGGAGAGCCCTGTCGTGTCCTGCGGTCAGGAGTCACCGGTGACTGCTCCAAGTCTGTCCGTACCGGTGCACAGACGCCTGCACATCGCCGCCGAGCACCACGACCGCGACCTGGACGCCGTCCAGGCTTCGGCCCATGCCTTCCTGACCGCGTTGGGTATCGACCTGCGCCACGAGGCATTGGCCGCGACGCCGGTAAGGATGGCCAAGGCGTACATCGAGCTGCTCACTCCACGCGAGTTCGACTTGACCACATTCGACAATGACGAGGATTACGAGGAACTCGTGCTGGTGCGCGACATCCCGTTCCGGTCGTTGTGCGAGCACCACGCACTGCCGTTCGTCGGCACCGCACACGTCGGCTACTTGCCCGGCAAGCGGATCATCGGGTTGTCCAAGCTCGCCTGGGTGGTGGAGCTGTTCGCCCACCGCCCGCAGGTACAGGAGCGCTTGACCAAGCAGGTTGCCCGACTGGCTCGTCGGCCAGCTCCAGCCCAAGGGCGGAGGAGCCTGCCCGGCCTGCTCCGCCTGGCCGACTTCTACACCGACCCTGTCATCGCCCTGGCTCCCGTTCACCCCGAGCTCGCCGCCCGGCTGCGCACCACCACCTGGCACCCGCTGTGCGGCTATTCCATCGACCACACCCTCCGGTTCCTCCGTGATCTGGTGGACCGCCCATGACCAGCCAGAAGCAACCAACCGTGATAGTGGCGCTGCACGACGGGTTCTACGGCTGCGGCACCGGAGCCGGCTACGCCAACCACGCCCTGCTGGAGATCCTGACCGACCTGCTGCCCCAGCAGGTGCGCTTGTTGGTCCTGCCCGCCCACCTCGCCCCCTCCAGCTCCGAGTACGACCCGGCTTGGCACACCCGAGCTCAAGAGCTCTTGGAGCAGGTCAACGCCGTGGTGCACCCGCTGGACAACGGCACAGGTGGCCGGGTCCGCTTCGGCGGCCTGGGCTGCTTCCGGCACCTCGTCCGCCACGCCGCCGACATCATGATCCGACGGCTGCTGCCCGACACCGACCCCGTCGTGATCCTGGCGCTGGACGCCCCGTTCCTCGGGCTCGCGCCGCTGCTCCCGACCGACGTGGTGCCGAACCTGGTGCTGGTGCCACGCTCCACCGCCCGCATCCACGCGCCCACTGATCGGGAACGGATCGCGTGGGAGTCCTACGGGATGCTCACCGCCGCAGAGCACGGCGGACGGATCGCCGCGATCTCCAACTTCATGCGTGCCCACCTGGGTACCGACTACCGGGTGCCCGACGACGCCCTGATCGAGCTGCCCGACGGCCTCAGCCCGCCCGATTGGCAGCTCACATCACACGACGACGAAATACTGCCGACCTCGGAGCGGCGGGGGTTCCTGCTGGCGATGGGCCGCGCCCAGCCCTACAAGGGCTTCGACGACCTCCTCGACGCCCTCGCCCTGCTGCGCGACCAGGCCGTCACGGTGCCGCACCTCGTGCTCGCCGCCGTCACCGACGACCCTGAACCCTCTGACTACCAGCAACATCTCGCCAAGAGGATCACCCATCTCGGGCTGGAGGTCACATTGCTGACCTGCTTCCACCCGAACATTCGCCGCCTACTCGCGCACCCGGCGTTGCGGGGCGTGGTGGTGCCTTCCCGCGCTGAACCGTTCGGTCGAATCCCTATCGAGTCCTACGCCGCCGGAGCCGGCCCGGTGATCGCCACCACTGCCGGGGGACTGGCCGAGCAGGTCATCGACGGGCGCACCGGGTTTGTCGCCACACCCGAAGATCCGGCGAGCCTGGCCGCCGCCCTGCGGCACGCGCTGAGCATGACATCGCCAAGACGGGACCGGATGCGGGAGGAGGCTCGGCAGTTCGCCGGCAGTCGTTACGACCATCCCTGCGCCGTTCGGGCGTTCCTGGGTCGGGTCGCCCCGTGGCTGGAGCAGCGCACCAGCCGGGTGAACGATGGGCGCGCAGGACAGAGCTCGGCACCGCCCACCCGGCCGTCGACGAGGACCCACACCGGCATTACCGCTACTTGCTGGCTGCGGACGCCGCCGCGGTCCGCCGGTAGGTGTGCACGACCACGTGGACCTCGGTGTCCAACGCGTCGAGCTCGGCGAGCCGCGCACGCATGTCGTCATTGATGGACCAGAGGTAGGGAGTCATGAGCAGGAGGTTCGCAACCTGCCCCCGTCCCCGCATCGACAGGTGATAATGGATGACGTGGGTGTCGATCAGCTCGAACCCGCGCTCCTCGGCCAGGCTCTCCGTGGGTTCGTGCTCAGCCGGGCTCTCGTAGACCAGCTTCTTGAAGCTGAAGAGGTGGCGCTCTCCCGGGCCGCCCACCAGCACCAGCCCGCCCGGCTTCACGACTCGCCGGAAGTCCTGCGGGCTGACGGGCGAGAAGTGCGTGAGCAGCACGTCCACCCGTGCTGGGCGGATAGGCATCCGGTAGGTTCCAGCGACCGCGTAGAGGCCCTCCGGGTCGCGGCGGGCCGCCACCCGGATCCCATGCTTGGAGATGTCCAGGCCACACAGGACAGGGCTGTCACCGGAACCATCCTTCTCGAGAAGGTGGCGGAGCCGCCGAAGGTAGTAACCCTCTCCGCAGCCGGCGTCGACCACGACTCGGTGCGGGCCGGGCGGCAGGGCGGACCGAACACGTTCGGCGACACCGTCGGCCAACGGGGCGTAGTGACCGGCGTCTAAGAAGTCCCGCCGCCCGGCGATCATCCCCTTGCTGTAACCCGGATCCTTGGACCGCCGATGCTGCGCGAGCAGCAGGTTCACATAACCCTCACGTGCCACGTCGAATCGATGGCCGTTCCCGCACACATAGCTACGCTCCGCGGTAGGTAGGGGCTCCCCACACACCGGGCAGGCGAACAACGGATCGTTGGTGGAGATGCTCATGTCCCGACCACCATCGCACACCGTGCGACGAGGCTGCCCACGCGTCGACGGCCGACCGGAGCGGTCGTGCCAGTGTGCAACCGGCGCGAGCGCGGAGATCGATACCAGGCCCAGCGTGACCAGGATCCGGTCGCGCAGCACGTCGGCTTCGTCGAGGAACGCCAGTCCTGGGTCGTGGATCAAGCCCATCGCGATGTCCAACCGGCGGCGCTGCCCACCGGACAACGTGCGCACGATCCGCCAGTCCAACCCGGTCAGGTCGAGGCGTTCGCACAGCTGCGCGGCCCGCCGGCGGGCCTCCGTTCTCGACAACCCGCATAGCCGCCCTGCACGCGCGGGTGCTTTCCTCCACGGAACTGCCACGCGCCACGCGCGCCCTTGCCGCGAAGTACGGGTGGCGTTTCCGCTGGTTCATCCTCGTCACTCTGCTCGGGCGCGCACGAGCCGCCGGTGGGCCCCGTCGGGCTCGAAGTCGTTATCGGCCCATCCCCAGCGAGATCCTCCAGGACGCGGCCGGTTCTGCCAGGTTGAGTTCCCGGCATCAACCTTCGTGGCTGCGAGTGGAGATCACGAAGTAGTCGAGCAGGCCCTGCTGGAACGCCACCACCCAGTTGCGCGCCCAGGTGTCGCGGTAGTCGGTCCCGGCGATCCACCGATCCCAGCCGGGCCAGACGTCGTCGCCGATGCTACGTACCTCGACGTCGATGAACCCTGCGTGCCGCAGCGCTGTGACCAGCGCGTCGACCGGGGTGGCGAGGTCGATACCGGTGGCGAAGGTCTCGAGCAGGTCGGGCAGCCGGGCCGCGCTGTCAGCGGTGGTGGCGAAGAAACTGGTCACGAGTAACCGGGCGCCGGGCGCGAGCACCCTCGACGCCTCCGTCGCGAAACCGGTCGGGGCGTCGAAGTGCTGCGCGGCCTCGACCGAAACCACCGCGTCGAAGAAGCCGTCCGGGTACGGAATCGCCGCGGCGGAACCAACGCGGAATTCCAGCCGCCCTGGCCACCGAGCCATCGCCGAGGCGTTGACCCGCTCGGCGCGCCGCACCTGCTCGGGCACCACGTCGATGCCGCGTACGTCACTCGCGTCGAACTCGTCGGCTGCCAGCGCGCAGCCGAGCCCGAGCCCGCACCCGACCTCGAGCAGCCGATCGGAACCGGTGATGTCCAGCGAGCGCAGCGCGAGCCGGTACAGCTGCTGCTGGCTGTCGATCCGCTGCTCGACCGACAGGTCGCCATCCAGCGGGATACCGCGCCAGTACCCGAAGTTGATGAAACCCCCAGCGAACAACGGGGACGAACTGAGGTCCTGCGGTCCGTACATGTCCGCCCGCAGCTCGTTACCTGCCATCTGTCGTTCCTATCAGCCTCGCGGGCTGCGCGGACGGGACGGGGTTCGCCGGCTGGCCACGGGTGGTGTCTTCCGGATCCGTCGATGGGCCGCGTAGCCGATCAGGCTCACGTGTCGGTGCCTGCCGGTAGCATCGCGGCGACAGGCCCGCCACCGGGAAGGCGTATCGCTGTGGACACCGCCGAGGACACCCCCGCGATCGGTGAGCGCATCCGGGAGCTGCGCCGGGGCGTGTACTCGCAGGTCGACCTTGCGACTGCTGCCGATGTCAGCGTGGACGTGATCCGCAAGCTGGAGCAGGGACGGCGGCAAACGGCGTCGATCGGCACGCTGCAGCGCATTTCGCGCGTGCTGGACGTCGACATCGTCGACCTGCTGGGCCGCTCCCGCCCGGTGCCGTCCGGCGGTGACGATCGAGTGCGGGTGTTGGCGATCCGCAACGCGTTGACCAGCGTGGACGACCTGCTCGGAGAGGTCGATGCGCCTGATGCGCCCGACCTTGTCGAGTTGGGTCGCTCGGTGACCTACGCGTGGGGCGCCTACTGGGCAGGCCGGTACGGCGTGCTCGCGGCGATGCTGCCCCGGCTGCTGGTCGAAAGCCGCGCCGCGCTGCACCATGCCCCTGTGGGCGTGGCCGGGTCCGCCGCCGACCTCGCCGCGCAGGTGCACCAACTCGCGGCGGGCACGCTGCTGCGTCTCGGCGAGGTCGACCTGGGGTATGTGGCGGCCCGGGAGTCGCTGCGGTTGGTCGCCAGCGCCCCCGACCCGATGCGCGACGCCGCGATGCGCTCGACGATGACCTACGTGCTCATCCGACAGGGGCGCTTCACCGACGCCGAGCAGGTGGCTGTGGTCACCGCGCAAAACGTCCAGCCCTCCGGTGACGCGACCACACCAGAACTGTCGGTCTATGGCGGGCTGCTGCTGCGTGGCGCTACCGCAGCTGCCCGCGACGGTCGCGCGGGTGCGGCCGCGACATTGCTCGGCGAGGCAGGTGAGGTCGCCGGGCGCACCGGGGTCGATCGCACCGATTACGAGGTGGTGTTCGGCCCGTCGAACTGGGTCATGCAGTCCGCCGACGTCGCCGTGGTGGGCGAGGACTACGCCGCCGCCGTGGCCGTGGCGCGTCGGATGCCGCGCGGTTCGGCCCTGCCGCTGGCCGCACAGTCGCGGCACCTCGCCGATGTCGCGCATGCGCAGGTGCGGTTGGACAACGACCGGGCCGCTGAGGCGGCGCTGCTGACCTTGGAGCGCGGCGCCCCGGAGTGGACCTTGCACCACCGGTTGCCGCGTGTGCTCGTTGGTGAGCTGCTGACCCGCAAGCGTCCCTCGGTGGCGCTGCGGGAGCTGGCCGGGCGACTCGGCGTCACCGCGGGCACAATGACGTTGCACTCATCCGAGGAGTAGGGCACCAGTTCCTACCCAGCTCACGCTGCCGGCGGCCACGGTCATGGCGTGATCGTTGATCTGATCGTGCTGCTGGCGGTGCTGTTCGGCCCGGGCGCGGTGGCGCTGCCGCTGGCGATGCTCATCGCCCGACTTTCCCGTCGCCCGCTGCGCCGGGTCGGCAGGCACTGCGCCCGGGACACGCGGTGAACACCGGATACCCCACGGACCCGTGGCTGCGGCGCCTGACGCCCGCGAACGGGTGGCGTCACGAGCTGATCCCCGACGCGTACGGCCGCCCCGATGTGGTCGTCGCGGTGCGGGTCGGCCCGGTCTGGACCGACAGCGTGGCGATCGCCGGCGAGGACCAGACCGTGCGCCCACGTGCTCGATCAGGGCACCGATGACCAGCTCGGTGTCTGGATCGCCCGGTGCGGGCACGGGGTGCCGTCGGCGGCCGGCGTGGACCCGGTGCCCCGCGGTGCGCCGTGCCGCGGTTGTGCGCTGGCGGTCGACCTGGGCGGGTTCGACTGGTTCGGCGCCGGCCCCTGAATGCCTCGGCCGGCGGAGACGCCCGCGAACTCGGCGCCTGCCGGTAGCATCGCGGCGACAGGCCCGCCACCGGGAAGGCGTATCGCTGTGGACACCGCCGACACCCCCGCGATCGGTGAGCGTATCCGGAAGCTGCGCCGGGGCGTGTACTCACAGGTCGACCTCGCGACTGCTGCCGACGTCAGCGTGGACGTGATCCGCAAGCTGGAGCAGGGACGGCGACAGACGGCGTCGATCGGCACGCTGCAGCGCATTTCGCGCGTGCTGGACGTCGACATCGGCGACCTGCTGGGCCGCTCCCGCCCAGTGCCGTCTGCCGGCGAGGGACAGGCGCGGGTGTGGGCCGTCCGTGACGCGCTGACCAGTGTGGACGATCTGCTCGGCGAGCTGGACGACATCGACGCTCCCGACCTTGGCGAGTTGGACCGCTCCGTCACCTACGGCTGGGGTGCCTACTGGGCCGGCCGGTACGGCGTGCTCGCCGCGATGCTGCCCCGGCTACTGGCCGAGAGCCGCGCCGCGCTGCACCATGCCCCTGCTGGCGCGGCCGGGCCCGCCGCCGGCCTCGCCGTGCAGGTCCACCAGCTCGTGGCGAGCACGCTGGTGCGCCTCGACGAGGCCGACCTGGGCACGTGGCGGCCCGGGAGTCGTTGCGGTTGGCCGCCGCGGTCCCCGACCCGCTGCGCGAGGCCGCCTCGTGGTCGACGCTGGGCCATGTGCTCATCCGGCAGGGCCGGTTCCTTGATGCCGAACGGGTCGCCGTAGCCGCAGCGCAGAACATGCAGGCCTCAGGTGACGCGACCACACCCGAGCTGTCGGTCTACGGCGGGTTGCTACTAGGCGGTGCCACCGCCGCTGCCCGCGACGGCCGCGCGGGTGCGGCCGCGACGTTGCTCGGCGAGGCTCACGAGGTCGCCGAGCGCACCGGGGTCGATCGCACCGATTACGAGGTGGTGTTCGGCCCGTCGAACTGGGTCATGCAGTCCGCCGACGTCGCCGTGGTCACCCAGGACTACGCAACCGCAGCCGCCGTGGCGCGCCAGATGCCCCGCGGCTCCACGCTCCCCCTGGCCGCGCGATCTCGGCATCTCGCCGATGTCGCGCATGCGCACGTGCGGCTGGGCAACGACCGGGCCGCCGAGACTGCGCTGCTGACCCTGGAACGCGGCGCCCCGGAGTGGACCGCGCACCACCGGCTGCCCCGCATGCTCGTTGGTGAGCTGCTGACCCGCCGGCGTCCCTCGGTGGCGCTGCGGGAGCTGGCCGGGCGCCTCGGCGACACTGCGGGTACGACGACGCTGCACCCGTTCGAGGAGTAGGGCACCACAAGCGGCCGGCATGACATTGCCGTCGAGGGGTATTCCCCGGTATGGCTGAGTTGACCGAGCTGCGAGAACGGGCGGCGGTGTGCACCGCATGCGAACTGCACGCCGACGCCCACCCAGACGGTGTTCGGCTCCGGCCGGCGCGGGGCCGCGATCGTGCTCGCGGGGGAGCAGCCCGGCGACAGGGAGGATGTCGAGGGGGAGCCCTTCGTCGGTCCCGCCATCATTCACGACTTCCACCGGCGGGGTGTGCCTACTTCCGGCTGACGGCCGGTACCCGCTTGCCTCAGGTACCCCTCCACGAGGGGTCGCGCCCGCTCATGCCGAGCGCGCGGTCGAGTAGCGGGGCGTCGGCGGGGACGTCGACGACAGGACCGAAGAGACCGGCGCGGCCGGCTTCTTCCTCCGGTGTGGACATCAGCGACACGAACTCCATGGACGCGTCCAGCGTCTGGGGGTCGACGTCGAACGGCTGCCCGCTGGCGTGGGCGACGTCCCAGCCGTGAATGACCAGCTCGTTCAGGGCGACCTTGCCCGCCATCTCCGCAGGTAGGTCGATGCCGCCGGCCTGCGTCATCCCCTCCCACGCGTCGGGGTTGCGCCAGGCTTCGGCGAGTGCCACAAGCTGTTCTGAAATGCGAGTGCGCCAGTCGTGATCCAGCCGGCCGGCGTCGCCGGAGGGACCTTGTGACGCTCCTGACCCGAGCTCCTTGGCGGCGGCGGCGGTGAATGCCTGGGACAGCCCGCTGACGTGGTCGATGAGGTCACCGAGGGTGTACTCGTCGCACGGCGTCGGTGCCGTGAGCTGGTCGTCGGTGACTCCGCGCAGCAGCGTCGCCAGCTGTTGGGCCGCAGGCCCGAGGTCAAGCATCGCGGTCATTCGATGGCTCCTTTCGGTGCGGTTCCGTTCGGGACCAGCAACACCGGGTCAGACCGTGCGGTGACGCGGAACTCATCGGTTCCGGTTCGCGCTCGTGGCGAGGATGAGTGCGCCGCGCTTGGTGACGTTGAGGGGAACGGACATCTCGCGGGACGCTGTGTCGGCGACCGCTGCCGGTACTTGCCGTCCGACCAGGTAGTCCCGGATCGCCGCCGGGTTGGGCAGCGTCACCAAGGGCGCGTCCCAGGGATAGACGGTGACCGAGTCGAAGACCCGCGCGAGCAGGCCCGGCGCGTTCTCGGCATCGAAGCTGGTCGCGGGCCGGGTCCAGTAGTCGCGGAACTCCGGAGAGTCGTCCCGGGCGATCGTGGCCGCGACCAGGCGCCCGCCGGGGCGAAGCACGCGGTGCGCCTCGCGCACGGCGGGCAGCGGATCAGTCAGGTGGTACAGGACGTTCAGCGCAGTCACGGCGTCGAAGACCCCGCCGACGAAGGGCAACCAGGCAGCATCGGCCCGCACCACCGGCGCCGGGTGGGCTCGCAGCAACGTCATGGATGCATCGACTCCGACCAGACGCGGTCCCGAGGGCGGCAGAGCTGCGCGCAGCACGCCGTCCGCGCACCCCACATCGAGCACCAAATCCACGCCCAGGTCCGTCAGCATGACCGCGACCCGCTCGTAGAGGTTGCCCGCGGAGTAGGCCCGGGCCACCTGCATCCCCAACCGGTACCGCTCGGGCGCGGCGTCGTAGTCCAATGGGACGGTCACTACAGCAGGATGCCGATCCCGCAGCGACCAGGCGAGACCGTCCGCTGAGTCTCGTGGGTTGACCGGCGCGTTTCAAGATCCGCTGGGGTTGGTGCTGCTCGCCGCCCTGCGCCACCGCGGCGAGCATCCCGCCGGGCTGGTAAGCGCAGCCCGCTCGATCACCGCTCGTTCGCCATCGCCGCCAGCACGGGGATTGCGGCGATCTTGTCGCGGTCCAGAGCGTTCCATACCACGCCTGTCGGCCGGTGCGGTGCGCCGCACGGGATGATCTCGTCGGGCGTGACGATGTAGTCGACGGTGAAGTCGTGCTCATCGTGGGGCAGCGGTTCGTCGAGGACTTGCAGGTGGTGCACGGTCGTCACGATCGTGGTCTTTGGTCCGATGAGCCCGGCCTCGGCTAGCAGCGCCACTTCGATGTCGGAGTAGCCGGCGCCTTTGCCGATGCGCACGCCGTTGCGGTTGACGGCCACGCTGCCGCAGGCGATGAGGTCGAGGGGTTGCATGTCGGCGACGGCCACTTTGGGCGCCACCCTGGCCGCCGTGCGGTGCGCCGCCAATGCTTCGGACTCCTCGCCGAGTTCGGCCGGGTCGAGCCGGAAGAACGGCATGGAGTCGGCGAGTTTGGGCACGGCCATGTAGACGAGCTTGCCGTCGCGCAGCGCGCGGGCGCGCACCGGCAGCTGTGGCTGGTCCGGGTTGGCCTCGAGGATGCGTGCCTGCTGCCAGGCGGGCAGCGTCGCCAGCTGGTGGGCGGTGGCAGCGGCCCCGACGAAGTCCGGAATGCGGCCGTGGGGATCGGCGCTGGCGTGCTCGCGCAGCAGGTGATCCCACACCCGCTCGCGGATGGCGTGCTTGGCATCGGGCCCGGTTGGCACGGTCACTTTCTTCACCCCCGCGCCACGAGTGCGAGCAGCCGGTCCTGGACATCGTGCACGGCCTGCTCGCCTCGCCAGGGGTAGAGTTCGCGGCCGGCACCGAAGACGACGGACAGGCCAGCGCCCCCACGGGTGTTGTCCAGCAGGTCGATAGCTCGGGCCTTGGCGCGACGGGCCGCGATCTGGTCAGCCTTGTACGCCTCTTTCGCTTGGACAAATGCATCATACTCAGCGAGCAGCACGCCATTGGCTCCGACTACTCTATCTGTTGTCTCCCAAAAGTGTGAATCCGGGAGTTGAGAGCCCGCTTCAGCGTGCGTGACGGTCGTGCGATGGCAGGGCACCGCTCGCGCGATATCGACCTGGAACAGCAACGCCCCAGCGCTCGCTGCTGCTCGACAAGCTTGGCTGGCTGGCGAGCCATGCCCCGTACCCCTCTCACCCTGGGCTGCCGTGTCGCTCAGGGCAACAGCCTAGCGCCGCGAGGTGCGCGCTGGCTCACCCGCTACCACAGCTAAGTGTCCACCCGCTTCGCTCGCTCCCATGGACTCAAGACCGGGACGTGAGGACGCGGAACCACCGCGGCAGGTGTCCGCAGCCGCGTTCGGGAATGGCAACGTGATGGAGCACCGACTCGACCGGTGGCCGGGGCAGCTTACCGCCGCCGTGGTCCGGGGGACACACAGCTGCGCGTGTGGCTGGATGAGGACGTGCCCTGCGTGTGCGTCGAGATCGACGGCGCACCGTGTCACGTGCTGTTGGGCGTGACGGCGAGTGGAGCCGAGAACCTGGGCATGGTGATCGCTGCCGGGCTGGCGGATCTGGCGGCCCGTCGCCAGATGAGCGCTGGCGATGCGATCGAGGCGGGCACTGATGGGTAACAAGGGTCGTCGTTGTTTCGAGCAGTATCGCGAGATCGTCTATGTGTTGCTTCGCCGGTATACCGACGCGCTCGATGATCCGGACGACCATGCGGTCGCAACTCTCGCCCGCGCCGAGCTGCCCCGTTATATGCGGTACTGGGTGGGCTTTGCTGGCCGAGCACGAGCCCACTGCAGGTGGACGGTGCCCGAGCTGGGGTGACCCCTACCTCGCGGACGCCGCCGCCCCGACTCATCCCGCACTGCGGCTCTGGGGGAAGATCACCGCACGGCCACCTGCTCTCATGCGGCACCGCTCGACCCGGTGACGTGACGGCCGAACCCGGGCCAGGCCGGCGGCAACGCCGCAGTACTGGTTCGAGGAACTCGGTGATCACTGCGGCGCCAGCGCGAATCCCGTACTGGTACCATCTTGGTATGAGCAGGCAGATCGCAGTGCGCCTTCCGGATGACCTCGTCGAGTTCATCGATCAGCTCGTCGAGCATGGTCAAGCCAGCAGCAGGGCGGCGGTCGTCGCGCAGGCGGTGGCCCGGGAGAGGCGGCGGGAGATCGCCGCCCGTGACGCAGCCATCCTGGCCCGGGAGGCGGGCACCGATGCCGATCTCGACGGCCTCGCGAAGTTCGCCGCGCGAACCCCGTTGGATGACCTGGACTGATGCGCCCGATCCATGTCGCGCAACTGGACAAGGCGCGGCCGGTGCTCATCTTGACCCGCGAGTTGGTGCGACCCCATCTCATCCGGGTCACCGTGGCCCCCATCACCATCACCATCCGCCGCCTGTCGACCGAGGTGCCGGTCGGCCCGGCGAACGGACTCGATCAGGCGAGCGTGGTCAACTGCGACAACATTGTCACCGTGCTCATCTCGACGCTGGGTCGCCACATCGGTTACCTGCTCCCCGCACAGGAGGCGGAGCTCGCCGAGGCGATCCGGGCCGCGTTCGATCTCGTCTGAGCGCTGGCGATCGAGGTCGGGCGCAGCGGCGCTGCTCGGCGGACGGGCTGTCCCGGCGCGATCTGGCCGATCGGGTGCGCGCCGAGAGCTGGGGACCTGGGCGCTGTGCCGCACCCTGGCGCACGGCGTGGCGACCGCCGCGGTGATCCAGCCCAGCTACGGCAGCTATGCCCTGTTCGACCCGCATCCGTGACAGCAGGCCGTACAGCAACGGCGATCATGCGTCGATGCATGTCCGAATCGGGATGGCGCCGCTCGAAGTGTCATTCTCGTACTACCCACAGGCCGTGACAGGAAGGCCTCGCGATGAGCGAACGAGACTTCTTCTCCCGCCGCGCCGAGATGGTCGATCGCCAACTCGCGGCTCGGGGCATCGACGACGAACGGGTCCTCGAAGCGATGCGCGCGGTCCCGCGTGACGTGTTCGTCCCGAGGGAGTATCGCGATGCCGCCTACGCCGACCAAGCGCTGCCCATCGCCGGTGGCCAGACGATCTCGCAGCCGTACGTCGTCGCCGCCATCTGCCAGGCACTCGCTTTGCGTGGTGACGAGCGCCTGCTCGAGATCGGCACCGGGTCGGGCTATTCGTCAGCCGTGCTGGGCCGGCTCGCCCGTGAGGTGACGACCGTCGAGCGCCACCCAGTACTGGCGTCGGGAGCACGGCGTGTTCTCGAGCAGCTCGGCGTGACGAATGTCACGGTGCTCCTGGCCGACGGTAGTCGAGGGCTGGCGGACCGCGCGCCTTATGACGCGATCGCGGTGCACGCTCTCGCCCCCGAGGATCCCGGTCCGTTCCTCGACCAGCTCGCCCCGGGTGGGCGACTGGTGGTGCCGTTGCCCGGGGATGCCGACGACCTGCTGACCCTGTTCACCGAGATGGGCGGGCGCTTCGAGCGACAGGTCCTGGACTTCGTCCGGTTCGTCCCCTTGATCAGCGGCGGTGACCTGCCGGAGCAGCGGTAGCCGCTTGCGCAGCCAGGCGGGCAGGCTGCACCGAGTCCGCCGAAACGCAACCACACCCACCAGCGGCGCAGGGTCTCCAGCAGGCTTGGCGACCGCATTCGGACACTCCTCCCCACCATGGCCAGCGTGACCGCTGGCGCCGGGATGCAGGCGTGACGTCAGGTCGGTTCGGCACCGGGACCACCGTAATCTACTGTGGCTGAGATCCTCCTCATCGAGATCTTGCTCAAATACCGGCTGGTCACTGTCCTCTTCGTCGCGGATCTGAGCCGTCCTGCCGCCGAGTGTCCCGTCCTCTATGGCGTCGACGGCCTGGCCGGGGTCTGCCCGGGCGCGCTCAGCGTCTGAGCTCGAGTAGGTGTCGTACGGTTGTTCGGTCGTCATTGCCGCCTCCTCGGCTCAGGTGTGGTGTCTCCATCACCGCCGTAACGTCAGAGGAGATCATGGCTACGGCCAGCCCGAGGTACAGCCAGTTGTCCGGGGACGAAAACGGGCTGGGCCGATCGTGGGAGGGCGTCCAAGTCATGATTACAACCCCGCACCCCGCCGTTGGCACACCTCGGTGGTGCTGAGACTGGATCGGCGGGACCGGTCTCAGGCGCTGCGGTGCAGTGGTGCCGCCGCGTTGCTGTCCGACCCGGTGACCTCCTCGGTGGGATGCTCCACCAGAGCCAGGACCCGGCTGGCCATGAAGCGAGCAGTGCGCACCGGTGTGCCGTTGCGGGTGACCTCGGTGACCTCGACGATGCCCCTGCCGTGGGTGGTCTCGACCCGCCGGCCGGCCCGGGTGGCCTCGATCTCGTAAGTGCGGGTGGAACCGCCGGCGTCGATCACGATCTCGATCCGGTCGCCCTTCATGACTCGCCGTCCTTCGTGCCGCCACTAACGGGTGGAAACAGGGCCCGGGCCGGTGCGCTGGTCGCCTCGCGGCGAGCGGCACACCGCGGCTTCAGCCGAACGATCGTCCGCGGTGGCAGTGTGTGATGGGGCCCGGGGACACAGGTCGCCCGGCCCGGACACCAGCTACAACCACCCGGGCGCCACGGTCATTCCCCTGCCGGTAGGCGGCGACGTCGACCGGCTCGGCCGGTCCGCGCCATGACTCAGACCTCGAGTGACGTGATCACCGTGCTGACCGACGACCACCGAGCGGTGGATCAGGCGTTCCAGGA
>JBOHGT010000084.1:0-6982 GCA_050700385.1 Pseudonocardiaceae bacterium | reverse complement strand
GCCTGCTGCAGGCCGCCGGGCTGGCGCCGCCGGGCCGTGCGCGCGGCGGGGTCGTCGGGCTGGACGCCGATGTCGTGCTCTGGCACGACCTGGACGCGCCGACCTGGCCGGGCGGGCGTAGCGCGATGGCCGAGTACGACGCCCGCTTCGCCGACCGTCTCGCCGTGGCGGGGGCCGCGGCGTCGGGCGTGGAAGCGCTCGCCGCCCCGTCACGGGTCACCGAGTGCCGCTCCTGCCCCTGGTGGCCGACCTGCGGGGCCGCGCTTGCCGCGGCGCGCGATGTAAGCCTCGTGCTGCGCGGCGAGGACGGGGTGGCGCTGCGCGACTCCGGCGTCCGCACCGTGGACGACCTGGCGGCCCTCGACCCGTCGGACGAGCCGCCCTTCGCGCTGGCCGGGATGGACTTCGGTGACGCGGTGCTGCTGGCCCGGGCGTGGCAGCGGGACCTCTCGCTGGTGCGCCGGCGCGCCGATATCACCGTGCCGCGCGCCGACGTCGAGCTCGACGTGGACATGGAGAGCTTCGGTGACGCGGGCGCCTACCTGTGGGGCTGCCTGCTCTCCGGCGCGGACACCGGGCTGCCGCGCGGGTACCGCGCCTTCGCCACCTGGGACCCGCTGCCCACCGAGGACGAGGGCCGCTCGTTCGCCGAGTTCTGGGAGTGGTTGTCCGCGGTGCGGGCCGCGGCCGCGCAGCGGGGGCTCAGCTTCTGCGCGTACTGCTACAACGAGCTGGCCGAGAACCGCTGGATGCTGTCCTCGGCGGAGCGCTTCGCGGGCCGGCCCGGGGTGCCACCGGTCGCCGAGGTGGTCGAGTTCATCGGCTCGTCGCAGTGGGTGGACCTCTTCGGCGTGGTGAGCGCGGAGTTCCTCTGCGCGCACGGCAAGGGCCTGAAGACGATCGCACCGGCGGCCGGGTTCGCCTGGCACGACCCCGAGGCGGGCGGGGAGAACTCGATGCGCTGGTACCGCGACGCGGTGGGCCTCGACGGCGCGCCGCCCGACACCGCCCAGCGGGAGCGGCTGCTCACCTACAACGCCGACGATGTGCTGGCCACCGCCACGCTGCGCCGCTGGATGACATCGGCCGCGGTGGAACAGGTCCCCTTCGCCGGCGACCTCGCCCCGCTGCGCTGACCCCCGGACAGCGTTACGCCGCTCAGCTGCGCCCCGGCGGGCAGATCGTGTCGATCTCGGCGAGGTCGTCGGCACCGGGGTGCCACTCGACGGCCGCCGCGTTGGCCCGAACCTGCTCGGGGGTGGTGGCGCCCGCGATAACGGAGCTCACCGTCGGCTGCGCCGCCAGGCCGCCGATCGCCACGTCGAGCAGGCCGACCCCGCGTTCGGTGGCGAAGCCCGCCAGCGTCTCGATGCGGTCCCACGGGGCGGAGTCGAGCAGGCGCTGCCGGCCTGCGAGGCGGGCACCGGGCGGCGCCGCGGTGCCCCGCTGGTACTTGCCGGAGAGCAACCCGCTGGCCAGCGGGAAGTAGGGCAGCACCCCGAGCCCGAAGTGTTCGCACGCCGGGATCACCTCGCGCTCCACGTCACGCTCGAGCAGTGAGTAGTGGTCCTGCGTGCTCACCGGCGCCACCAGGCCGGCCGAGCGCGCCGTCCAGCTCGCGTCGGCGATCTCCCATGCGGCCAGGTTCG
This sequence comes from Pseudonocardiaceae bacterium, assembly GCA_050700385.1. Lineage (GTDB taxonomy): Bacteria > Actinomycetota > Actinomycetes > Mycobacteriales > Pseudonocardiaceae > WHSY01. Next base: position 5,333 of record JBOHGT010000084.1, on the reverse strand, counting down.
CGTGCCCGACGTAGCGGATCTTGCCCTCCCGCACCAGGTCGTCGAGAACCGAGAGGGTCTCCTCGATCGGGGTCATCGGGTCCGGCCGGTGCAGCTGGTAAAGGTCGATCCAGTCGGTGGCCAGCCGGCGCAGCGACGACTCGACGGCATGGCGCACGTAGCGCCGCGACGCCCGGGAGCCGAAGTCCGTGCCGCTCGATCCACCCATGTCGGCGCCGAACTTGGTGGCCAGCACGGCCCGGTCGCGCCGCCGGGACAGCGCCGCGCCGAGCAGCTCCTCGCTGCGACCGCGGGGTGAGCCGTAGGCGTCGGCGACGTCGAAGAACGTCACACCCACCTCGAGGCAGGTGTCGATCACCGCACGGGCTCCGTCGAGCGTCTCGGTGGCGGTCCCGGGCCTGCCGAGGTTGTTGCAGCCCAGCCCGAGGGCGCTGACGACCAGTCCCGACCCCCCGAGGCGACGTTGCTCCACGGGCGGGTAGGCTAATCGATTCTTGCCGCATCGTCCCGTGCTGCGCCGACCTGATGTCGCCCCGATCTCGCAGGGTGCATGCTGTGCCACGATTCGCGCACCGGATCGCGTCGAGGGAGCGCAGCCAAATGTTCGTCCGTCGGATCGCCGTCATCGGAACCGGTTATGTGGGTCTGACGACGGGGGCGTGTCTGGCGTCGTTGGGGCATCGGGTGGTGTGCGCGGACGTGGACGCGACGAAGGTGGCGCGGTTGGCGCGGGGTGAGGTGTCGATCTTTGAGCCGGGGCTTTCGGAGTTGGTCGCGGAGGGTTTGGCGGCGGGGCGGTTGCGGTTCGTGGTGGGGGCGGGCGCGGCGGTGGTCGGCGATGGGGGTGGGGGTGGGGCGGAGGTGGTGTTCTTGTGCGTGCCGACGCCGATGGGGGCGGGTGGGGCGGCGGATCTGACGGTGGTGGAGTCGGTGGTCGCCGAGGTGGCGGGGTTGTTGCCGGCGGGGTGTGTGGTGGTGAACAAGTCCACGGTTCCGGTGGGCACCGCGGCGCGCACGGCGGCGTTGCTGGGGCGTGACGATGTGGCGGTGGTGAGCAATCCGGAGTTCCTGCGGGAGGGTTCGGCGGTGGAGGATTTCCTGAATCCGGACCGGATCGTGGTGGGTTGTGACGCGCAGGACGCCGCGGAGCGGGTGGCGGCGTTGTATGCCCGCCTGGGGGCGCCGACGGTGCTGACCGATGCGGCGAGTGCGGAGATGGTGAAGTACGCGGCGAACTGTTTTCTGGCGATGAAGCTGTCGTATGTCAACGCCGTCGCCGAGTTGTGTGAGCGGCTGGGGGCCGATGTGCTCGATGTCTGTGAGGGCATCGGCTATGACCGGCGGATCGGGCAGGCGTTCCTGGCACCGGGGCCGGGTTGGGGTGGATCGTGCCTGCCCAAGGACACCCACGCGTTGCTGCAGGTCGCCGCGGCGGCGGACTTCGATTTCGGGTTGCTGGCCGCCAGCTTGGACACCAACACCCGCCAGCAGGTCCGGATGGTCGACAAGGTCCGCGAGGCGGTGGGTGGGTCGTTGGCGGGGGTGCGGATCGGGTTGCTGGGGTTGACGTTCAAGGCGGGCACCGATGACCTGCGTGACTCCCCGGCGCTGGCGGTGGCCGCGTTGCTGGCCGCGCAGGGCGCCGAACTGGTCGGTTACGACCCGGGTATCCGCGGCCCGGTGCCCGGGATGAGCGATGACCTCGAGGTCGCCGACGATGCGGTCAAGGCCGCCACGGGGGCCGCCGCGCTGGTGGTGCTCACCGAGTGGCCGGAGTTCCGGGTGCTGGACTGGGGCCACCTCGCCGAGGTCGTCGCGGGCCGCATCGTGATCGACACCCGCAACCTGCTCGACTCCGACGTGCTGCGCCGGGTCGGCTTCGAGGTCCGCGGCGTCGGTCGCCGCCCAGGGGGTCGTGAATGATTTCGGTAGCTGTAGCTACCGAAATCATTCACGCAGGGAGGCTGGACGGATCCGCGATGATCTGTTCTGCTTAGCCTAGCCTAAGCCAGCGTCCTGGAGGCATCGGAGCCATGTACGTCTGCTTCTGTGCGGCGGTGACCGAGGCGGAGGTGCGCGCGTGCGTACTGGCGGGTGCCCGCACGGTCGACGAGGTCAGCGACTGGTGCGAGGCAGGCACGGGGTGCGGTGGCTGTCACGAGCACATCGCCGCCCTCCTGGCCGCCACGCCGCCGGTGGAGCTGACGGACCTACCCCGAAGCGCCTGATGACGGAAGGTTCGCGAACCTGGAGGCAAGGCTCACTTTCGGTGACAATCCAGCCCGGGATCGCGTAGGGTTACGCCATTCGGACGACCGTCAGGAAGGGACCCTCCATGCGCGGCGATGACGAGATCATCTCGTTGCTCAACGAGCAGCTCACCAGCGAGCTGACCGCGATCAACCAGTACTTCCTGCACGCGAAGATGCAGGCCAACTGGGGATTCACCAAGCTCGCCGAGCACACCCGTGCCGAGTCGATGGACGAGATGCGGCACGCGGAGCGGGTCACCGAGCGGATCCTGTTCCTCGAGGGTCTTCCCAACTACCAGCGGCTGTTCTCGCTGCGCGTCGGCCAGACCGTGCGGGAGCAGTTCGAGGCCGACCTGGCCGTCGAGATGGAGGTCGTCGAGAGGCTGCGGCCGGGAATCGGTATGTGCCGCGAGAAGGGCGACATCACCACCGCCAACCTCTTCGAGACGATCCTGTCCGACGAGGAGGATCACATCGACTACCTCGAGACGCAGCTCGAGCTGATCGGCAAGCTCGGTGAGCAGCTTTACCTCAGCCAGCTCGTCGAACGGCCGCCGTCGAACGGCTGACTTGGGGAGCTACGGTGCATCCGTGAGCGGGAAGTTGTTCGGCGTCGCCGAGGCACGTGCGCTGCTGCCGGAGGTGCGCCGGCAGGCTGCTGAGCTGGTCGAGGCCCGCGCCGACCTGGCTGAGCTGTCCCACGTGCTCCGGTCCGGGGGTCACTCCCCGCTCGGCGGCCGGCCCGAGGCCAAGGCGCTGGAGGCCCGGCTGAGTGAGCTGCTGTCGTGGTTCCCCGACCAGGGGATCGAGGTCAAGGGCGTCGCCCCGCTGCTGCTGGACTTCCCCGCCGAGCTCGACGGTGTGTCGGTCCGGTTGTGCTGGCTCGAGGGCGAGCGTGAACTCGGCTGGTACCACCGCTCCGAGCTCGGCATCCTCGGACGCCGGCCGCTCCCCGGTGAGACCACCTGACTCTTGGTCATGCTCGTATCCAGCCTGCCCGCACCCCTGTCAAGCCCTCGCGGGGTGAGGGTCAGATCATCACCGGGACCGCGGTGGCCAGCCCGAGCAGCGCGCAGATTCCGAGGGTCCGCAGCATGGACCAGTGCAGCCGGAAGATCATGAGTAGGGCTACGAGGGTGATGAGGAGCTGAAGTGGCCGCAGGCTGTCGAAGTGGGGGATTTCGAGGTGGATCGGTCCCCAGTCGAAGGGACTGGTCCGCCCGAACAGGGTGTGCAGGGCGAAGTAGACGGCCAGGTTGGCGATGACGCCGACGACGGCCGCGGTGATACCGGTCAGCGCTGCGGAGAGGGCCCGGTTGCCGCGGAGCCGTTCGACGTAGCGCGTCGTCGGGGATCACGGGTGCGGGGCCTTGGTCGGGTCCTTTATCGGCGTCGCGGAGGCGCATGGTGGACGGGACCCAGCGCCCGAGTGCCCAGCCCACGGCGGCTGCAGTGGCGACGACGGCGGGGAACGGCACGGCGAACACGGTGAGGGCGAGAAACGCGGCCGCGGCGACGGCGATGAGAGCAGGATGTCCCAGCGCACGCCTGCCGACTCGGACGACGGCCTGCGCCACGACGGCGAGCACGGCGGGGGCGAGCCCGGCGAAGATCGCGGCGACCGCGGCTGTGTCGCCGAAGGCGACGTAGATGGCGGCCAGCGCCAGCAGCGCGACAGCGCCGGGCAGCACGAACAGCGTGCCCGCGACCAGCCCGCCGCGCAGCCCGTTGAGCAGCCACCCGACGTAGACGGCCAGCTGCTGGGCCTCGGGCCCGGGCAGCAGCATGCAGTAGTTCAGGCGTGCAGGAACCGGCGCTGCCCGATCCAGCGCTTCTCCTCCACCAGCGTGCGCTGCATGACGGCGATCTGCCCCGCGGGCCCGCCGAAGGTCTGCAGCGAGATCGCGAACCAGGTGCGCACGGCGCGTCCGAAGGAGACCAGGTCGCGCGACGGCGCGCCATCGGCGGTGCCCACCTAACTCGACATGAGATGGCGCTGCGTGACGTCGGCGAGCAGGGCCACCTGATCGGGTTCCGCGGAACACGGGAACAGGATCAGCTCGTCGCAGCCCGCCGCCTCGAACGCGTCCGCCTCCTCGCGGACCGCGTCGGCGTCGGTGAGCGCACCATCGGCGATGCGCTCGGCGAACTCACCGAGGAAGCCGTAATAGTCGGTCAGGTAATGGCGCGCCGCGTCCCGCGCACGTGGTCCCAGCGCGTAATAGCCGAGCGCCGCGAGTCGAGGCGACCCGCTGCGACCGGCCTGCGACCACGCGTCCCGCACACGCTGCGCGGTCCCGGCGAACATGTCCGCGCCACCGCCGCCGGCGATCCAGCCCGTCCCGTGCTCCACCGTGCGGCGGATGGCCGCGGCGCTGTTGCCGCCGAGCAGCAGCGGTGGGCCGCCCGGCTGCACCGGCGGCGGCCCGATCGCACCGGCCGTGCCGCGGGACTCCCCGGCCCAGACCGCGCGCATCTCGGCGAGCAGCCGGTCCTGGGTGCGGCCGCGGCGCTCGAAGTCGGTGCCAGTGGCGGCGTAGTCGTCCTCCCGGCCGCCGACGGCGAGGCCCACGGTCAGGCGCCCCCGCGAGAAACTGTCCACGCTGGCGAGCTGCTTGGCCAGCAACGCGCCGTTACCGCGGTACGGGGAGATCAGGATCGTGGAGGTGAGCCCGATCCGGCCGGTCACCGCAGCGGCGGCCGCCAGCGTCGGAATGGTCTCGTGATTGCTGTACACGACCCGGTCGATGGTGCCCAGGGTGGAGAACCCGGCCGCGTCGCCGCGGCGAGCCCACTCGAGGATGGTCGGCCCGTCGACGTCGGGGATGGTCGACGGCAGCCCGATCCCGATGTCCACGATCTGTCCTCCGCTCGACGGTCCCACTATGCAGCGATCGCCGAGGGCCGTCCAGGATCAGCTTGCCGTCTCGGGCGCGCTCGTCATGCGGGGACGGTTGCCGCATGGCGGCACGCACCCCATGATCGTGCCGTGCTGATCCGACGGGAGCGGGCCGACGACCGGCCGGCGGTGCGCCGGTTGCACGCCGCGGCGTTCGCGCGGGCCGAGCTCGAAGGAGCCGA
>JBOHGT010000083.1:0-3989 GCA_050700385.1 Pseudonocardiaceae bacterium | reverse complement strand
TGTCGTCACCGCCGGGCGTCGCGGCGTCCAGCGCCCCCGGCAGCGGGATCCGGCCGTCGTCGCCGATCAGGTCGGCCAGCGCCCGGAGCCGGGACAGCTGCCGGGGAGTGAGGTCGTCGGCGAGCCGATTGAGGTGCCGGAGCACCGCCCGCCGCGGCAGCCGTCGCATCAGGAGGCGTCGCTCAGCACACGCTCGCGCATCTTTGTGGCGAGGTCGAGCGCGAAGCGCTCCCGGCCGGCGCCTCGGGTCTCGGTAAAGCAGCGGCCGCCGGACCCGAGGAAGATCTGCCGCGCGTCCACCCCGTGCAGGTCCCGCGAGCCGTCCATTGGCACCCGCTTCAGCATCACCGGCAACACCTTGTCTACGCCCGGCCCGAACAGCCGGGGCAGCTCCTCCTCGAGGATGAAGCGGCTGTTGAAGAAGCCCGGGGTGAGCAGCAGCAGGCCATAGTCGCAGCCGTCCAGCCGGGCGAGGATCCGCCGCCGCCAGTCCTCGCCGAGCAGCAGGTGCGAGTCCTCCCACCAGCTGATACGCACCCCGGCCAGGCCGTCCAGGTGCAGTAGGCCGAGCAGCGCCTCCTTGGCCTCGGCGTCCTGGCGACACCAGCTGAGGAACAGCGAGGTACGCACCAGCTCCGTCATGGGCGAGCCTCCGTTCACGTTTTTCCGGATAGCTTCACGATAGTACATCGTGCGCTCCGGCCCGGCTCGCGGACGTTCTCGACGCGCGGCGCTGTCGGCAGCTCCCGGACGAAGGTGCAGGTCAGCGCACCGGCACGGTGTGCGAGTAAGACGCAGGTACCTCCTGGGCACGCCGATGGCGCCTGGGCGCGGGCACGCCCTTCGACCCCGACCTGCTGGCCCTCGTGCTCGCCGCGACGGCCGGATGGCACGACCCGAAGCCGATCGAGGCGTGGACGCGGCGGTCCGTCTACCACGTGCTGCGGTGCGACGTGCCGAACTGGTGCAGCATGAACCGTTGCCTGTGGCCGGAAGGCGTGGCCGAGACGCTGTGGCGGTGGCTGCACTTCCTCGACGCCACCGGCGGTCTGACGGGCCGTGACGAGAAGCTGGACGATCTCCGCAAGCCGTTGCTGTGCTACGGCGGGCTCGACTTCGAGGGCAAGCCCCGTCCGGAGGACTCGCCGAGACTGATCGAGTGTGAGTGCTTCGAACCGCCCCTGCCCGAAGAGATCATGGAGCGGGAGTACCAACGGTCGGTGGAGGACAGGTGGGGTCCCTTCGACGACCCCGAGGAGTAGCCCTGCCCTGGGCGCCACCGGCCGTTCAGCGCCACCGTCCGGCGGTGCTTCGCCTCCGGTACCCCCGCACTGGCATGCGATTCTCGCGCGGTTCCGGGCAAGTGGGCGCGGCCTGTCGGCGCTTCCGGGCACCTGGGTGCGACCGGTGTGACAGCCTGGTGCCGGGAAGGAGGCAGCCGCATGGACCTCGAGGTGTTGCAGGCGCAGCGCATGTTCCAGGTGAAGCAGCGGATCACCTTGATGATCAACCGGTACGAGGTCCGCACCGACGGCGGCGAGCTCGTCGCGTTCGCCGAGCAGAAGCGTGCCGCGTTCAAGGAGCAGGTGACGCTCTACACCGACCAGGACCGGCAGCAGGTGCTCGCCGCGTTCCGGGCGCGCCAGATCCTCGACGTCGGCGCCACCTACGACGTCACCGCAGCCGACGGCACCCCGATCGGGCTGTTCCGCAAGGACTTCGGCAAGTCCCTGGCCCGCTCGACCTGGCACCTGGAACAGCCCGGGCTGGGCACCGCCACCGGGTCCGAGCGCAGCATGGGGATCGCGCTGACCCGCCGCGCCTGGGAGTTCGTCAGCGACTACCCGTTCCCCATCCCATACCATTTCGACTTCCACCTCGACGGGCAGCGTGTGGTCGCGGTAGAGAAGAAGATCGGGATCAAGGACCGGTACGTGGTCACCGTCGAGCACCCCGGGATCGACCGTCGGCTGGTGCTCGCGCAGGCCATCGCGCTCGATGCGCTGCAGTCCCGCTGAGCGCGCTTCACTGCGCAGGTGCCCGGCCCAGGAAGGCGTGGCCGCCTACTGCCCTGGCGCCTGGAGTCGTAGCGGAGCTTCGCCCTGCGCCTGGGGCCTTCCACCGCCGGCTGGCATCGCGGTGTTGGCAGGACGGGAGGTGGGATGCGTGATCTGAGGGCGCTGCCGAAGGCCCACCTGCACCTGCACCTGACGGGGGCGATGCGCCCGTCGACGTTGCTGGAGCTGGCGGGCCGTACCGGGATGGCGGTCCCGCCGCCGTTGCCCGCTGGTGTGGCGGGTAGCTGGGCGGACTTCCAGGCACGGTACGACGCCGCGCGGTCGGTGATCCGCACGAGTGCGGACATCGTGCGGGTGGTCACCGAGGCCGCCGCTGACGACGCCGCGGACGGGTGCGGGTGGCTGGAGATCCAGCTGGACCCGACCTCCTACGCCCCGGTGCTCGGTGACGCGCGCGCGGCGGTGCAGGCCGTGCTGGCTGCCGCGGCGCAGGCGTGCATCCCGACCGGGGTAGTGGTGGCGTCGAGTTGGGCGCGCTCGGGAGATCACGCCCAGCGGCTGGCGCGGTTGGCTGGGGAGTACGCCGGTGATGGCGTCGTGGGATTCGGGCTGTCCAACGACGAGCGGCTGGGGCAGGTGGCGGAGTTCGAACCGGCCTTCCGCGTCGCGGCCGAGGCGGGGCTGCTGGCGGTGCCGCACAGCGGGTTCTTCACCGGCGCTGATCATGTCCGCGACTGCGTGGAGCTGCTCGGCGCCCGCCGGATCGGTCACGGGACCTCGGCGGCTGCTGATCCCGATGTGCTGGGGCTGCTGGTGCAGCGGGGCGTGGGGCTGGAGGTGTGCCCGACGTCGTATCCACCGCTGGGAGTACACGAGCTGTCCGAGGTGCCGGTGCCCGCGTTGCTCGACGCCGGGGTGGCGGTGGCGCTGGCGGCCGATGATCCGCTGCTGTTCGGTACCGGCCTGGCGGGGCAGTACGAGATCTGCCGCGACGTGTTCGGGCTGTCCGATCAGCAGCTCGCGGCACTCGCCGGGCACAGCATCCGCTGCTCGGCCGCCCCACCCCAGCTCCGGGACGAGTTGATGCGCGGGGTACGTGACTGGCTCGGGCAGGACTCGTGAGTGTGTCACCCGGAAAGGCTCCGTCCCGACTGGTATCCCTGCACTTGATACGGGAGGCGGGCAAGGCAGCGAAAGGAGAGGGCATGCCTGGGTCCGGTGACGTCCTCGGCCGGCGCGCGCTGAACCGCACCGGCGTCGAGCTCGGTGACCTCATGACGAAGCGATGGCCCGACCGCGACCCGACCGCGCTGGCGATGGCCGTGCGCTGCCTGGTGCCGCTGGTGCAGCTACCGCCGCGTGGCATCTGGGGTGCCGGTGGTCAGCCCATTGTCACGACGGCCGAGGCGTGGCTGGGCAGCGCGCTGGATCCCGACCCCTCACCGGACCGGATGGTGCTGCGGTACCTGGCCGCGTTCGGCCCCGCCAGCATCAGGGACGTGCAGACCTGGTCGGGCCTGACCCGGCTGCGGGAGGTGGCCGAGCGGCTCCGGCCGCAGCTGCGCGCCTTCCGCGACGAGCACGGCCGTGAGCTGCTCGACCTACCCGACGCCCCGCGTCCCGATCCCGACACCCCGGCCGCGGTGCGCCTGTTGCCCGAGTTCGACAACGTGCTGCTCTCCCACGCCGACCGCACCCGCGTTATCAGCGATGAGCACCGCAAGCGGGTCGCCACCCGCAACGGCATGGTGCCCGGCAGCGTGCTCGTCGACGGCTTCTTCCGCGGCACGTGGAAGATCACGCGCAGCCGTGGCACCGCCACCCTGGTCGTCGACCCTTACACCTGGCTGTCCAAGAAGGACGCCGCCACTATCACGAGCGAGGGCGCCAGGCTGCTCGACTTCGCCGCCGCGGACGCCGACACCCACGACATCCGGTTCACGGCCGCCGAGTGACCATACGGTGCTGGCG
>JBOHGT010000082.1:0-21099 GCA_050700385.1 Pseudonocardiaceae bacterium | reverse complement strand
CCCAGACACCAGCCGGCGCACCACCACGAGCTCGGCCCGGGCCGCTGCGGCGCGGCGCACCAGCACGAACCCCACCGCGCGCAGCATGCCGAGCAGAACCAGCCGGGGCAGGCCGGTGAGGAACGCCGTCGCGGAGCAGTTGACGAGGTAGGTGCGCACCCCGTGGGCCCGGTCGGCGTCGATGCGACGGGTCCGCACCGCGTCGGGCTCGCGCAGCCCTGCACCCAGCGCGCCGACGTGGCGCAGTCGCGCAGCCGGCACGCAGAGCACCAGGTGGTCGGCGCCGTTGGCCCGCCAGCCGAAGTCGAGGTCGTCGGCCAGCAGCGGCAGTGCCGGGTCGTAGCCACCCAGCGCGGACCACACGTCGCGGCGCACCAGGCATCCCGCCGATGACACCGCGAGCACCTCGGCGTTCCGGCCGAACTGCCCCAGATCCAGCTCCACCGAACCGATACCAGTCTGCCGTTGGCCGGATGCGTCGGTGGACACCCCCGCCTCGACGATCACACGGGGATCGCTCCAGTCCACGCACAGCGGCCCGAGCACAGCGGCCGACGGGGAGAGTTCGGCGACCGTGAGCAGCGCCGCGAGGCAGCCGGGTTCGGGCGCGCAGTCGTCGTGCAACAGCCACAGCCAGCGCCCCGGATCTCCCCAGCGCTGCTCACCGTGCTCGACTGCGGCGGCCACCGCGGCGCCGAAGCCGGTCTCACGGGGCAGCGTGAGCACACCGTCGAGCAGGCCACCCGCGGCGGCGAGCAGTTCCGGGGTGCGGTCGGTGGAACCGGTGTCCACGGCGATCAGGTAGCGCGGCCGGACAGCGAGCTCTCGCAACGCGGCGAGCACGTCGGGAAGCCACCGCCCACCGTCGTGGCAGATCAGGACACCGAGTGCCGGGGCGGTGCTCAGCTCCGTGGGACGTGCCGCAGGGACCGTCGGCGGTGTTCGCGGCACCGGCCCTCCTACTCGACCACGGGTGATCCGGGTCACCACGGTACGTTGCGGCCCGCGGCGTTCCCAGGCGGGTCACTCGGGGCGCACGGCCCGGCTCAGCCGGCGCGGCGCTTGAGCCGGCGACGCTCCCGCTCGGAGAGCCCACCCCAGATGCCGAAACGCTCGTCGTGCGCCAGCGCGTACTCCAGACACTCCGCCCGGACCTCGCAGCCCGAGCAGATGCGCTTCGCCTCCCGTGTCGAGCCGCCCTTCTCCGGGAAGAACGCCTCGGGATCGGTCTGGGCGCACAGCGCTCGCTCCTGCCACTGCTCCTCCAGCTCGTCCATGAGATCGGCGAACATGAGGTCGTAGTCCTGCAGGCTCATCGAGTGCTGACCGGTATCCCCCCGGTCGACCACCCATACCCTGTCGATCTCGCCCATGGCGGTCCACCTCCTCGCCATCCTGGAACTCCAGTTGGCGGACTCCCCGGGCTTCCCCGGCGAATGACACCGCTGTGATTACACCGGTGTCACCCGCTCCGCGCAACCCGTGCCGGTCGATCGGTACCCGTCCGAGGGCGTGTCGCAGCGTGTCGTGACCGGGCGTGTCGCCCCGGCCGTGGTAACGCCGGCTGCGGCCTGTGACCGGAGTGGGCGAGACTGGCGCCGTGAGACGCACCGGCCTTGCGCCCAGCCCGCTGTTCCTGCTGCTGCTCGCGGCCACCGTCGCGGGCGGAGCGCTGGCCGTCGCGGACGCGGGGCCGGCCCGGACCGGCGGCATCGTGCTGCTGGTGCTCGGCGGCTGGGCCGCCTCGCTGTGCCTGCACGAGTTCGGCCATGCGCTGCTGGCCTACCGCGGCGGCGACCGCTCGGTCCGCGCCAAGGGATACCTCACCCTGGACATCCGCCGCTACACCGACCCGGTGCTCTCGCTGTTGCTGCCGCTGCTGCTGCTCGCGGCGGGCGGCATCCCGCTGCCAGGTGGTGCGGTGTGGATCGACCGCCACTCGCTGCGCTCCCGCGGCGTGGAGTCCGCGGTCTCGCTGGCCGGCCCGCTGACGAACCTGGTGATCGGTGTCGCGCTGGTGGCCACGGTCGCGACCGGCGCGCTGCCCACCGGGCTCGCGATCGGGCTGTCCTACCTGGCGCTGGTGCAAGTGCTCGCATTCGTGATCAACATCCTGCCGGTGCCCGGGCTGGACGGTTTCGGCGCGCTGGAGCCCTACCTCTCGCCGCAAGCCCGCCGGTTCGCCGCCACCGTGCGGCCGTTCGCCCCGCTGGTGCTGTTCGTGATCATCATCAGCGTGCCGGTGGTCGCCGGCGCGCTGTTCGGCATCACCGGCGCGGTGTTCGGTGCGATCGGCGGCGACCTCGGCGCGGCGGACGCGGGACTGGGCGAGTTCCTCTTCTGGCGCTAGCGCGGTCGTGAGCGCCAGCGCGCTAGCGTGCTGCTCGTGAATGTCGTGGTGCTGGTCGGGGGCGTCGGCGGGGCACGGTTCCTGCTGGGGGTCAAGGCCGTTCTCGGCCTACCCCCGGTGGGTGAGGGCGCCTCGGCGCACGAGATCACCGCGGTGGTGAACACCGGCGACGACATCTGGCTGCACGGGCTGCGCATCTGCCCGGACCTGGACACCTGCATGTACACCCTGGGCGGCGGCATCGACACCGGCCGCGGCTGGGGACGCGCCGGCGAGAGCTGGACGGTGTCCGAGGAGCTCGCCGCCTACGGCGCCGACCCGGACTGGTTCGGGCTGGGCGACCGCGACCTGGCCACCCACCTGGTGCGCAGCCGGATGTTGCGGGCCGGCTACCCGCTGTCCCTGGTGACCGCCGGGCTGTGCGACCGGTGGCGCCCCGGCGTGCGGCTGCTGCCGATGACCGACGACCGCTGCGAGACGCATGTGGTGGTCGTCGACGGCGACGGTCGCCACGCGATGCACTTCCAGGAGTGGTGGGTGCGCCACCGCGCCGCACCGCCCCCCACCGCGTTCGTGCCGGTCGGGGCGGAGGACGCCGAGCCGGTGCAGGGTGTGCTCGAGGCGATCGCCGCTGCTGACGTGGTACTGCTCGCCCCCTCCAACCCCGTGGTCTCGATCGGGACGATCCTCGCGGTGCCCGGCGTCCGGCGGGCGCTGCGCGACACCGGGGCCAGGGTGGTCGGGCTGTCCCCCATCGTCGGCGGCCGGGCACTGCGTGGGATGGCGGAGGTGTGCCTGGCCGCGATCGGCGTGCACAGCGAGGCCGGCGCGGTCGGGCGGCACTACGGCGCGCGGTCGGCAGGAGGCATCCTGGACGGCTGGCTGGTACACACCGGGGACGTCGCCACGGTCCCGGGTGTGGAGGTCCGCGCGGTGCCGCTGCTGATGGCCGATGTGGATGCCACGGCGGCGATGGCCGGCGCGGCGCTGGAGCTGGCGGGGGTGGCCGCGTGAGTGATCACGGTTCCGGCGGCGAGGTCCGCATCCTGCCGGTGGGTGGGCTGCCGGAGTTCCGTCCCGGCGACGACCTGGCCGCCGCGGTGGCCGGCGGCGCGCCGTGGCTGGCCGACGGCGACGTCGTGGTGGTGACGAGCAAGGTCGTGTCCAAGGTGGAGGGACGGCTGGTCGGGGTACCGCCCGATCCCGCCGAGCGGGACGCGGCGCGGCGCAAGCTGGTCGACTCCGAGGCGAAGCGCGTGCTCGCACGCCGCGGCCGCACCCTGATCACCCAGAATGCGCTCGGCATCGTGCAGGCCGCATCGGGAGTGGACGGGTCCAACGTGGACCTCGGCGAGGTCGCGCTGCTGCCGGAGGACCCGGATGCCAGCGCGGCGAGGCTGCGCACCGCGCTGGCCGCCCGGCTCGGGGTGGACGTCGCCGTGGTGATCACCGACACGATGGGAAGGACGTGGCGGCTCGGCCAGACCGACGCCGCTATCGGCTCCTCCGGGTTGGCGGTGCTGCACCGCTACGCGGGCACCCGCGACGCGCACGGCAACGAGCTGGAGATCACCGAGGTCGCGGTCGCCGACGAGGTGGCCGCTGCCGCCGACCTGGTCAAGGGCAAGCTCGCCGGCGTCCCGGTGGCGGTGCTGCGCGGGCTGCCGCGGCGCGACGACGGCTCCGGTGCCGCCGGGCTGGTGCGGCCGGTGGAGGAGGACCTGTTCCGCCTCGGCACCGACGACGCGATCGCGGTAGGCCACCGCGAGGCGGTGCTGCTGCGCCGCTCGGTCCGGACGTTCAGCAGCGCCCCGGTGGACCCTGCGGCGGTGCGCCGCGCGGTGGGTGTCGCCCTCACCGCCCCCGCCCCGCACCACACCCGCCCGGTGCGGTTCGTGTGGCTGCGCGACCCGGTGCGCCGCAGCGGGCTACTGGACGCGATGGCCGACGCGTGGCGGGCCGACCTGCGCGGCGAGGGCTTCGACGCCGATCAGGTCGAGCGCCGGGTGCGCCGCGGCGACCTGCTGCGCACCGCGCCGGAGGTGCTGGTCCCGATCTGTGTCGACGACGGCGCCCACGGCTACCCCGACGCCCGGCGGGCCGAGGCCGAGCGGACGATGTTCACCGTCGCGGTGGGCGCCGCCGTGCAGGGCCTGCTCGTGGCGCTGGCCGCCGAGGGCCTGGGGTCCTGCTGGATCGGCTCGACGATCTTCTGCCCGGACGTGGTGCGCGCCGCGCTGGACCTGCCCGCCGGCTGGCGGCCGCTCGGGGCCGTCGCCGTCGGCCACCCGGTGGAGCCGCTGGAGCCCCGCGCGCCCCGCGACCCCGACGACCACGGGCTGGTGCTGCGGTGAGACACCCCGTGGCAGCGGTGCACGCCGACGCGGTGCGGGTGCTCGACGCCTTGCAGCCGCCCGACGAGCCGCAGCGGGCGCTACGGGAGGCGTTCCTCGGCTTCCTCGCCGCCCGGCCCGACGCCTGCGCCCGGACCTGTGTGCCGGGCCACCTCACCGCCTCGGCCCGGATCGAGCCCGAGCCGCTGCAGCGCGACTCGCCCGGGAACGGAACGCCGATCCCGTCACCCGACCCCGATAGCGCACCAAGGTGTCGAGGGCGGGCGGCTAACATGACCTCGTGAGTATTGAGGAGCGGCTTCAGTGGGGTGACGTAGAGCCCCTGGATGTCGTGAACGGCGAGTTGCGGCAAGTGCTGGCAAGCGTCGACACCCTCCGCGAGGCGTGGGAGCTGTGGCTCAACCAGGCTTCAGCTGCCGAGCTCGCCGAGGCCCGGCGCCGTAGCCTACGTCGGCACGCGATTGAGACCGGAATCATCGAACGGCTCTATGACGTCGACTGGGGTGTCACCGAAGCTCTCGTCGCGGAAGGCATTACTGCCGAGGTCGCGGCGCGCGAGGGCGGGCTGGATGATGATGCACTGACAATCATCAGAACTCAGTATGACGCATTGGAGTTTCTTGCCGATGCCGCGCGTGATGGCAGAGACCTCAGTCTCCACTTTGTGCGTGAGCTGCATCAGGCGGTCTGCGGTGCGCAGGCCACCTATGAGGCGCGCAACGATCTTGGGCAGGTCCTGCAGGTCACGCTGCACCACGGCGCATGGAAGACACAGCCGAATCACGTGCGGCGCCAGGACGGCAGGCTGCTCGAATACACTCCTCCTGAGCACGTCCAATCGCAGATGCAGCGGCTGCTCGAGCTGTACCGAAAGACAGGACGAGCGCATCCGGTGGTACGCGCGGCGTGGTTGCACCATCGGTTCATCAGGATTCATCCGTTCGAGGACGGCAATGGCCGCGTCGCCCGGGCGCTCACGCTGTTGGTGCTACTCGGCGCGCGGTACGCTCCATTAGTGGTGGACCGCACCCAGCGAGGTGCTTACATTGACGCCCTCGATCAGGCGAATGGCGGAGATCTGCGAGACCTCACACGTTTGTTCGCCCGCCTTGAGATAGTCGCGTTGCGCTCCGAACTGGAGCGGCCGACGGAACCGATTGCCGAACGTACCGGAGCGCTCGGTGTCGCCCGTGCATACGCACAACGGCTACGTGAGCTCCAGCAGGCCGAACTCACCGAACGCACCACCAGGGCCGAAGCTCTTGCCCGCGAGCTACATAATAAGATCGTCGTATACCTCGAGGAGCTCGGATCGGGTGTACGTGATCAGTTCGGCGAAGCGGACCCACAAGCGCGCTCGTCGATCGACCATGCCTCTCCCCCAGACGATAGAGCGAGATTCTGGTCGCTACAGATAATCCGCACCGCTCGTGAAGTAGATTTCTTCACGAATATCAGTAAAGGTAGCTGGTGGACCCGGCTGCATTTGGTCGTGCTCGGCCAGACGCTACGATTCGTGGTTGCCATCCAACGGGTGGGCCAGGGTGAGACCGGAGTGCTTGCGGTGACCGTATTCGCCGAAGCGGTAACGCCGCGCGCGTCCGAGGATGACGACCGGCCGCTGCCGACGCCGCTTTTTCGATCGACCCCCGCAGACAGCGTCACCTTGGCCTTCAGTGATGACCCCGAGGCGCGGTGGGCCGAGATATCTGAGTTGATAGACAACACCCTCGCCGCTGCCGTCGCTAGATTCGCTCAGCAGCTCGGGTGATCGAGTTCCCGGCGGCCACGGGGACGATGCTCGGCCCCTGATGTCGACTGTCACGATCAAGTCGGCGAGTCGGTCCTATGTGACGAGCAGGTCCAGTCCAGAAGACCGTGGTGACGTATCCGGCGGCCGTGGGCTAGTCGCGGCGCGGTCGACGAACTCCGACAGGTGATCGCGTACCACCCGCAACGACTCAGTAGTCATGGCCACAATTGTGGCGCGCAAGCAGTAGTCGGGGAAGCGGCCGCAGCCCGGCCATCAGCGTCGTCGGAGACGTGTCCGCCGCGCGTCGGACACACCGGGTGCGCCCGAACGAGACCTGCACGCTATGTCCGGGCCGCCGCGACCCTCCGGGCGTCGACGGCCAGTTCCCAGGCCTCTCCACCGGGACGCTTGGCGAGGGCGTCGACCAGCGGCGCCAGCCGGTCACGGGCACGGGTCGAGCGCAGCTCGGACACACCGCTCGCCTTGTGCGCCAGCCGCAGACCGTCGGGCTCGCCGGCCTGTACATGGATGGCGGCCAATGTGATGCCCGCCTGCACGGCGTCGCGCCGCTCCCCGTCACCCCAGGTGCGGACCGAGGATGCAGCGAGGCGTTCCGCGGACTCGAGGAGACCGAGGGCGAGATGCGCCTGCGCCGTGACGTGGTCCATGTCGGCCCGATCGAAGCTGTCAGCAGGGTCCCACCCATCTCGTGCAGCAGCGAGTGACGACCGAGCCAGCTCCGGGCGATCCAGCATGACGAGAGAGTGCGCAGAGTCGACGTGCAGCCACGAGGTGAGCGTCTGCGTCCTCGGGTGATCGCTTCCCTCGCCGATACGCCACTGCGCAAGCTGGAGCAGCTTGAGCGCGTCATCGGGCGCGGCGTTCTGCATCGTCATGGCGGCGTGGTAGATCGCATTCGCGGCGCGGTAGGTGTCCCCGACCTCGACGGCCAGCTCCATGGCGCGGGCGAAACCCGCTGCTCCCACACGGCCGGGTCGACCGGCCGATCCTGCCGTTGCCCGCCCATCCTTGTCCCCTCGCCCAGAACACCCAACCGTCGTGGCACACGACGGAAACCAGCCGGACACTATCGGGTGACGACGGTCACCGGCAGGGGCACGCCCCCCGACACGCCGCCATCGCCTGGCAAACCGGGGCGTCAGCGACCGGTCGTTCTCCACCGCCTCGACCCCGCTGGTCGCGAGCGCGGCGCCGCAGCCGGGCGCGTCGGTGGTCGCGTCGTCCCCGGGTGGTAACACACGCCCCGAACCGGGTGATTCACTGATCGGAGTCATCACCACGAGGAGGGGTTCATGCCGGGTGAGGAACTGCCGCCGGGCGGGCGGGTGGGCATCGAGCTGTTCGTGGGCGGTGACGTGGTCGAGGAACCCGCGCCCGAGGGGCCCGAGGAGGATTACGCGCCCGCGCGGGGCAGGCCGTGGCGGGAGTGGCGAGCGGCCCGGGTGACCCAGATCGGCCAGGACGCCCTCAATGCGTCGGCGCGGCTGGTGGGCCAGCAGGTGGGCGCGGTGGTCCGGGAGACCCTGGCCGGCATGGACCGGCCCGAGCTGGCCGAGGTGACGGCAGCGGGGTTGCGTCCCTCGTCGGTGCAGTTGTCGTTCGGGGTGAAGCTGACCGCCGGGGCGGGCAAGGCCATCGAGGCGGTGGTGACCGCGGGTGGGGAGGCGTCGGTGCAGGTGGTCGTCACGCTGGACCGGACGGGCTGAGGCGGCGCGATGCATCCCGGGGTGGGACGGCTGCTGCTCGAATCCGAGATCCGGGCCGGCGCGATCCGTACGGACGCGACGCGGCGCACGGCGTTCGTCATCGCCGGCGGCCATGCGCTCACCGCAGCGCATTGCAGCGCGGACGCCACGGCGGACGATCCGCTGTGGTTCCGGCTGCCCGCCCCGACCGACGGGTTCGGCACGGTGGATCTGCCGGTGCGGGTGGTGGATGAGGACGCCGCGCTCGACGTCGCGGTGCTCGGACTCGATCCCGTGCGTGCGGCACGGGGCGACACGTCGGGGCTGTCTGCGGCCGAGCTGTGGGGCCGGGTGCCGCCGGTGCCGGTTGGGCTCCCGGCAGCCGCTGGAGAGCGGATCCGCACCGAGGGGCACCCCCGGGACGGCCGAGCAGGTGGGCTGGCGTTCACCGGGACGGTGGTGGAGCCGGAGATGCGGCTGCCGCAGCACCGTGCCTTTGCGCTGCAGTTGCAGATCGAGGAGCTTGGGGCCAGCGTCCCGCACGGGCCGGGCGGGCACAGCGGCGGCCCGGTCCTCATCGCCGAGAGCGGACTGGCTGTCGGGGTGGTGCGGGCCTACCCACCGGACGAGACCAGGGACTACGCGGTCGGCGGCACGCTGCTGGCCACCCGCATCCAGGACCTCGCCGCCCGGTTCCCCGCGGTACGGGAGGCGTTCGCGCGGCAGGCCGCGGAGGTGCTCGGGCAGGCATCTCCGGCGGCGCGGGCGGCGGCGCCGTCGTTGGCGACGCTGATCCGGGCCGACGCGCGTCACACCCGGTTCTTCGGCCGGGAACCCGAACTCGGCCAGCTCCATGGCTGGTGCACCACGGACGCGTCCCGCGCCGCGATGCTGCTGACCGGCCCGGCCGGGCAGGGCAAGACCCGCCTGGCCTGGCATTTCTGCGAGCAGCTCACCGCCACCGGAGAGTGGGTCGCGGTGCCGCTGCGGGGGGTCAGCAGCGAGGGTGAGATATCCGACGGGCTTCGCCTGGCGGCGCTCGCGGAACGGCCGCTGCTGCTGGCCGTCGATTACGCCGCGGAGTACGGGGCCACGACGCTGCTGGCACTGGTGGGCCAGCTTTGCGCGCACGGGCCGTCGCGGTGGCGGCTGCTGCTCATCGCCCGGCACACCGGCGACTGGTGGAACGGGCAAAGCACCACCACAGTGGTATCGGGCCTGCGAGCCGCAGCAACCGAGGTGGACGAGCGGCCGCTGCCACTGGGCGAGTTGGTGGCCGACGAGGACCGGCAGCGCGACTACGAGTTCATCCTCGGCGAGCTGCGCGCGCCGGTCACCGCGTTTGCTGAACAGCACCGCCTGAACGTCAGCGGCGAACCACTGACACCACCACTGCAGCGGCCCGAATACGGGTCCGCGCTGATGCTGCACATCGCGGCGGTCTGCGCCCTGCTGCCCGGCGCCGGGCCGGGCGCGGCATCGACTAGCCAGCTCGACCCCACCAAGGTGATCGACCGGTTCCTTGATCTAGAACGGGATCACCACTGGCTCTACCGGGACGCCGAGAACCTGCACCATGCCACTGCTCGGGCTTTCGGAGACCTCGCTGCGGGCGAGGCAGGACGCTACCTGGTCGAGACCGCCGTCGCCGCCGCGACCCTGACCGGCGCCGCGAATCTCGTAGAAGCGCACAAACTCACCACGATCACGCTGGGTATCGAGCCACTGCAGGCCGAACCGATCGCCTGCTGGCTCCGCGACCTCTACCCCCCGCCCACCGAGACCCCGACCGGCAGCATCCTGCACCCGCTGCAACCCGATCTGCTCGGCGAGGAACTCGTGACCCGCGTGCTGCGCCGACAACGCGAGGATGGCGCTCCTCAGGACCGGCTGCTGCCGTTCGCACTCGTCGGCACCTGCAGCGAAGCCCAGACACAGCGCATGCTGACCGTCCTTATCCGCGCCGCCGAACGCCATGCCTGGATCACCGACCTGCTCACCAGCCCCGACGACGACAAACCGACCTCGGATGGCGGACATTTGCTCAGCCGCATCCCCATCAGCGCAGACCTGCGTGTCGTCCACGACGCGTTGCCCCGGCAGAACACCCATCTTCTCCGGGTCGCCGCGCAGCTCACCCAACGCCTTCTCGACCGACTCCACCACCTTCATGGCACCGGGAACGCCGTAGCTGCAGAAGTCATCGCCGAGCGCGCGGCGCTGCTGAACAACCTCGCCCTCCGGCTGGCCGAGGTCGGGCAGCGCACCGAGGCCCTGACCCCCGCCCAGGAAGCGGCCCAACTCTACCGGCGGCTGGCCGAGGCCGCCCCCGCCGCCTACCTCCCCAACCTCGCCGCCTCGCTGAACACCCTCGCCCTCCGGCTGGCCGGGGTCGGGCAGCGCACCGAGGCCCTGACCCCCGCCCAGGAAGCGGTCGAAATCCGCCGGCGGCTGGCCGAGGCCGCCCCCGCCGCCTACCTGCCGGACCTCGCCGCCTCGCTGAACACCCTCGCCAACCGGCTGGCCGAGACCGGGCAGCGCACCGAGGCGCGCGCAGTGAGTGAAGAAGCTGCCCGGATCCGTCAGCAACTTGAGTAGTCCGTACCGCACCAGGCACCGACGGGGTCAAACATCGACCGATCCTTCACACCGCCACAGCGCTGCTCGCGGGTGCGCCGGGACGACTCCATGTCACCATCGGGTTGAAGCGGATGGTCTCCGCTGCGGTGCGCTCGGCCGCGTCCAGCAGCGCGTACGTCCCGGCGCGGAGATATTCCCGCCCCCCGGTCGCGCAGCGCCTACATCGCTCGGTAGTCGCGGGGAGCGTAGCGCGGGCCGAAGCGGGGACGGCGGAACCCGGATGCCTCCACGTAACGCACCGCGCGGTGGCGCTGCGGCGCGTAGGGGGCGAGCACCTCGAGCATCCCGTCGTCGTCCAGCGGCCTGCCCAGCAGCGCCCAACCCACCACCGAGGGGATGTGGAAGTCCCCGACGCTCACCGCGTCCGGGTCGCCCCAGGCCCGCTGTGCCACCTCGGCGGCGGTCCACACCCCGATGCCGGGGACCTTGCGCAGCAGCGACCGCCCCGCCTCGCCGCCCAGCGCGACCGCGCCCTCCAGCCGGTGCGCCACCGCGGCCGCGGCTAGCAGGCAGCGGCGCCGGGTGCGGTCCACGCCCGCGCGGTGCCACTCCCAGTCCGGGATGGCGCGCACCGCCGCCGGGGCCGGCGGCACCCGCATCCGCCCGGGCGCGGGGCCCGGCGCGGGCTCCCCGAAACGGTGGCACAGCTCCCGCCACGACCGGTGTGCCTCCACCCCCGTCACCTTCTGCTCGAGCACCGCGCCGAGCAGCACGTCCCACACCCGGCCGGTCGCGCCCAGCCGTAGCGCCGGCATCCGCTGCCGGGCCTGCGCGACCAGCGGGTGATGGGCGACGAAGCCGGTGTCGTCGTCCTCGGCACCGAGCAGCGCGGGCACCCGGTCGAGTGTCCAGCCCGCTCCGGCACCCCAGGCGCGGGCATGCACCGTCCCGCCGGCGTCGCGGCGCAGCGCCAGGGTCGCGGGGCCGTCCGGGGTGGTCCCGGCGCGCCACACGCAGCCCTCGACATCCACCGTCATCGCGGGGTCGCCCCGGCCCCGTCGCAGCGGCGCGAGCAGCGACCGGACGTCGAGCCGGAATCCCGGCCGCCACGTCCTCTCGTGAATGATTTCAGTAGTCATGGCTACCGAAATCGTTCACGAGACGTCGGGGGAGAAGCGGATGCCACCGTCGGGCAGCACGACGCCGGGCCACACCCGCGCCCCGTCGCGCAGCTCGCAGCGGGCGCCGATCACCGCGCCGTCCCCGATCACCGCGTCGTGCAGCTCCGCGCCCGCACCGACCCGCGCCCCGGCGCCCAGCACCGACCGCGACACCACGGCACCCTCGCCGACCCTGGAACCGTCCATCAGCACCGATCCCATCACGCTGGCCCCGGGACCCACGACGCAGCCCGCCCCCACCGCGGAGCCGCCGCCGACACGCGCGTCGGGAGCCACCACAGCCCCGTCGAGCATCAGGGCATCCCCCGCCGCCCCTGGCCGCGCGGCCGACGGCGCCACGCCGCGCACCAGGTCCGCGGAGCCCTGCACCAACGCCGCCGGGGTACCCAGGTCCAGCCAGTAGGAGGTGTCCACGTGCGCGTGCACGTGTGCCCCGGCGGCGAGCAGCCCGGGGAAGCTCTCCCGCTCCACCGACACCGGCCGTCCGGCCGGGATGGACTCGATGACCTCCCGGCGGAAGGCGTAGCACCCGGCGTTGATCTGGTCGGTGGGCGGGTCGTCGGACTTCTCGTGGAACGCCAGCACCCGGCCGTCGTCGCCGGTCGGGACGCAGCCGTAGGGTCGCGGGTCGGGCACCCGGACCAGGTGCAGCGTCACGTCCGCCCCCGCGCCGCGGTGGGTGCGCACCACGTCACACGGGTCCACGCCCGAGAGCACGTCGCCGTTTAACACCAGCACGTCGGGCTCCGAGAGTGCGGCGGCGGCGTTGCGGATGCCACCACCGGTACCCAGCGGCTCGTCCTCCACGACGTAGTCCAGCCGCAGCCCGAGCGCGCGCCCGTCGCCGAAGTGCTCCGCGAACACCTCGGCCCGGTAGGAGGTGCCGAGCACGACGTGCCGGACGCCGGCGCCGGCGATGCGGCACAGCAGGTGGGTGAGCAACGGGACCCCCGCTGCGGGGAGCATCGGTTTGGGCGTAGCCAGCGTCAGCGGCCGCAGCCGGGTACCTTGCCCGCCGACCAGCACGACGGCCTGGACTCCGTCCAGCGGTGTGGCCCGCATCGGCGTTTCCTCCTCCCGACGGCGTCGCGGCGGGGATAGTCTTACCGGTGGGCCTCGCGGCGTCGCGCGCCGGGACGCCCGGAACAGCCGGGTCCCGGGGCCCGGGTCGGGGAAGCCCTCCGCTCGCTCGGCGGTCAGGGCGAGGAGGTGCATGCAGTGGACGCCCTCGATCGCGCCGATCGGACGCTGGCCCGCGCGCAGGCCCGCAGTCACGACGTCGTCACACCTGACTCGGCGACCTCGCCGATGGACCAGGCCAGCACGGTGCAGATCCCGCGCTGCACGGTCGCGGCCTGCGACCCGCGCGACCTCGACCCGGAATCCACGATGGTGATCGCGCGCGACTTCGGCCCGCCGCAGCACCGTCGCTGATCACCCGCGACGGCGCAGCAGCGCGCACCGGGCGGCCAGGCCCGCCCGCAGCGCCAGCCGGAGCGGCGCCCACAGCGGGCCGGGGTGGCGGTCGGACAGGTAGCGATAGGTGCTGCGGTGGTGCTCGTCGAGCATCCGCCGTGAGGCATGGCTGGTCGCGTGGCCACCGAGGTGGGTGACCTCGGCGCCCGGCACGTAGACCGACAGCCAGCCGGCCCGGCCCAGCCGGTCGCCGAGGTCGACGTCCTCGAAGTACATGAAGTAGCGGGGGTCGAAACCGTCGACGCCCTCGAACGCGGCGCGCCGTAGCAGCAGGCACGACCCGGACAGCCACTCCGCGGTGCGCTCCCCGATCACGGCACCCGCCTGCCGGTAGGTGCGGCTGCACGGGTTACCCGGCCACAGTGGCCCGAGCACGGCATGCCCGATGCCGCGCCCGATCGAGGGCAGCAGCCGGGCCGACGGGTAGAGGGTCCCGTCGGGCTCGCGGATCAGCGGACCGAGCGCGCCGGCACGGGGCCAGCGGGCCGCGGCCTCGAGCAGCTCGTCCAGCGCGCCGGGGTGCCACTCGATATCCGGGTTGGCCACCACCACCCAGCCCACTTCGGGACCGAGCTCGGTGACCGCGCGGTTGGCCGCCGTGCCGTACCCGACGTTCTCCCCGATACGCAGCAACCGCACGCCGTCACGCTGCGCGGCCCGCTCCGGCGCTCCGTCGGTGGACCCGTTGTCCGCCAGCACCACCCGCAGCGGCCTGCTGGTGGCCTTGGCCAGCGAGTCCAGGAACGTCTCCAGCGTCTCACCGGGCGAGTAGGTCACCGTGACGACGGCGAGTTCGTCGCCGTAGCGGGTGCGGGTGGCGGTCACGGCGCCAGATTCTGCCCCGACCGCGCGAGTAGCACCCGCCCGCCCCGCCGAGCTACCGGTAGCGCCGGTGTAGCAGCACGGCGCGCTGGTAGGCCTCCCGGTGCCGGGTCGCGCTGGCCGACCACGAGAACTCCTTGGCCCGCTGCTGCGCGGCGGCCGAGAGCTCCGCGCGGCGGGCCGGATCGTCGAGCAACTCGGTGATGCCGGCGGCGACGTCACCCGCGCCGGTACCGCAGTAGGCGACCGCGTCGCCACCGACCTCGGGCAGCGCGAGCCGCCGGGTGGTGAGCACTGCGGCTCCACAAGCCATCGCCTCCAGCACCGGCAGCCCGAACCCCTCCCCCAGCGACGGGTAGGCGACCATGGCGGCGCCGCCGAGGAAGCCGGCCAGCTCCGCGAAGGGCAGGTAACCCGCCCGGATCACCCGGATGCGGTGCGGCACGGCGTGCAGCGCCCGCTCCACCTGGGTGTCCCAGCCAGGCTGCCCGGCGAGCACCAGCGCAGGAGATACGGGACGGCCCTGGCAGGCCCTCATGAAACCGCGCACCAGCGATGGCACGTTCTTGCGCGGCTCTAGCGCGCCGAGGAAGGCCACGTAGGGGCTGGTGCCCAGGGCGAGCCGGCGGCGCACACCGTCCGCCTCCTCGGGCGCGGGTGGGTGGAACCGCTCGGTGTCCACGCCGTGCGGGGCGACGTGCAGCAACTGCCGATCGGCCCCGGCGCAGCGGGCCAGCTCCCGCGCCGCAGAGACGCTGGGCACCAGGCACAGCGTGGCGCGGCGCAGCGAGGCGCGGGTCCAGGCCCGGAAGAAGCGGGCCTTGACCGGGGAGTGCAGGCCGGGGTCGGTGAAGAAGGTCGCGTCGTGCAGCATCACCACCGAGGCAGCCGGGGTGACCAGCGGCATCGTGTAGTGGGGGGAGTGCACGACGTCGGCTCGCAGCCGCCGGACCAGGCGGGGCAGGGTGGCCTGCTCCCAGGTCAGCCGGGACGTCCTGGTCGCCACCGCCTCGGCCGCCGGAACCACCTCGGCGTCGGGGGCGAGACCGGTATAGAGCTCGGCGTCACGGGGTTGGCAGAGCACGGTGGGGGCCGCGCCGTCGGCGTCCAGCGCCGCCACCAGCGAGTCGACGTAGCGCCCGACGCCGCCGCGGTCCGCGGGGACGGCGGTGGCATCGATCAGCACTCGTGGCTCGGCGGGCACGCGGGGAGCCTATGACGGCCGCGCAACGTGACTGGGGGGAACGGTGCAAGCCGTCACCCGGTCGTGGAGCTCCGGAGCCGGTACAGCTCGAGGTGCACCGACCACACCTGCTGGGCGGTGCGTTCCCAGCTGAACCGCTGCGCCCGGTGCCGCCCGGCTGACACCATGGCCTCCGCACGCCCCGGGTCGGAGACCACCGCGCGCAGCGCCGCGGCCAGCGCAGCCGGGTCGTCGCGCTTCACGGTCAACCCCGCGCCACCGGCCACCTCGACGAGCGCGGGCGCGTCGGAGTGCACCACCGGGATCCCCGACGCCATCGCTTCCAGCACCGGAAGCCCGAAGCCCTCCGCCCGGCTCGGCACGGCGAGCACCGCGGCGCGGTGCAGCACCACCGCCAGCTCGGCGTCGCTGACCCGCCCCAGCATCAGCACCCGTTCCGGGTCCAGCCCCGCGTGCCGGGCGGCGGCCGGCATGTCGACCGTCCCCCACCCCCGCTGGCCCACCTGCACCAGCGGGAGTTCCGGGGCGTGCGGGTGCGCCAGCGCGTCGAGCAGCACGTCGAGCCCCTTGCGGGGTTCCAGCGTGCCGATCGCGAGCACGTAACGCGGCGGCAGGCCCAGCCGGCCGGCGATCTCGGCCGACCGCTGCGGATCCGGCGGGTCGACCACGGCTGCGGTGACGCCCTCCCCCACCACGTGCACCCGTGCCGGGCCGCTCACGTGCCGGGACAGCTCCGAGGCCACCACGGCGGTGGGAACCACGAGCGCTCCTGCCCGCTGCGCGGCCCTGCCGATCACTCTGCGGTGCCAGCCGGCGCCGCGGCGGGTCAGGGTGCCCGGGTGGCTCCATGGCACGGTGTCGTGCACGGTGACCACGAGCCCGCGACCGCGGCGCGCGGCGGGGGGAGCCAGCGGGGTCGGGGCGTGCACGGTGTCGCCGCCCGGCCACAGCGGCACACCCGCGTCCCAGGCCGCGATCAGGGCCTGCCGGGGTAACGGCAACAAGGCCGGCCCGTCGACGCCGGGCAGCACCGCTGGTGTCGGATCCGAGTGCCGGGCAACCGCGCTGCCCACCGTCCAGCCAGCAGGTGCGGTGGCCACCAGGGCGGCGGTCAGTTCGCGGGAGTAGCGCCCGGTGCCCCCGGGGACCGGCGCCAGCAATTGCTCGAGCAGCACGACGAGCCTCGGCACGACAGGGAGTGTGGCACAGTGATCTTGCAGAACGGATCTTGGGGACGATCACCACCGGGAGTTCCCGCCAGCCGGGCGACCGGACGGCGTACCGTCACCCGCTGTGACCACCGCCCCGCGCAGCACCGTCGTGGTCGTGACCTGGCGTGGGCGCGAGATCGTCGGCCAATGCCTGGACGCGCTGGCCGCGCAGACCCGGTCACACCGGGTCCTCGTGGTGGACAACGGCTCGACCGACGGCACCGCCGAGGTACTCGCCGCCCGCCCGTCCCGGCCACTGGCGCTGCGACTGGGGCGCAACACCGGCTACGCGGGCGGGCTGGCCGCCGCGACCACGCGGGTCGCCACGCCCTACGTCGCATGGCTCAACGACGACGCCGAACCCGAGCCCGGCTGGCTCGCCGTGCTGGAGGACGCTCTCGACGGCGACGCATCGGCCGCCGCCGCCGGCTCGGCGCTGCACGACGAGGCAGGCGCGATGACGTCGACCGGGGTCGTGCTCACCGCGACCGGGTACGGCGCGGACACCACCGGCGCACGGCCTTTCGGCTTCTGCGGCGGGGCGGCGCTGCTGCGCACCGACGCGCTGCGTGCGGCGGGGGGTGTGCCGGGCTCCTTCTTCTGCTACTACGAGGACACCGACACCGCGTGGCGGCTGCGGCTGGCCGGCTTCCGGGTACTCGCCGTGCCCGCCGCCCGGGCGCGGCACCGCGGTGGCGCGTCCACCGGCCACGGCACCCCCGCCTTCCACCGCTGGAACGAGCGCAACCGGCTGCTGATGCTGCTACGGTGCGCGCCCGCCGGGGTGGCGGCGCGGCAGCTGGCCCGGTTCGCGGCGCTGACGGTGCTGCTGCCATGGCGTCGGGACCGGCCGCGGGCACCCAACTTCACCGCCGCGCTGCGGCTGCGGGTGCTCGCCGAGGTGGCGCTGCGGCTGCCGGCGTCGCTGGCCGCCCGGTACCGGATCGGGCGCCGCGCCACCGTGGACCGCCGGGTGCTCTGGACCACCTGGGCGGGCCGCGACTGATCCGCCGAGCCGGTACGGCAGGCTGTGCCCCCGAGCGACCGGAGCCGAGGAGTTGGGACGTGAGCGAGCCGAGGGTGTCGGTGGTCGTGGTGAACTACCGCGGTGCGGAGGACACCATCACCTGCCTGCGGGCGCTGCGCGACGAGCTCGACTATCCCGCAGCGCGGCTGCAGCTGATCTGCGTGGACAACGCCTCGGGCGACGGCAGCGCCGAGCGGATCGCCGCGACCGTGCCCGAGGCGACGCTGATCCGGTCGCGCAGCAACACCGGGTTCGCCGGTGGCTGCAACCTCGGGGCGGGCCGCGCGGACGGGACCGTGCTCGCGTTCCTCAACAGCGACGCCCGCCCGCACCGCGACTGGGTGCGCGCCGCGGTGGACGTGCTGCGCGAGGACGCCGGCGTCGCCGCCGTCGCCAGCAAGGTGCTGGACTGGGACGGCGAGCGCATCGACTACGTCGACGGTGGGCTGACCTGGTACGGCATGGGCTACAAGCCGCACACCGGCGAGCTCGACGACGGGTCGCACGAGACCGCCCGCGACGTGCTGTTCGGCACCGGCGCGGCGCTGCTGGTCCGCAGGGACGCCTTCGAGCAGCTCGGCGGCTTCGACGAGCGGTTCTTCATGTTCTACGAGGACGTCGACCTCGGCTGGCGGCTGAACCTGCGTGGCTACCGGGTGCGCTACGAGCCACGCTCGATCGCCTACCACCGCCACCACGCCTCGCTGCGCGGCACCGACCCGGCGCGGGAAGCCTACCTGCTCGAGCGCAACGCGCTGGCCGCGCTGTACAAGAACGTCTCCGACGAGACACTGGCCACGGTGCTGCCGGCGGCGCTCGCGCTGACGGTGCGCAGGGCCACCGCCCGCGGCGAACTCGACCCGGGCGCGCTCGAGCTCACCCGCGACGAGGAGCCGCCCCGGGAGATCCCGTCGATCACGTTGGCCGGGGTCTACGCGATCGACCGGTTCGTGGAGATGCTGCCGTCGCTGGCCGGGTCCCGCCGCGCCGAGCAGGCCGCCCGGGTGCGCACCGACGCCGACCTGCTGCCGCTGATGCGCAACGCCATGGAGCGCTCCTGCCCGCAGATCCCCTACCTGCTGGCGCACGACGCGCTGGTCGAGACGCTCGGCGTCGAGGGTGTCTACGGAGCCCGGCGACGGGTCCTGGTGCTCACCTCGGACGCGATCTCCGAGCGCATGGCCGGCCCGGCGATCCGCGCGTGGCACATGGCCGACGTGCTGGCCGCCGAGCACGACGTCCGGCTGGTCAGCCTCAACCCGCACTGCACCCCGCCTGCCGCCGAGTTCGACGCCAGGCACGTCCCGGCGCGACGCATCGGGCCCGAGCTGGACTGGGCGCAGATCGTGATCCTGCAGGGCCACGTGCTCGAGCAGGTGCCCTCGTTGAAGACGTCCAACCACATCGTGGTCGCCGACATCTACGACCCGATGCACCTCGAGCAGCTCGAGCAGGGCCGCGATGGTGTCGGGCCGAGCCTCGCCGACGAGACCCGCCGCGCACATGTCGTCGACGTGGTGACCTCGGTGCTGAGCAACCAGCTGCGCCGGGGCGACTTCTTCCTCTGCGCCTCCGAGCGGCAGCGGCACTTCTGGCTCGGCCACCTCGCCGCCATCGGGCGGCTGTCCCCCACGCTGTACGACGCCGACCCCACGACCCGCTCGCTGCTCGACGTCGCGCCGTTCGGGCTGAGCGGCAAGCCCCCGCAGCGCACCGGCCCCGGCCTGCGCGAGCAGCTCGGCATCGGCGCGGGCGCCAAGGTCGTGCTGTGGGCGGGCGGGGTGTACTCCTGGTTCGACCCGCTGACCCTGCTGCACGCCGTGGACGAGCTGCGCCGCTCGCATCCGGATGTGCGGCTGGTGTTCCTCGGCATGCGCCATCCCAACCCCGACGTGCCCGAGATGGGCATGGCGGGCCAGACCCGGCGGCTCGCCGCGAGCCTCGGCCTGACGGGCCGGCACGTGTTCTTCAACGAGAGCTGGGTGCCCTACGAGCAGCGGGCCGACTGGCTGCTCGACGCCGACTGCGGCGTGACCACCCACCACGAGCACGTGGAGACCACCTTCGCCTTCCGCACCCGGGTACTGGACTACCTGTGGGCCGGGCTGCCGATCGTCACCACCGACGGGGACTCCTTCGCCGAGCTGGTGCGCACCGAGCAGCTCGGCATCGTGGTCCCGGCCGGGGACCCCGGCGCGCTGGCCGACGCGCTGGCGCGGGTGCTCTACGACACCGGGTTCACCGCCGGCTGCCGGGAGCGGATGGTCGCGGTGGCGCAGCGCTACACCTGGGAGACGGCGCTGGCCCCGCTGCTGGAGTTCTGCCGGCACGCGCGGCCGGCTGCCGACCGGCTGCGCGGTGGTGGGCCCGGCCCGGCGCAGCGGCTCGGTCTGGGCGGCACGCTGCGCCGCGATGCCGCGCTGGTGCGCTCCTACCTCGCCGCGGGCGGGCCCGGCGAGGTGGCGCGACGAGCCGCCGGGCGGGTGCTCAGACTCGGTGCCGCAGGGCGGCTGCGGCGGCTGGTCGGGAGGGGGAACTGACCGGAGTGGACGGCGACGCGCCGGTCCGGGTGTTGCTCGACGGCACCCCGCTGCTCGGCCGGCGCAGCGGCGTCGGGCGCTACACGGCGTCGCTGATCGCCGAGCTCGCGACCCGGCCCGACGTGGACCTCACCGTCACCGGATTCACCGCCCGCGGGCAGCTCGCGCTGCGCGCGGCCGTTCCCGAAGGGGTGCGGGTGCGCGGTGGACCGGTGCCCGCTCGAGGGCTGCGGGCGGCGTGGCAGCGGGGCTCCTGGCCGCCGGTCGAACTGCTCGCCGGCGACGCCGAGGTGGTGCACGCGACCAACTTCGTGCTCCCCCCTGCCCGGCAGGCGGCCGGCGCGGTCACCGTGCACGATCTCGCCTTCCTGGACCGCCCCGACGAGCTCGCCCCTTCGAACAAGGACCTGCCCGACCTGGTGCGTTCCGCGGCGCGCCGGGCCGCCGTGGTGTGCGCGCCGAGCCGAGCCGTCGGTCAGCAGGTCACCGACCGGCTCGGCGTGCCCGCCGAGCGGGTGGTGGTGACGCCGCTGGGCGTCGATGACGGCTGGTTCGCGGCTGCCCCGCCGACCACGGCACTGCGCGGCGAGCTGCGGCTACCGCAGCGATACCTGCTCTTCGTCGGCGCCGCCCAGCCCCGCAAGGGCCTCGACGTGCTGCTCGACGCCCACAAGGCGGAGCTCGACCTGCCGCCACTGGTGGTCACCGGTCCCGCCGGGTGGGGCCCGCCGCAGGCGAGCTCCTCGCGGGTGCACACGGTCGGCTACCTGGCCGAGGACGACCTGCGCTCGGTGGTCGCCGGCGCCGCGGCGCTGGTGCTGCCGTCGCGCGACGAGGGCTTCGGGCTGCCGGTGGCCGAGGCGATGGCCACCGGTGTGCCGGTGGTGTGCTCCAA
>JBOHGT010000081.1:0-14827 GCA_050700385.1 Pseudonocardiaceae bacterium | reverse complement strand
GCTGTGGTGTCCCCACCGAGCACCACGGCGTCCAGTTCCGCGACCCGGGGCAGCAGCACTCGCGCGGCGGTGTCCGCGGCGGCCTGCAGCGCCACCCGGGCCTGGCCCTCGCGGCGGCGGGCGAAGCGCTGCTGGGACTGCCCGCCCGCCGCGCTGCGCCCGTGCACCGGGCGGCTGCCGGTGCTCGAGGTGAGCACCGCGCCGTCGCGAACGACCCCGACGCTGTAGCCGCCGAGGCGCACCAGCAGCAGTCCGACGGTGCGGGGTACCAGCAGGTGCGCGACCAGGTCGTCGACCACCGGCCGACCGCCGTGCCGGGTGGGCGGGCCGAACGGGACTTCGATGGCGGCGACCCACCCGTCGGCCGCATGCACCCGGAGCCGCTCACCCTCGTCGTCGGTACCCGCCAGTCCGCCGTGGGAGTCGGCGAACCGATCCAGGAACCCCACCAGCCGCTCGGGCTCGATCTCGACGGCGCGTCCGCCACCGGCGAGCGCTCGGGTCCGGCTCACCCCGGTGAGCCTACGGCCGGTCACAGGCAGAATGCAGCCGTGACCGACGTACTGGTGGCCGGATCCGGACCGGCCGGGTGGGCGATCGCCTCGGCCTGCGCCAGGGTGGGCCTCGACACCGAGCTGGTCGACCCGGCGCCACAGCGCCCGTGGCGGGCCACCTATGGCTCCTGGCGTGAGGAGCTGCCGACCGACCTCGTCGCCGCCGCGGTCGCCGCCACCGGGTACGGCACGGCCATCGGTACCGTCGCACACCGGCTCGAATGGGAGTACGCGGTGCTGGACAACACCGCGCTACGCGAGCACCTCGCCGTCCCGCAGGTTCGCGTCAGCCGCGGCCGTATCGGCCCCGGTGACGGGCACCGGGCAGCCGTGGTCGTCGACGCCACCGGCGCCCGCCGGGGGGTACTGGGACGCGTCCGGCGCGGACCGCCGGCCGAGCAGACCGCAGTCGGCGTCGTGGTCGACGCGCGCGCGGCGGCACCGCTGATCGCCGAGGGCTCGGTGCTGTTCATGGACTGGCGGCCGTCACACGGCGAGCAGGGTTGGCCGAGCTTCCTCTACGGCGTCCCGCTGGGCGGCGACCGGGTACTGCTGGAGGAGACCTCGCTGGCCCGCCGCCCCGGCCTCGACCTGGCGGTGCTGCGGCGCCGGCTACGGAGCCGGCTGGCCCACCACGGCGTCACTGCCGGGGGCGGCCGGGAGGAGCTGGTGCGCTTCGAGGTCGACACCCCGCTGCCCCCGCGCCGGGCCCGCGCAGCGCGCGTGGTGCCCTTCGGTGCCGCCGCACCCCTGATCCACCCGGCCACCGGCTTCTCCGTGGCGGCCGCGCTGCGGCTCGCGCCCCGGATGGCCCGGGCGATGCGTGACGGGCTGGATCGCGGTGGGCCCGACCGCGCGGCGGCGGACGCGTGGGCCACGGTGTGGAGCGGCGCGGCGCTCGCGGTGCACGGCCTGCGCCGCCGCGGGCTGGAGGCCCTGCTCACGCTGCCTCCCACCCGGGTCGCTGCCTTTTTCGACGTGTTCTTCGCGCTGCCCGGCCGGCATCGCTGGACCTACCTGACCGGCCGTGACGACGTGCGCGGCAACGCCGCCGCGATGACCGCGCTGTTCGCGGCGGCGCCCTGGTGGCTACGCAGCCACCTGGTGTTGCGGGGAATGCTTCCCCGCCGTCCGGTTGGGCTGATCGGGGGATGAACACTAGGGGAATTCTCCCTACTCTGCGTTGCATAGAGTCACACGCTCTGCGACGATTGGGCGATGAGCGATCAACTGGGAGACACCCGGTTCGCCTTCCAGTCCCTGGTCAACCTGCAGACCGGCGGCGTGGTCGCCGTGGAGCTGCTGGCAAGGCCCCCGCACGACGACGTGCGTGCGCTGCTGTCCTCTGCGGCTAGGGCGGGCCGGTTGGTGCAGCTCGACGTGGCGATGGCCGTCGCCGCGGCACAGCACTCGTCGCGGCACGAGACATTACTGCCGATACACCTGAATCTGCTCGCCGACACCGTCAGCGACGAGCGCGCCCTGGAGCCGCTGGACCGCACGCTGCACCGCACCGGGCGGCGACCGGCCGAGACCGTTCTGGAGATCAACCCGCCCTACGGTGCGCTGGAGCCGGAACTGCTGCTCGCCGGCATGCGGCGGCTCCGGCGGCGCGGGTACCGGATCGCGCTGGACGGGGTGGGCGCGGGTGACTACCCGCTCACGGTGATCGCCCATGCCGAGCCCGACGTGATCAAGATGGACCGGGAGATCGTGGCCGGGCTGCCCGACGATCGCCGAGCCGTCGCGGTGCTGGAAGCGCTGCAGCACCTGTGCCCGAGAATCGACGCGCAGCTGGTCGCCGAGGGTGTGGAGCGGCCCGAGCAGCTGGCCACGCTGCGCCAGTACGGCGTCGGCATCGCCCAGGGCAATCTGTTCGACGAGCCGAGCCGGCGTCCCTCGACCTCGCTGCCGATCAGCTCGCGGATCGGGGAGATGCGCACCCCGGCATCACCCGGCCCCGCCCCCGGACCGCTGCAGCCCCGGATCACCGACTTCGCCCACCCCGCGATCACGCTGCCGGCCGCAGCCACCGCGGAGGAGGTGCGCGACGTGCTGGCCAGGCACACCTCGGTCACCGGCGTCATCCTGGTCGACGGCGACGGTCGTCCCCGCTACAGCCTGGACCGCAACCGGTTTCTGCTCGCGGTCAGCGGCGCCTACGGCCACGCACTGCACGCCCGCCGCGACGCCGCACGGCTCGCCGACCCGCCCCGGGTCCTCGCGTCGGGCTCGAGCGCGCTGGCGGCGCTGGATCTCATCGGCAGCAGCGACCCGCAGCGGATGTACGACGACATCGTGGTCGTCGACCCCGACGGTCGCTGCGCCGGCGTGGTGCGGATAGGAGACGTGGTGCGAGGGGTGGCAGAGGCCAACGCCGAGCGCGCCGTGAACCTGCACCCGCTCACCCGGTTGCCCGGCAGCGACGCCGTGGCCGAGTGGGTGGACGGCAGGGTCGCCGGCGGCGAGATCTTCGTGGTGAGCTGGCTCGACGTGGACGGATTCGGGGCGGTGAACGACAGCGGAGGCTTCACCGCGGGTGACGATCTGATCCGCGAGCTCGGCAATGGCCTCGTGCAGGCCTCCGAACTGGCCCGCAGCGCGCAGATCGCGCACATCGGTGCCGACCACTTCGTCGCAGTCAACGACCTCGACGACGTCGTGCCGTTCGGCTCGGCCGTGCTCGACCTGCCCTGGTCCGCCGAGGGCGGCCCGGTGGCGTTCTCGATGGCCTCGCTGGTCTGCGCACCCGGCACCGTCGCCGGGCACCGCGAGGTGTCGCGCACGCTCGCCGGGCTACGCCGTCAGGCCAAGGACATCCGCGGCACCAGCTGGGTGTTCGGCCGGCCCGGCTCGGATCGGGTGGACGTCGTACGGGGGCTGGACACGCAGGCCGCGCGCCGCATCAGCTGACCCCCGGGGTCGGACTGTCGGTGTCAGACTGTGAAACCCAGCGCCCGGAGCTGCTCACGACCGTCGTCGGTGATCTTGTCGGGTCCCCATGGCGGCATCCAGACCCAGTTGATCCGGACGTCGTCGACCAGGCCACCGCCGGGCCCGCTGGTCAGCGCGGAGCGCGTCTGCTCCTCGATCACGTCGGTGAGCGGGCAGGCCGCCGAGGTCAGCGTCATGTCGAGCACGGCGACGTTGGTCTCGTCGACCCGGATGTCGTAGACCAGTCCCAGGTCGACCACGTTGATGCCCAACTCGGGATCGACCACGTCGCGCATGGCCTCCTCGACGTCGTCGACCGGGGCGAGCTCCCCCCGGGGCGCCGGCGGCTCGGGCATCCCAGCCGCGCCGCGCTGGACATCGGTGTCGCTGTCCTGGCTCATCGTGCCTCCACCGGTTGCTCGGCATCGGAACCATCACTGCCTACCCGGCCGACGGCATCCTTGAAGGCCATCCAGCCGAGCAGCGCGCACTTCACCCTCGCCGGATACTTCGCCACTCCCGCGAAGGCGACCGCGTCCTCGAGCACGTCCTCGTCGGGTTCGACCTGACCCCGACCCTGCAGTAGCTCGACGAAGGCGTCCATCGTGGTCAGCGACTCCCCCACGCTGCGGCCCACCACGAGGTCGGTGAGCACGGACGTCGCGGCCTGGCTGATCGAGCAGCCCAGCGCGTCGTAGGAGACGTCGGCGACGGTGGCCTGCCGCCCCGAACCGTCCAGCACGACCCGCAGCGTCACCTCGTCCCCGCAGGTCGGGTTGACCTGGAAGGACTCCCCGTGGAACGGCTCGCGCAGCCCCCGGCGGTGGGGGTTGCGGTAGTGGTCGAGGATGATCTCCTGGTACATCTGCTCCAGCTGCATCAGCCCACCCCGAAGAAGCGTTTCGCCTCGTGCACGCCCGCCACCAGCGCGTCCACCTCGGACTCGACGTTGTAGAGCGCGAAGGTGGCACGGATGGTGGCGGCGATCCCGAAACGCCGGTGCAGCGGCCACGCGCAGTGGTGCCCGACCCGCACGGCGAGTCCGAGCGAGTCCAGCACCTGCCCGGCATCGTGGGCATGCACGCCGTCGATCACGAACGACACCGCGCCGCCCCGGTGTTCGGTGTCGGTGGGCCCGATGATGCGCACCCCGCCGACCTCGGCGAGCCGGGCCAGGGCCTGCTCGGTGAGCGCGTGCTCGTGGGCCGCGACCCGGTCCATCCCCACCGCCGACAGGTAGTCCACGGCGGCGCCCAGGCCGACGGCCTGCGACGTCATCGGGACCCCGGCCTCGAAGCGCTGCGGCGGCGGCGCGAAGCTCGAGCCCTCCATCTTCACGAGTTCGATCATGGATCCACCGGTCAGGAACGGGGGCATCCCCTCGAGCAGTTCGCGGCGACCGTAGAGCACGCCGATACCGGACGGTCCCTGCATCTTGTGGCCGGAGAAGACCGCGAAGTCCACCCCCAGCGACACCAGATCCACAGGAGCGTGCGGCACCGACTGGCAGGCGTCCAGCAAGGTCAACGCCCCGACCCCGCGGGCCCGGCGCACCAGCTCGGCGACCGGCGGGACGGTCCCCATGACGTTGGACTGGTGGGTGAACGCGACCACCTTGGTGCGCTCGGACAGCCCCAGCGAGTCGAGGTCGAGCCGACCGTCCTCGGTCACCCCGAACCAGCGCAAGGTGGCGCCGGTGCGGCGACACAGCTCCTGCCAGGGCACCAGGTTCGCGTGGTGCTCCATCTCGGTCACCACAACGTCGTCACCGGGGCCGAGGGCGAATCGCTCGAACTCGGGCCCGGAGGTCACGGCGTTGCTCATCGCGTAGGCGACCAGGTTGATGCCCTCGGTGGCGTTCTTGGTGAACACCAGCTCGCCGGGCTGCACCCCGACGAACGCGGCGATCCGGGACCGGGCCGACTCGTAGGCGTCGGTGGCCTCCTCGGCGAGCTGGTGCGCCCCCCGGTGCACCGCGGCGTTGTGCTGCTCGAGGAAGGCGCGCTCGGCATCGAGCACCTGCCGCGGCCGCTGCGAGGTGGCCCCGGAGTCCAGGTACACCAGCGGCCTGCCCTCCCGCACGGTGCGGGACAGGATCGTGAAGTCGGCGCGCAGCTTCTCGGTGTCGATGCTCGCTCCGGCAAGCCTTCGCTCGGTGTCCAGCGCAGTACCGGCCGGGGCGCTCACCGGGCACCCACTTCCTGCTTCGGCGCGAACCGCTCGTAGCCGTGCGTCTCGAGCTCGTCGGCGAGCTCGGCGCCACCGGACTCCACGATCCGCCCACCGGAGAACACGTGCACGTGATCCGGGCTGATGTGCCGCAGGACGCGGGTGTAGTGGGTGATCAGCAGCACGCCGGCGTCGGTGTTCTGCTGCTGGTAGCGGTTGACGCCCTCGGACACCACGCGCAGCGCGTCGACATCGAGCCCCGAGTCGGTCTCGTCCAGCACCGCGATCCTGGGCTGCAGCAGGGCGAGCTGCAGGATCTCGTGACGCTTCTTCTCCCCGCCCGAGAATCCCTCGTTCACGCTGCGCTCGGCGAAGGAGGGGTCGATGTCCAGGTCGGTCATCGCGGTCTTGACCTCCTTGACCCAGTGCCGCAGCTTCGGCGCATCGCCGCGCACCGCGGTGACCGCGCTGCGCAGGAAGTTCGACATCGACACGCCCGGCACCTCGACGGGGTACTGCATCGCGAGGAACAGCCCCGCGCGGGCGCGCTCGTCGATGCTCATCGCGAGCACGTCCGCGCCATCGAGCAGCACCTGACCGGAGGTGACCTGGTACTTGGGATGCCCGGCGATGGAGTAGGCCAGCGTCGACTTGCCGGACCCGTTCGGGCCCATCATCGCGTGCGTCTCGCCCGCCCGAACGGTCAGGTCGACGCCGCGCAGGATCTCCTTCGGTGCCTCGTCGGTGGTGACGGACACGAACAGGTCCTTGATCTCCAGGGTGGCCATCAGCTCTTCGTTCTCCGTATCACGGGTCAGTTGACGGCGTCGACGTAGACGTCGCCGTTCTCGATCGTCACGGGGTAGACATCGACCGGTTGGGTGGCCGGCGGCGACGACGGCTTGCCGGTGCGCAGGTCGAAGCAGGAGCCGTGCAGCCAGCACTCCAGGCCCTGGCGGGTGACCTCGCCCTCGGAGAGCGCGATCTCGGCGTGCGAGCAGACGTCGGCCAGCGCGTGCACGACGTCGTCCACGCGGACCAGCACCACCGGCTCACCGTCCACCTCGAACCCGGCCGGCTTGCGGTCGTCGAGGTCGGCCAGCGCGCACACCCTCGTCAGCGCCATCAGGTGCCCACCGCCTCGAGCTCGGCCTCGATCGCGGCCTCCAGCCGCTCCCGTACCGCCGGGACCGTGATCCGCTGCAGGATCTCGCCGAAGAAGCCACGGACCACCAGCCGGCGGGCCGCCTTCTCCGGAATGCCCCGCGAGCGAAGGTAGAACAGCTGCTCATCGTCGAAGCGGCCGGTGGCGCTGGCGTGCCCGGCGCCGGCGATCTCGCCGGTCTCGATCTCCAGGTTGGGCACGGAGTCGGCACGGGCGCCGTCGGTGAGCAGCAGGTTGCGGTTCAGCTCGAAGGTCTCGGTGCCCTCGGCTGCGGCCCGGATGAGCACGTCACCGATCCACACGGTGTGCGCGTCCTGCCCCTGCAGCGCGCCCTTGTAGGCCACGTTGGACTTGCAGTGCGGCACCGCGTGGTCGACCAGCAGCCGGTGTTCGAGATGCTGGCCGTCGTCGGCGAAGTACAGCCCGAGCAGCTCGGCGTCCCCGCCGGGCTGGGTGAAGGTCACGGTAGGGGCCTGACGCACCAGGTTCCCACCAAGACTCACCGAGATCGCGCGCAGCACGGCGTCGCGGCCCAGCCGGGCATGCAGCGCGGCGACGTGCACCGCGTCGTCGGCCCAGTCCTGCACCCCGACGACCGTGAGCCGGGCGGCGTCGGCGAGGACGAACTCGATGTTCTCCGCATACGTCCCCGAGCCGCGGTGGTCGATCACCACGACGGCCTCGGCGAAGGCCGCTAGCCGCAGCTGCAGGTGCCCGTAGGCCAGCTCGCCCTCGCCGGGCCCGGTGACCGTGACGGTGACCGGGCCGTCGAGGCGCTGCTCGGCGGGCACCGTGAGCACGGTGGCCTCGGTGGCCGCCGACCAGGCCTGCGCAGCTACCCGGTCGGCGGGCACGCCGCCGTCACCGAGCCGGGCGTCGTCAGGTCCGACGGTCTCCACGGTCACCTCGTGCGGGGCGGCCACCGACACCTCGGCGGTGCCGGTGGCCGCAGCGCCCTTGTGCAGGCCGCGCAGCCGGCGCAGCGGGGTGAACCGCCAGTCCTCCTCCCGGCCGCCGGGGACCTCGAAGGCCTCGACGTCGTAGGCGGTGAAGCGGTGCCCGCGGGAGACTGTGGGGACGTCGCCGCCGTGCGAGTGCGCAACCAGGCCGGGACCGGCCGGCTGAGTGGATGCTGCCGTCATCTCAGCCGACGGCTCCTTCCATCTGCAGTTCGATCAGGCGGTTGAGTTCCAGTGCGTACTCCATGGGCAGCTCGCGGGCGATCGGCTCGATGAACCCGCGCACGATCATCGCCATCGCCTCGTCCTCGGTCAGCCCGCGGCTCATCAGGTAGAAGAGCTGGTCGTCGCTCACCTTGGACACGGTGGCCTCGTGCCCCATCGACACGTCGTCCTCGCGGATGTCGACGTAGGGGTAGGTGTCGGACCGGCTGATCTGGTCGACCAGCAGCGCGTCGCACTTCACCGTCGAGCGGGACTGGTGGCTGCCCTCGTTGACCTGAACCAGACCGCGGTAGGAGGTCCGGCCACCGCCACGCGCGACCGACTTCGACACGATCGTGCTCGACGTATGCGGTGCGGCGTGCACCATCTTCGCCCCGGCATCCTGATGCTGACCCTCGCCTGCGAAGGCGACGGAGAGCACCTCGCCCTTGGCGTGCTCGCCGGTCATCCAGACCGCGGGGTACTTCATGGTGACCTTGGAGCCGAGGTTGCCGTCGACCCACTCCATGGTCGCGCCCTCGTGCGCCACGGCGCGCTTGGTGACCAGGTTGTAGACGTTGTTCGACCAGTTCTGGATCGTGGTGTAGCGGCAGCGGCCGCCCTTCTTGACCACGATCTCCACGACGGCCGAGTGCAGTGAGTCCGAATCGTAGATCGGCGCGGTGCAGCCCTCGACGTAGTGCACGTAGGCGTCCTCGTCGACGACGATCAGGGTCCGCTCGAACTGGCCCATGTTCTCGGTGTTGATCCGGAAGTAGGCCTGCAGCGGGATGTCGACGTGCACACCCTTGGGCACGTAGATGAACGAGCCGCCCGACCACACCGCGGTGTTCAGCGAGGCGAACTTGTTGTCACCCGCGGGGATCACCGTGCCGAAGTACTCCCCGAAGGTCTCGGGGTGCTCGCGCAACGCGGTATCGGTGTCCAGGAACTGGACACCCTGCTCCTCCAGATCCTCCCGGATCTTGTGGTAGACGACCTCGGACTCGTACTGCGCGGCGACGCCGGAGACGAGCCGCTGCTTCTCCGCCTCCGGGATGCCCAGCTTGTCGTAGGTGTTCTTGATGTCGGCCGGCAGATCGTCCCAGGTGGCCGCCTGCTTCTCGGTCGACCGGACGAAGTACTTGATGTTCTCGAAGTCGATGCCCGAAAGGTCGGCGCCCCAGTGCGGCATGGGCTTCTTGCGGAACAGCCGCAGCGCCTTGAGGCGGTTCTCCAGCATCCATTCCGGCTCGTTCTTCTTGTCCGAGATGTCGCGCACGACGGCCTCGGACAACCCGCGCTGCGCCGCGGCGCCTGCGAGGTCCGAGTCGGCCCAGCCGTACTCGTAGCGGCCCAGCGAGGAGAGCGTCTCCTCCTGGGTCAGCGGGGCCTGGGGCAGCGGGGTCTGGGTCAGCGGGGTCGCCGGGGCGTGCTGCTCGGGGGCAGTCGTCATGCCGAGACGCCTCCATCCGGTTCGGTGGTGGGATCGGTCGTCCGTCCTTCGGACGGACTCGAGTCCTTGGTCCGTCCTTCGGACGGACTCGAGTCTTTGGTCCGTCCTTCGGCCGGAACGTGCGTGGTGCAGACCGCGTCACCGCGGGCGATGGTCGCCAGCCGCTGCACGTGGATGCCGAGCACCTCGGCGAACGCCGCGGTCTCGGCCTCGCACAGCTGCGGGAACTCCGCGGCCACATGCGCGACCGGGCAGTGGTGCTGGCAGAGCTGGGCGCCGGACCTGACGTGCTGCGCGGACGCAGCGTAACCCTGCGTACTCAGCACGTCGGCCAGGGCAGCTGCCCGCCCCGCCGGGTCGGGCAGCGCCGTCACCGCCGCGCGGTGCCGGTCGATCATTTCGGTGACCCGCTGCTCGGCGAACGAGCGCACCGCCTCCTCCCCGCCGTGTTCGGCGACGAACCGCAGCGCCGCCACGGCCAGGTCGTCATAGGCATGCCCGAACCGGGCCCGGCCCACGCCGGTGAGCAGGAACAACTTCGCAGGCCGTCCCCGGCCGCGGGGTCCGCGGCGGGGCGCCGAACGGGTGCTGGCCTGCCCCTCGGCGAGCAGGGTGTCGAGGTGCCGCCGGACCGCCGCGGCACTGAGCCCCAGCGACTCGGCGATCTCGGCTGCCGAGATCGGACCCTGCTCGAGCAGCATCCTGGCGACCGCCTCCCGGGTACGCCCGTCGCCGCCCGGAGACGGCTGCGCCTCCGGGTGAACGGTCGACCCGAGCTTTTTCACAACATTGATGTTACGTATTTCCCCGGCTGACGTCCACCCGGGTCCGGATGGACTGGTCACCCGATCGGGCCTCGCTACCCTCCTGCCCCCTACCCTCATGCTCGTGGTGGCAGGTCCGGCGACGAGCGCGGCTCCCCCGCCGGACGTCTCCCCCCCGGCGCGGCGGTGCCCGCTGGACGCACGGGAGACCCGCCAGCTCGACCTGGTCCGCCGGTTCGGCACGGTCGGTGCGCTGCTCATGGGTGCCGGCGCGCTGGGAGCCGGCACCGCGCCGGTGCTGGACAACCCCGTCGTCGGCCGCCCGGTCGTGGGCCTGTTCACGCGGATGCCCACGGCATCCATGGCGATCGTCTACACCGGCGTCTTCATGGTGGTGCTGGCCTGGCTGTGGCTCGGCGCGCTCGCCGCCCCCGGCCGGCTGCGCCTGCCGAGTCGGGCGCAGCTGGACCGCACGCTCGTGATGTGGACGGTACCGCTGCTGCTGGCACCACCGATGTTCAGCCGCGACGTGTACAGCTACCTGGCGCAGACCGCGGAGGCCGACCGGGGCTTCGACCCCTACACGCTCGGCCCGGCCGACGCGTTCGGCGTCGACCACCCCCTGGTCCGCGGCATCCCCACGATCTGGCGGAACACTCCGGCGCCCTACGGTCCGCTGTTCCTCACCCTGAGCCGCCCGATCACCTGGCTGTCCGGGGACGACGTGGTCCTCGGCGCCGTGCTGTACCGCGTGCTGGCGATGGTGGGCCTGGCGATGATCGTCTGGGCACTGCCGCGGCTGGCCAGGCGGGTCGGGGTGTCGCCGGTGTTCGCGCTCTGGCTCGGCGCGGTCAACCCGCTGGTGCTCTTCCACCTGGTCAGCGGGGTGCACAACGAGTCGCTGATGATCGGGCTGATGCTGGTGGGGCTCGAGTTCGCGCTGCGAAGTCCAGCAGTGGGCCCGGCACTGGTGGGCGGCACGACGCTGATCGGCGCGGCCGCGATGGTCAAACTGCCCGCGGCGCTGGCGCTGGGCTTCCTCGGCGTGTGGCTGGCTCGCCGGTGGGGCGGCCGGATGCGGGACCTGCTGCGAGCGGGCGCGCTTCTCGGCTCCGTCGCGGGGACGGTCGTCGTCGTGATCAGTGTGGGCAGCGGCCTGGGCTTCGGCTGGCTGGGCACCCTGAGCATCCCCGGCCTCATCCGTAGCTGGATGTCGGCCAGCTCCGACCTCGGCCTGCTGGGGGGCCAGGTCGGTATGTGGCTCGGGCTGGGTGACCACACCACCTCGGTGCTGAGGCTCACCCGCGGCTTCGGGCTGGCGGTCGCCGCCGCGGTCTGCGCCGCGATGCTCTGGCGGTGCTGGCGCGGGCGGGTGGACCCGATCGTCGGGCTGGGCGTCGGGCTGGGCGCGGTGGTCCTGCTCGGGCCGGTCGTACATCCCTGGTACCTGCTGTG
Organism: Pseudonocardiaceae bacterium; assembly: GCA_050700385.1. Classification (GTDB taxonomy): domain Bacteria; phylum Actinomycetota; class Actinomycetes; order Mycobacteriales; family Pseudonocardiaceae; genus WHSY01. The sequence continues at coordinate 3,167 of JBOHGT010000081.1, read as the reverse complement.
GGCGGCGATCCCGCTGGCCGCCGCGGCCACCCCCCGGCGCTACCGGATCACCGCCACCGTCGCCTCCACGGTCCTGGCCGTCGTCGTGGCACCCACCGGCGCCGACTTCCTGTTCCGCGCCTGGGTGATCCCGTCGGCGATCGGGGCGGCGCTGCTGGCACTCGTCGTGCCGCTGCTGGTGGTCCGCGGCCGGACGCCGTCCGCGACCGTGGTCCTCGGCCTACCGGCGTTCCACCGCGAGGCGGTCGCGGCCCGGCCGTCGGTGACCAACCCATAGGCTCTGCGGGTGTGAGCGTGCCCGCCGACCGCGCCGCCGTGGAGGTCCACGGCCTGGTCCGGACGTTCGGGGCGGTGCGCGCCGTCGACGGGCTGGATCTGCGACTGACGGCCGGCTCGGTGCTCGCCCTGCTCGGCCCCAACGGCGCCGGGAAGACGACCACCGTCGAGGTGTGCGAGGGATTCCTGCGCCCGGACTCGGGGACCGTGCGGGTGCTCGGGCTCGACCCGGAGAGAGACTCCACCGCGCTGCGTCCCCGGGTCGGGGTGATGCCGCAAGGCGGTGGTGCCTACCCGGGAGTGCGGGCCGGGGAGATGCTGGCGCTGGTCGCCGCGTGTGCGGCGCGGCCGCTGGACCCGGGGTGGCTGCTCGACGTGCTGGGTCTCACCGGAGTCGCGCGGGTACCCTACAAGCGGCTGTCCGGTGGGCAGCAGCAGCGTCTCGCGCTGGCCTGCGCGCTCGTCGGGCGTCCCGAGCTGCTGTTCCTCGACGAGCCCACCGCCGGGATGGACCCGCAGGCCCGCCGGCTTGTCTGGGACCTCGTCGGGGCGCTGCGGGCCGACGGCGTGAGCGTGCTGTTCACCACCCACCTCATGGCGGAGGCCGAGGCGCTGGCCGACCACGTGGTGATCGTCGACCGCGGCCGGGTGGTCGCCCAGGGCAGCCCGGCCGAGCTCACCACCACCGGGGCGCAGGACCAGCTGCGATTCGGCGGCCGCGCGGGAATGGACCTCGGCACGCTGTCCGATGCGCTGCCCGAGCACTGCCGGGCCAGCGAGCCGCTGCCCGGGTCGTACCTCGTACAGGGCGGGATCGATCCGCAGGTGGTCGCCACTGTCACCGCGTGGTGCGCGCAGCAGGGCGTGCTCGCCCACGACCTGCGGATCGCGCGCCGCAGCCTCGAGGACGTCTTCCTCGAGCTCACCGGCCGGGAGCTGCGCTCGTGACCGCGCCCCGCTTCGCGCCAGGAACCTTCACCCCCGCCCCCGGTCGGGGGTCTCTGCCGCGGATGCTGCTGACCCAGGCCCGAACCGAGTTCACGCTCACCCTGCGCAACGGCGAGCAGCTGCTGCTCACGATGCTCATCCCGCTCGGCCTGCTGATCGGGATGACCCTGCTCGACGTGCTGCCGCTCGCCGAACCCCGGGTGGACAACGTCACGCCGCGGATCCTCGCGCTCGCCGTGATGTCCACCGCGTTCACCGGTCAGGCCATCGCGCTGGGCTTCGACCGCCGCTACGGCGTGCTCAAGCGGCTCGCGGCCACCGCGCTGCCCCGATGGTCGCTGGTCGCCGGACGGATGCTGGCCGTGGTCGGGGTGGTGGTCGTCCAGCTCGCCCTGCTGGGCGCGGTCGCGACCGCGCTGGGATGGCACCCGGAGCCGGCCGGCCTCGGGCCGTCGGTCTTGCTGGTGGTGGCGGGCACCGCGGCGTTCGGCGCGTTGGGCGTGCTGCTCGGCGGTGCGCTGCGCGCCGAGGTGGTGCTCGCGCTGGCGAACACCGTGTGGCTGGCACTGCTGGTCGCGGGCGGCATCGTGATCTCGGTGGACACCCTCCCTGGTCCGGTCGGCATGGTCGCCGCGGCGCTGCCCTCGGGCGCGCTGGCCGAGGGGCTGCACTCGGCGCTGGTCGGCGGTTCGGCGCCGTGGGGCGCACTGGCCGTGCTGCTGGCATGGGCTGCCGGCGCAGGCCTGCTCGCCTCCCGCACCCTGCGGTTGTCTTGAGCAGTGCACCAGTCGATGCTGGCGCGGCTCGCAGTCACCCCTCCAGCGTCAGCGGTGCGCGGCGCACCTGCGCGAGCGTGTCGCGCCAGGGAGCCACGACCGGCTCGTCCCGGTGGCCGTCGAGCGTGGCGTCGAGGTCGGCGGCCACGGTGAGTAGCGAGGGCTTGCACTTGCGCGGGTCACCGAGCCCGGCCAGCCCGTAGTCCACGGCAGCGTCCAGGTCGCCGCGCCGGGCGGCCATGGTGCCCAGGGTGAGCAGCGCCTCGGAGCGGCGCATCGGCGAGCGGATCGTGCCGTCGGGCCACTGGCTGTAGTCCAGCACCCGGCCGGCGTACTCCTCGGCGTCGCCGTCGGCGTGCAGCTGCCGGTAGACGTCCACGGCGTAGAAGTCGGCCTTGTCCGGATCGACCACGAAGTGGTGATCGGGGTGCGCCGGGGCAGGCAGCCGGTCCAGCATCCGGCGGCTGCGGGCCATCGCGTCTTCCGCGGCGGGCCAGTCGCCGAGCCTGGCCGCGGCCCGCGCCTCCTGCGCGGCGAGCTGCACCGCGACGCACGACGTGGCGTCGACGCGTTGCCCGGCGCGGGCATGGGCGGCCGCCTCGGCCGGGTGGCCGGAGGTCAGCGCCATCCACGCGGCGATCTCGTGAGCCCAGCCGGTGATCTCGGCGTGTCCGGACTCGGCGCCGAGTTGGGCGGTGGCCTTCCGCCAGGTGCCGGCCCCGGCGCCGTGGCCCTGGTCGTAGTGCAGGCAGGCGACCAGCGCCGACAGCCACCCGGCCGAGACCAGCAGCTCGCGGTGTCCGTGCAGCGAGGTGCGCTGCTCGGTCAAGCCCCGGGTGCGGTCCAGCCAGCCGCGCGCCTCGGTCAGCAGCTCACCCGCCGGGCGCACCGGGTAGTCGCGGCACAGCCGGTCCACCCGGGCCGCGAGCAGCTCCAGCGTGGCCGGAGACACGTCGCGGCGGGTGATTCGGGCGACAAGCTCGACCACGTCGCCCGGGACTGCCTCGACCTGATCGGCGTGATCACGCTGGCGCCAGTGGTGCGCCGGCCGCAGCTCCCTGATCCGTGACACGCTGCCCACTGTTCCATCTCGCGCGGCCGCGACCGACACCAATTCCAGCACGGCCCCGACGTGGACGTCCGTCCGCTGGGCGATGGTGCGCGCGG
>JBOHGT010000080.1:0-12725 GCA_050700385.1 Pseudonocardiaceae bacterium | reverse complement strand
CGCTATCAAGACCTGGGGACCGACCACTACCAAACGAAGGTCAACACGCGGCGTCGGGCACGCGACCTCGTTCGCCAACTCGAACACCTCACCGGCAAGAAGGTCACCCTCGCACCCGCAGCAGCCTGACTGAAGACGGATCAACCCGAACTGAGCCCGACGAGACAGCCCGGACCGCTGCGGTCGCCGGAGACACGAGCCTGCCCGTCCCCGACTTGATTTTCGAGTTAGCTACTCACCGGTCACGAGTCCGTCATCAGAGCGGTCGCTTTTGGCACTATGGACGGGCGTCTGGTGGCGATCAGCGGCAGCGAGGACAACACGGTCCGCATCTGGGATCTGGAACGCCACCGGCCGATCGGTGTACTTCAAGGCCACCAGGACCACATCTGGGCGGTGGCCTTCGGCACCCTGGACGGCCGGCCCATCGCTCTCAGCGGTAGCCGCGACAAGACCATGAGAGTCTGGGACCTGCGTGAGCACAAGCAGCTCGGCGCACCCTTCACCGCCCATGGCGACCGTGTCGAGGCGGTCGCGTACGGCATCCTCGACGGGCGCCCCGTCGCCATCAGCGGCGGCGACGACGAGACGACCCGGCTGTGGGACCTGGGAAGCCGTCAGCAGATCGGCCCGCCGCTGACCGAAGGCCGCATCGCCATGGGAATCAGGTCGGTTGCCCTGGGCCAGTTGGACGGTCGGCCGACCGTTCTCGCGGGCGACGCGGACGCCATGCTGCGGGTGTGGAGTCTGGACGCCCACCGCGAGATCGGGATGGACGTGCCCACCAGGTTCGCCTCCGAATTGCCGGCCACATGGACCGACCCCGGCACCGGCGAAACCTACGACCTGACGGATCCGATCATCGATGACGGGGGCTCACCATGGGTCTACGTCGACTTCGACGGCTTCGAACCCATCCTCGCCGAGCCCGACAGCCTCGACATCACGCTCAACCTCCGGGATGTCGATGACGAGTACGGCCTCAGCAACATCGTCACACCTCCACGTCGAACCGAGGATCAACAGTAGGCCGTGCAGACACAGCTGCAGAAAAGTTCAGGTCGGCAGCATCCCAGCACCCCCTCGATTCACTCGGCGGAGCGTTATCAGGGTATCAGGTATGAAACCTGAAATAGGCACCAGGCAGCTGTCCGGAAAACGCGGGGCGCACCAGGCGTGGTGGACTACGCCGTCCCGGAATTCCGGGCACCACCCGATGAGCAGGTACCACCTGCCGACGCGCTGCTCAGTGACCGAGTAGGCGGATGGGCACGCCCGTCGCTGCGGTGCAGAGCCGCTCGTCTGCGGTCACGAGTTCGGCGCCGAAGTCCTTCGCCAGCAGCACGTACAGCGCATCGTAGGTGGTGATCCCCCAGTCGAGAGCGGTCGCGAGAGATCGGAACCACCGCCCGATCCCGCCCACGAAGGTCAGCTCGAGATGCGAGATCGCCTCGAGAGCCGTACCGGCGTCCTCGACGGCCAGCACGTTCTGAGCGACTCTCTTGCGCAGCCCATTGGCCACCTCCCCGACCAAGTGCTCCGGCGCCAACAGTGCCACCGCGCCGGCCATCATGTCGTCGAGCAACGCGGCTGCTTCCTCGCTGCCGGGTTCGGTGACCACCCACTTCAACGCTACCGAGGCGTCAACGACCAGCGACCGGCTCAACCGGACCGCTCCCGGTCCTCACGGACCAACTCCTCGGCGAGGCGGGCATCCGCACCGACACGCGCTCGTCGCCGGATCGCTCGCAGCCGGTCGATCGCCTGGCTGCGTCCGGCTCCGGACTGCGCGCTCTGCAGCGCAGCCCGCAGAATCGCGACGGCTTCGGCGGACATCGACCGTCCCTCGGCTGCTGCCCGCTGCCGCAGCCACATGTGGACTTCCGGGGGCAGGTTGCGCACGTGGAGCTCAGCCATGGGACCAGTCTAGTCCCATATCGGAACCAGTCGAGACTCCTCGCGCGAGGTGTCTACGACACTTCCTCCCCAATGATCCCGCCGAGCCAGTTAAGGCGCGCCGAGCGTGTCGAGCGCTTGTTTGGCGCCGGGATGCAGGGGGACTGGGTCGGTCTGGCGGGCCTGCTGCAAGGTGATGTCCTCGGCGGCCGGGTTGACCGTCACCAGATCCGCCTTGCGCTCGAACAGGGTCTTGGTCAGCACGCATGCGGTCGCCTGGTCCAGGTTCTCCGGCACGACCAGCAGGTTCGGCACCACGATGGTCGGGGTGTCGGTGGCGCCTGGGTAGGTCGAGGCGGGGATGGTGGCGACGTCGTAGACTGGGTTGATCTCCTGCAGCGGGTTCAGCACGGCAGAGGTGTCGAGCAACCGCACCTGGTCTCCGAGGCTGGTGAACAGGTCGGTGATGTTCGGGGTCGGCAGCCCGCCGGAGAAGAACATGGCGTCGACCGTGCCGTCCTTCATCCCGTCCACACTGGTACCGATGTCGAGCCGCTGAGCAGCCAGATCCGTTGCCGGATTCAGCCCGGCGGCGCGCAGCATCCGGCTGGCGATCACCTCGGTACCGGACTTCGGTGACCCGGTGGACACCCGCTTGCCGCGCAGATCCGCGAGCGTGCTGATACCGGCGTCGGCGCGGACCACGACCTGGCTGAAGTTGGGGTAGAGCCGGGCCAGCGCCCTGATCGGCTGCGGGCTGCCTGCGAAGGAGCCGGTCCCGTTGACGGCGTCGGAGGCGGTGTCGGCCAGCGAGAACGCCACCTGGTAGTTGCCCGCGACGACCTGCTGGATGTTCTGCACCGAGGCGCCGGTCTCGGCGGCGGTGGCCTTGAGCTTGCCGCCGGTGGCAGCGCTCACCGCTTCGGCGAACGCACCGCCCAGGACGTAGTAGACGCCGCCGGTGTTGCCGGTGGCGACGGCGATCCGGCGGTCCGCGGTGATCTCGCAGCCGGCACCTCCTGGAGCCGGGGTGGCGGTCTGCTGGCGACCACCGCAGGCCACCAGGCTGGTCACCGCCAGCGCGGTGGCGAGCAACGCCAGGGACGATCGGCGAAACGTCATCGGTTCTCCCCAGGTGCGAGGGGCGTTCGGCTGGTCAACAGATGGATCACGACGGCGACGGCCAGCAGAGTAGCTCCGGCGGCGATCGCAGCCGGCTCCAAGTAGAGCAGCAACAGCGCGGCGAGCAAGCACAGGCCACGCTCGGCCCAGCCGGCCCGGCGGAGTAACCAGCCACCGGTGGCCACCGCCAGCGCGGCGACCGCGAGCGCCGACATCGCGGTGGTCCAGAGGATCGTCCCTGGCGAGCCGAGAGTGAGCAGCGCGGCGCCGTTTCCGGTGAGCACGAAGGCGAACGGCACCAGGAAGGCGGGCAGCGCGTACTTGGCGGCCTGCCCCATGGTGGCCAGCACCCGGCCCCCGGTGATCGCCGACGCCGCGACGGCGGCCAGCGCGGTGGGCGGGGTGACCTCGGAGAGTACCGCGAAGTAGAACAGGAACATCGCCGCCTCGGGCAGGGCGACCCCGAGGTTCTGCAGCGCCGGGCCGATGATCACCCAGGCGATGATGAACGATGCGGTCACCGGCACCGCCAGCCCGAGCAGGGTGACGGCCACCGCGGCAAGTACCGCCGTGGCGATCAGCATGCCGGTCGGGTGGTCGGTGATCGCGCGGGCGGTGCCGACCAGGATCGAGGAAAGCTGCAGCCCGAGACCCGTCTTGGCGATGGTCGAGGTGATGATCCCGGCGGCCGCGCAGACCGCGACGACCGGCAGCACAGTGCGCACGCCGGTGGCCAGCGCGACGTAGAGCCGCCGAGGGGTGAGCGCGTGGCGGCGGTCCAGGAAGGACAGCACCAGCTGCACCCCGCAGGCATAGACCACCGCAGTGAACGGCGGGATGCCCAGCGCAAGGAACACCACGATCACGACCAGCGAGATGAAGTGGTAGCCGAAGCGGCCGAGCAGCCGCCACGGCGACGCGGTGGCGACCTCGACCGCGGTGGCTCCCAGCCGCCGGGCGTCGATCTCGACGGCGAGCAGGATGCCGAGGTAGTACAGCAGCGTCGGGATGATCGCCCACAGCAGTACCTGCAGGTAGGACACCTGCAGGTACTCGGCGATGATGAAGGCCGCGGCGCCGAGCGTGGGGGGCGAGAGGATCGCGCCGATGCCCGCCGCAGCCAGCATCCCGCCCGCGTGCTCGGCCGGGTAGCCTGCCCGGCGCAGGATCGGCCAGGTCACCGAACCGAGGCTGACCGTGGTCGCCGTGCCCGAGCCGGACACCGTGCCGAGCAGGAACCCGGACAGCGCCACGGTTCGGCCCGGCGCGGTCCGGGAGCGGCCGAATGCGGCCAGCGACAGTTCGATGAAGAACCGGCCGGCGCCGGAGAGATCCAGCACGGCAGCGTAGATCGCGAACAGCACGATGTAGCTCGCCGCCACGTCCAGCGGCACCCCGTAGAAGCCGGATGCGTCGTTGTACAGCGCGTTGACGATCTCGTCGACGTTCAGGCCCTGATGCGCGATCGACCAGTTCTGCGCCAGCAGGCCGCCGTAGTAGGCGTAGGCCAAGAACAGCAGGCAGACCGCGGGCAGCACCCAGCCGGTGGTCCGCCGGCAGGCCTCCAGCACGAGCAGCAGCAACACCGCGCCAGCCAGCACGTCCGGCACGGCGAGGACGCCCTGACGGTCCAAGAACGCGTCGAACCCGCCACCGCCGGCGCCGAGGGGCACCGGGAGCACCGGATACAGGCACACTGCGAAGGCCAGCGCCGCCAGCAGATAGTCCGCGACGCCCGGGTCATCGCCGCCAGGCTTGTCGCGGTCCAGCTTCGGGCCGCGCGACAGCCCCCGCCGACGGAGCCGGATGCCCGAGCGGTAGCACAGGAACACCAGTGGCAGCGTCGAAGCCAGGAACAGGATGAGCGAGAACTGGTTCCCCTGCGCCAGCGGCCAGAACACCTGGTAGATCGTGAACACCGCGACGAGTGCGCTGACCACGGTAACCCCGGCGGCGACCGGACCGGTGAGCCGGCGGGCGGGCCGCTCCTCGCCCTGAGCGACCGGCTCGTCATCAGCACGGTGCAGGTCCACCCCTGCGGTGGTCCGCGTCAGACCAACACCGTCGGGCACGTGGCTGACAGTATCGGTTGTGAGACGCTCGGCCACCCACCTTCCCTGATACCGACTGCGCAAAGGCCCGATCTCCAACCACATTCAATTCGCAGGTTGAGCCCCGTGAGCACAGACCTGTTAATGGTGGATTGCATCCTCGTGCCCGCCCAGACTCACCGGTGGTGCCGTTCGCAACGCGGGAGCGCCGGCCTACCGCCCCAGGCGGGCGGGCAGGCCGAAGGCGGCGAACAGGTCGGTGTCGAGGAAGTTGTGATGCCCGACGATCCGCTCGCCTGAGACCTCGAGGACCTGGATCGCGAACGGCTGGTGGCCACCCTGCCCGTCGGGGCGGTAGGAGCCGAACGCGGCGCACCCGTTGGCCGCGGTGGCCACCAGGCGCGAGCCACGGCATCCAATGCCCTGGCCGAGGAACCACCGGCCCATCTCGACCGGCCCGCGCAGCCAGAAGTCGTAAGGCGGCATCGACATGACGGCGTCGTCGTGCAGCAGCGAGACGAGCGAGTTGATGTCGTAACGCTCGAAGGCATCGACGTAGCTGGCGAGCAGCGCCTGCTGGCCGGCAGCCACCTCGTGCGACTTCGAGGCGTTGCCATCACGGCCCGCGAGGGTTGCCCGGGCACGCTGCAGCGCGCTGTTGACCGACGCCACGCTGGTCTCCAGCAGCTCGGCCACCTCGCTCGCGTGCCAGCGCAGCACCTCGCGCAGGATCAGCACCGCTGCCGAGCCGGCAGATGCTGCAACGCGGCGACGAACGCCAGGCGGATGCTCTCCCTCGACACCGCCAGCTCGGCCGGGTCGCCGTCGCCGGGCAGGACGCGGGCGTCGGGGACGGGCTGCACCCAGGCGTGCTCGGGCAGCATCGGGCCCAGGGACCCATCCGCAGTCGAGGACGGCCCCAGATCCATCGGCCGCGCCCGGCCCTCGAAGCCGTCAATGCCCCGCCACGCCCGCACCATCGTCTCCTGCACGGCGTCATCGGCATCGAAGACCGAGCCGAGCATCCGGTAGCAGTAGCCGGTGAGTTCGCGGCGGTGCTGCTCCAGATCCTCGGGGTGGATCTCGCTGCTGGCGACGGCGTCAGGGCTGACGGGCATGATGGCATCCTACGGCGACGCTCGTCGACCGTGGGCGTCGACGGGCGAGCGATGAGTTTCCGCCCCGGCGATCGTCATACTCGTGATGGTGACGGTCGGCGGGTCGCCGGACGAGGGTGAGGCGTGTCGTGAGCGGGTCGAGGTTCGGAAAGGAGTTCGGATGAGCGGGGTACGGGTACTGGTGGGAACGCGCAAGGGCGGGTTCGTGCTGACGTCGGATGGGAAGCGGGAGCGGTGGGATGTCAGTGGGCCCCACTTCGGGGGGTGGGAGATCTACCACCTCACGGGATCTCCCGCCGACCCGGCTCGGCTGTATGCGTCGCAGTCGGGTGGCTGGTTCGGGCAGCTGATCCAGCGCTCCGACGACGGTGGCAAGACGTGGGAGCCGGTGGGTAACGAGTTCGGCTACGACGGCGTGCCCGGCACTCACCAGTGGTATGACGGCACGCCGCACCCTTGGGAGTTCGCTCGGGTCTGGCATCTCGAGCCTTCGCTGACCGATCCGGACACCGTCTACGCCGGGGTCGAGGACGCCGCCTTGTTCCGCTCGGTCGACGGCGGGCAGACCTGGCAGGAGCTGCCCGGGCTGCGTGGCCACGATTCGGCGCCGTCCTGGCAGCCAGGTGCCGGCGGGATGTGCCTGCACACCATCGTGCAGGATCCGCGTGACCCGGGGCGGATGTTCGTGGCCATCTCGGCTGCGGGGGTGTTCCGGACCGACGATGCCGGCAAGACGTGGCGGCCCGCAAACCGCGGCCTGCGCTCCGAGGGCATCCCCGATGCCGACGCCGAGGTCGGCCACTGCGTGCACCGCATCGCGATGCACCCGTCGCGCCCGGACGTGCTGTTCATGCAAAAGCACTGGGACGTCATGCGCAGCGACGACGCCGGCGAGTCGTGGCGGGAAGTCAGCGGTGACTTGCCGACCGACTTCGGGTTCCCCATCGACGTGCACGCCCACGAGCCGGACACCATCTATGTCGTTCCGATCAAGAGCGACTCGGAGCATTTCCCGCCGGAGGGGAAGCTGCGGGTGTACCGCAGCCGGACCGGTGGGGACGAGTGGGAGCCGCTCACCGAAGGTCTGCCGCAACGCGACTGCTACGTCAACGTGCTGCGCGACGCGATGTCCGTGGACTCGCTCGAGTCGTGCGGGGTGTACTTCGGCACCACCGGCGGGCAGGTGTACGCCTCGGCCGACGCCGGGGACAGCTGGGCGCCCATCGTCCGAGACCTTCCGGCCGTCCTGTCCGTCGACGTCCAGACCCTGACATGAGCACCGCTGACATGAGCACCGCCATGATCCGCGTCAAGCTCCCAGCGCATTTGCGGACGCTCGCGCACATCGACGGCGCGGTGGAACTTCACATCGACGGGCACGCCACGCAGCGCTCGGTCCTCGACGCGCTCGAGGCCCGCTACCCGATGCTGCGCGGCACCATCCGCGACCACGTCACCGGGCAGCGTCGCGCGTTCGTGCGGTTCTTCGCCTGCGAACAGGACCTGTCCCACGACCCGCCGGACACCCCACTGCCCGACGCGGTCGCGACAGGAGCCGAGCCGTTTCAGATCGTGGGGGCCATGGCGGGCGGATAATGGCGCCGAGCGTCGATCTCGACGGCGGGCGAAGGTAGTACAGCAGCATCCCGCCCGCATGCTCGGCCGGATAGCCCGCGCGGCGCATGCTGCGCCACGCTCGATGAGGAGTACACAGGTTGACCGACTCGCGAGACCTGGACGAGCGGGTGCTCAGCTGGTTGTCCCCAGAAGACCATGACCCCGCCCCGGTCAGCCAGAACGAGGCCCAGGAGTTGGCCTGGTATACCGCTCCGCGGGAGTGGACCGTGCCGGGTGACGAACTGGCGGAGGTGGCTGCGGCCTGCGCGAGGCTGCTGGAGACGTCGGACCGGCCCCGCGCCGCAGCGGCGCTGCGCGAGCAGACCCCCTCCGTGCTGGCCGGGTGGAAGCGCTCACCAGAGTACGGGCGCGTCGCCTATAGCCGAGCCATGCAGGACAGCGGCGTGCAGCCACCGGACACGCCCACCCTCGCCTGGGGGAAGGTCATGGGCTGCGACGAGGCCACGGCCTTCGACGCAGCCGCCCGCATACTGGAGTCGGCCCTGGACACCGGCGATTTCACGCCCAGCGGGCCGGACTGGCGCACCACCCAGCGCAACCTGATCGAGGCCTGGCTGCGCGCCCCGTGCACAGTGTTCGCCGGACGAGCACCAGTCGACGTGGTGCACGCCGAACGCGCTGCCCACTGGGCCGAGGCAGGCACGGCAGCCCGATGCGCGATCCTTCAACCCCTCCTCCCCCGTCTCGCCATGCCCACCCATCAGGCCGATGCGGTGGAACCGTTGCGGTTCCTGCTCGACGCCATCGGCGACGGGCTCACCCTCACCACCGCAGGCCGGCTCCCACCGGACCTGGTCCAGGACGTCGCAGCACGATTCGGCTGGGGCTTGGAGGCCTTCACCGTCCACCGCGAAAACCACGTCGTCGAGCTCAGCGAGATCCGCGATCTCGCGACCCGGGCCCGGCTGACCCGTATCCGCCGGCGCCAACTCAACCTCACCGACGCCGGCCGCGCGGCCCTCGACGACCCCGCCCGGCGCTGGGCCGCCGCCACGGCCGCTTGGTTCGACTACGACGAGTTCGCCGCACATATCGCCGAGGTCGCCGCTGCGCTCCTGCTTGACAGACCCGCCACCACAGACGCGTTGACCAGCACCGCGCACGATGCGGTCGCTCCGAGCTTCGTCGACCTCGACGGTGCCCACCCCAACGAGCTCGACGTGCGCACCGCACTGTGGGAATGGCTGCGGCCAGGTCAGGTGCTGGGCTGGCTCACCTACCCGCACGATGCGGCCGAGCGGCTCTACCAGCTCACCGAACCCGGTCGCGCCGCCGCCCTAGACGGGTTGCGGCACCGTTGCCACGCCCGGGCGTAGCGCCGGAGGTGCCCGTCGCTCAGGGCAGGAGGACGACTTTGCCCCCCGCGTGTCCGGCGAGCACGAGCTCGTTCGCCGCGGCGGCCTCGGCGAGACCGAACGTCCGGGCCACGACGACCTCGAGCTTGCCCTCGGCGGCCAACGAGGTGAGCTCGGACCAGGCCTGGGCGCGAATCTCGGTGCCCGGATCCGTAGCTCCACCCCCGGCACCCAGCGTCTTGATCCCTGCCTGGTTGCCCCGTTCGAACGCAACGATGGTGGCGATGCGCTCACGGTCCGACACCACTGCCAGCGACGTGTCGAGCGCCTCGTCCGTGCCGACTGCGTCGATGGCGGCGTCGACCCCGTCCGGCGCCTGCGCCCGGACCCGCTCGGCCAGACCGTCCCCGTAGGACACCGGTTCGACGCCGTACCGCCGGAGCACCTCGTGTCGGGCGGCGCCCGCGGTCCCGATCACCCGGGCACCGCGGTGGATCGCGAGTTGAGCCGCGATCATGCCCACACTGCCGGAGACACCGTGGATCAACACGACGTCGTTGCTGGTGAGGCCGGTGGCGACCAGAGCGTGCACCGCCGTACCGCTGGCCAGCAGCAGGCCCGAGGCCGGTTCCCAGCCGAGGTCGGCGGGCTTCGGGACCACCCCACGGGCCGGCCACGTGACCTCGCCGGCGTAAGCGCCCGCCACGTCCCCGGGGTAGGCGATGACCTCGTCCCCCACCTGAACGGGACCGGCGGGACCCACCGCGTCGGTGCCGGCGGCGGTGACCACGCCCGCGAGCTCCTGGCCCACGCGCATCGGCAGCCAGCTCGGGTCGGCGCCGAACATCCCGCTGTAGCGCAGATAGTCGAGAGGGTTCACCGCCGCAGCCCTGACCCGTATCGTGACCTCGTCGGGCCCTGGGTCCGGTACGGCCTCCTCGACCGTCGACAGGACCTGCGGACCACCGAAGGCGGTGGCTACCACGACCTTCGCCATACATAATCCTTTCCTGGTTACCACCATGGTCCGGGCCCTGGATGAGTTTGTGAAACAACTTATGGAAGTGCCGTCACGCCGATCGGTCGTGGCCGGTGGCCGTGCCTGAGCTCCGCCAACTGCGGGCATTCGTCGCCGTGGCCACGGAGCTGAGTTTCACGCGGGCCGCCGAACAGCTCCACGTCGGCCAGCAGGCGGTGTCGAAGACGGTGCGTCAGCTCGAGCGGGAGCTCGGTGTCGAGTTGCTCGAACGCTCGCCGCACAAGGTGCGTCTGACCCGCGGCCCTACCGAACTCACGGCCGTGGCTCGCGGGCCGGTCAACGATACGGTATCCCCGAGGCATGGACCTCGACATTGTCACCGATGAGCTCTACGCCCTGCCCCGGGACGAGTTCATCGCCGCCCGCGACGAGCGGGTGCGCGAGGCGCGGTCCGAGGGAGACCGTGAACTGGCCGCCGAAATCGGCCGGTTGCGCAAGCCGTCGATGGCGGCGTGGCTGGCCAACCTGCTCGCCCGGCAGCAGCCGGACGAGATCCACGGCCTGGTCGAGCTCGGCGACGCCCTGCGCCAGGCCCACTCCGAGCTCGATGGCGAGACGCTGCGGCGGCTGTCCGGGCAGCGTCGCGAGCTGGTTGCCGCGCTGGCCGGGAAAGCCCGCCAGCTCGGGCGCTCGGCAGGTCATCGGGTCAGCGAGGGGGTCAGCCGCGAGCTGGAAGACACCTTCACCGCGGCGCTGGGCAACCCCGATGCCGCACGGCTGCTCGCCGCCGGGCGACTCACCTCGAGCCTGCAGGCGGGCGCGAACGACGACTGGAGCTGGATCCCCGACGGCGGCCAGCAGGCCGACGGCGATCGTGGTGCCCGGAAGCCGCGGCGGGAGCGCGCCGAAGCTGACCAACCCGAAGCTGACCAGCACAGCGGCAGGCCGCAGCAGCAACGGCGGCATGGCCAGGAGCGCGACCGCCTACGGCGCGACCTCGATTCCGCCCGCCGAGCGGCTTCCGACGCCGAGGCCTCGGCGCAGCAGGCAGCGGATGCCCTCACCCGGGCCGAGCGCAACGAGGACGAGGCCAACCAGGCAGTGACGGACCGTCGTACCGAGCTGGAGGCCGCCGAGCGCGCCGCCGAGGAGGCCGCGGACGAGAAGGCTGCCGCCCGCCGCTCCCACGAGGCCGCCGACCGGCAGGCGCGGGAGACCCAGCAGCGAGTGGACGACCTCGACCGCCAGGTCGATCGGCTCCGTGATTGATCCTGGCTCACGGCTGCTTACTCGTGTGCGAAGGCTGGTTCATTCCCACCTTGGTGGTGTGCCCGCAGGGCGAGAAGGTCGAGGAGTAGGGCTGTCTGGTGCAGTGTCAGCCGCCGCACCAACGTCCGCGAGCTGGCCCTTCAAGGTCTGCTCGCGCGCCAGCAGTTCGTTCACTGTGACAGTGCGTCGGTAAGTGCGATCGAGCCGTTCCGCCCGCCGCTGGGCGTGCCCCAGCAGCTGTGGTATCCCCCAGGTGAAGCGGACTCGACCGTTTGGGAGTCGCTTGAACACCGGCTCGCCGTACATGCGGCAGCGCATAGCCACCACGACCGTGAGCACCGTCAGCCACAGGTCGCGGGCGCGTAGCTCGCCGTAGCCCACGGCGAAGACCACGACCATCACGGTGGCGATGACGGTGTGCCATCCCGCGATGGTCAGCGGTCCGACGCTGCACATCAGGCTCTGCCAACCCGGCTCGGATCGACAACCGAGGCTCTCGACGGTGGTGCGACGAGGAAGGCCATCAGCGCCCGCTGCTGGCCAGCCCGGCGGCCACGCGGCAGGTGGCGCCCAGGACCACCGACCGCGGTGGCAAACGACTGACGCGGTCGCGGTGGCTGCACCCATCGCCACCCGCCGTCGCCGTGGTGGGCGAGCTGGATGGGGACGATGGCGTGCCCGCCGCGCGGGGTCGGGCGGACCTTCAGTCGACGTAGCTCGGCTGGCAGGTCGGTCCCCGCTGCGGCGGCGGGCTGGATCAGGAAGGTCCACCAGTGCCCAGCCGGGTCTGCTGTCACCGGTCCGGCCAGTATCGCGATCCTCAGCTCGGCCAGCACCGTCCTGCCGAGGGCTGCGGGCATGGTGACCGCGTCGAGCACCGTTCCGACGGGCACCATCAACCGCCGCCGCTCGACGTCAATCGATACCGGCCAGCCCAGGAGTTCCTCGTAGCGGGTTCGCGCGGTGGCCACCTCATGCAGCCATGCGGGCGCGCCGGGCGCCCCGATGAGGGTGTTCATGATCTACCTCCAGATCGAGAGTTGATGCGGTCGCGAGCCCGGCGCGATCCCTACGACCGCCGGTCGAGCCGGGACGGATCTCGGCCCGCCAGGCAGCGGCGGGCGCTCGGGCCGGGGCCCCATGTGGCGTCGGGGTGTGACGTCCTGGCCAAGGAGGAATGATCTGCAGCGTGGTCAGCTGCAGCGACCTCGGATCGGCCTCGGTCATATGTCTTCCAGCCCACGGGCATGTGAGTCGCCCGGTGGCAGAACCCACCGTGCGCCTGGCTACACTCACGACCAACACGAGGCCGATCAGCCTCTCTCCGAGACAACGAGCACGACCTGAACCTATCGCG
>JBOHGT010000079.1:0-16137 GCA_050700385.1 Pseudonocardiaceae bacterium | reverse complement strand
CCGTCGCGCCGGGACCCCCCGCGGCCGCGGTGCCGCCGGACGCGCGCGGGTCCGCCTGGTCGGCGGCGTCGGTGTGGCGGGACCGGCTGGTGCCCCGGCGCCGCTCGGAGCTGGCGCTGTGACCCCGCTACTGGCCGTCGACCGGCTGTCGGTGAGGTTCCGGCTCGGCCGCCGCCGCTCCGCGGCCGTCGTGCGGGCCCTCACCGACGGGTCGTTCACCCTCGCACCCGGTCAGCTGCTGGCGCTGGTGGGCGAGAGCGGGTGCGGTAAGTCCGTCCTCGTCTCCGCCCTGCTGGGGCTGTTACCCGCCAACGCCGACGTCCGCGGCCGCGCGGTGCTCGGCGGGGCGGGCCCGGAGCTCGACCTGCTCAACGTGCCGGAATCCGTGCTCGCCGGCCGGGTGCGGGGACGCCGGATCGGGCTCGTCCCGCAGTCCGCGATCAGCCACCTGACCCCGGTGCGGACGGCGGGGGCCCAGCTCGCGGAGGCGGTGCGCGCGCTGCTGCCCGGCGACCCTGGCGACAGGGTCGACGAGCTCGCGGACCGGGTCGGGTTGGAGCCGGTGATGCTCAGCCGCTACCCGCACGAGCTCTCCGGCGGGACCGCGCAGCGCGTGGCGATGGCGATCGCGCTGGCCGGTGACCCGGACGTGGTGCTCGCCGACGAGCCCACCACGGGACTGGACCGGCCGTTGGTGCACCGCACCGTCGACGGGTTGGCCGCCCTCGCTGCCGACGGGAGAGCAGTCTTGATGATCACCCACGACCTCGACGCCGCCCGGCGCGCCGCGACGCTCATCGCGGTCATGTACGCCAGCCGCATCGTCGAGCTCGGCGGATACCGAAGCGGGCAGCCCGTCCTCGACGGCGTCGACCTCGACATCCCAGCCGGCGAGGTCGTCGGGCTCGCGGGACCCAGCGGATGCGGGAAGTCGACCCTCGCCCGGGTGCTCGCGCTGCTCCTGGCGCCATGGGCCGGCGAGGTCCGCCTCGACGGTGAGCCGGTGCGGCGGTTTCGCCACGCCGCACCACGCGAGCAGCGCACCGCAGTCGCCCCGGTGTTCCAGCAACCGCGCCTCGCCGTCGACCCGCGGTTGCGGCTCCGCGAGGTGATCGCCGAGCCGCTGCTGGCCACCGGCCGCGACGCCGGCCCGCTCGTCGATGAACTGGCTGCGACCGTCGACCTCATCGCCGAGCTGCTCGACCGGCGCCCGCACGAGGTCAGCGACGGCCAGCTGCAACGCGCCTGCCTGGCCCGCGCGCTCGTGCTGCGGCCCCGCTACCTGATCTGCGACGAGATGACCGCGATGGTCGATGCGTCCACGACCGCGACGCTGGTCCGTGTGGTCACCGACCACGCCGAGCGCACCGGCGCCGGGGTGCTCGCGATCAGCCACGACGAGGCCCTACTGGGCGTGTGGGCGGGGCGGGTGGTCCGGCTCGGGTGATGGTACGAGCTACCCGGTTTGATCAGCCCGCGGGAAGAGCCGTAGCGCGGCGTCCTTGACGTGCCCCCTGAGGTCCTCCGTGACGCGCAACCCCTCCATGGCGGCGTTGATCACCGTTGGGCTGGGGGAGGCGATCCGCAAGGTGCAGCCGTGCAGTACTGCGGCGCGGTCGCCCGAGACGAGGCTCTCCAGCCCGCTCTCGTCGATGGAGTCCACAGCGGCCAGATCGACCACTACGTGTGATACGGCCGGTCCGCTGACCGCTGCGACGATGGCGTGGCCGAGCTTCGCGGCCGCCTCCGGACCGATCTTGCCGGTGACCGCCAGCACCGCCGTCCCGTCCTGCACGGAACCGCTCAGGTTGAACTGCCGTGTCATCGCTACCCCTGTCGGTGCCCGGACGGGCAGGTGATCAGCCTCGCCGGTGCGGTACCGGTCCACCATGGGGGGTGCTGTGTATTCACAACCTGTCGCCGACGGTCAGGCCTCGATCAAGCCCTCTCGGATGGCGTAGCGAGTGAGCTCCCCACGATGCCGCATGCCGAGCTTGTCGAAGATGTTCGCTCGGTGCCGATCAACTGTCTTGACGCTGATCACCAGCATGTCACCGATCTGCCGGGACGAGTGGCCTTCGGCGATCAGCTTCACGATCTCGCTCTCCCGCGGTGTCAGCGTGCTGGATGTGAGCTCGCCGCGTGCCGACGCCCTGAGGGTGGTGGGGTAGCGGAAGGGCTCACCGCGCATGGCGGCCCGGCACGCTTCGACGATGTCCCGGTCAGCGGCGCGTTTGAGAACGTACCCTGAAGCGCCGACCGCGATCGCCTCGGAGAAGTACTGCTCCTTGTCGTACATGGACAGCATGAGCGTCCGCAGGTCCGGCCTGCGCCGGGACAGTTCACGGGCGGCCTGCAGTCCGGTCAGCCGAGGCATCGCGATGTCGAGGACGGCCAGATTGACGTCACTGCACAGCCCGAGCTCGACCGCCTCGGCGCCGTCACACGCCTCCGCGACGACCCGTAGATCCGATTCGGCGTCCAGCACGGCCCGCAGCCCCCTCCGGACCACGGCGTGGTCATCCGCGACCAGGATCTGCACCGGGAACGGAATGGGCACGTCACGCTCCCGGGACGTCGAGCGAGAGCGTCACGCCCTGCCCGGCAGCGGAGTCGATACGCAGATCGGCACCGATGAGCAGCGCACGCTCGCGCATGCCACGGATTCCCGACCCCACCTGCTCTTCGCCCAGGCGTCCGCGGCCGTCGTCGGCAACCCGGAGACGGAGCACGTTCCCCCGCTGCTCGAACTGCAGGTCGACGCTGCTGGCTCCGGCATGCCGCGCAACGTTGGTGAGGCTCTCCTGTGCGATCCGATACACCGCCAGTTCCACTTCCGGTTCCACCGTGCGAAGGTCTGCCCCGAGCCGTCGGGTGACCGCGATACCAGTCTGCTCCTCGAACGTCGTCACGAGCGCGTCGAGCGCGCTGACCAGACCGAGATCGTCGAGGATGCCAGGCCGCAGATGCCACGCCAGGCGGCCGACTTCGTCGAGCGCCGCCCGCGCCGACTCTTGGACGTCCAGCAGGCTGGGGCGGAGCTGCTCGGGCGCCTCCGCTGCGACCTGTTTGAGCTGGAGCAGGATCCCGGTGAGCCGCTGGCCGATCTCGTCGTGCAGCTCCTGGCCGATCCGGCGCCGCTCCTGCTCCTGGGTCATCAGCACGCGTCTGCTGCTCCCGCGGCGTTCGGCCTCGAGGCGAGCGAGCATGTCGTTGAAGGTCTCGATCAGCGTGCGGACCTCGGTGGCGCCGGTGACCGGCAGGCGCTGCGGCCGGAGTAGATCGATGGTGCCCATCAGCTGAACCAGCTGAAGCAGTGGACTGAGACTCACCCGCAGTAGCAGGCCGTTCGCGATCACGACAATGGCCAGACCAGCCATGATGACAGCCACCTCGTCGAGGCTGACTGGAGCGGGCACTCTGGCGGGGGTCAGTGACAGCACCGCAGTTGCCGCGACGAGCACGACGGCGTTGACGACCAGTACGCGCCAGTAGAGCGACAGGCGCGACCCGAGCGGCGGCGTCCGTCGTCGCGGGCAATCCGTGAGAGTCCCCATGTGCATCCGATCAGGTTCGCAAGGCACGCGACGGTAGCCGGGGTGCTGAGCTCGGATCCACCGCCTTACGAGTGACCTGGGCGCGTGGTCGTCGTGGCCGCGTTCGCAGGGCTGCAGGGGGTGAAGGGCCGGTGAGTGGCCTGGCCGGCAAGATGATGCCGGTACATCAGTGGTCACGGCAGTGTCACCGGCGAAACTGGGTTGCGTCGGGCGCCGTGCTGTGCCGGGATGGTGGGCATGTCCGTGGGCAGTGTCGGTGAGCTCGCGCTGGACGGCTTTGCCTCCCTGATCACGGCGTGCGACCCCGCCGGCTGCCCTACTTGTTCGTCTTTGTTTACTCATTCGTTGATTCTGCGTTTACTCGGACAACAGGTGCGAAACGATTGGGTGCGGTCGAAGTGCTCTTTCAATGTAGCGTGGATCGGTTGAAGGGCTTCCGATCATCGCGCACGTTCGGTGGAACGGTGGTCCATGGAGTCCGCCGAGGAAAGGCTGATGACCACGTTCCCGCTGCTGGGTAGGGATGCCCTGCTGGGGCGACTCCGGGACATGATGGCGGCCGTTCCTGCTGGCGAGGGTGGCTGCGTGGTGCTGGAAGGCCCTCCCGGCATCGGCAAGAGCCGGCTGCTGGGTGCCGTGGTCGGGGAGGCGGACCGGCTCGGGCTGGCCGTGGCATCCGGCGAGGCGACCGAGCTCGACCAGATGACCCCGCTGTCCACGCTCCTCGCCGCGCTGCGGCGGAGCACACCTCCGGTGCTGGCCAGCGCGGGACTTGCGGGCCTCGGGGAACATGAGGACAACAGACTTTTCCTGTTCGACCGGCTCGGCGTGCTGATCGAGGACTATGCACGCACCCGCCCGCTGGCGATCGTGCTGGACGATGTGCAGTGGGTAGACGAGTTCACCGCGCTGGCGCTGCGGATGCTCGTCCCCGGCCTGTTGTCGTCGCCCGTGTTCTGGTTGCTCGCCAGCCGTCCCCTCCCGGCGCGCTCGCCTGTTCGGGATGCCCTGGACTGGCTGGTGCGGGAACCTGCGCACCGGCTCGTCCTCGACGGTCTCTCCGATGATGCGGTCGCACAGCTGTGCACGCATGCCTTCGGCGCGGCCCCGGATGCTGCGCTGCTGCGGCTTGCCGAGCGCAGCAAGGGGAACCCGTTCGTGTTGGAGGAATTGTTGACGACCCTTTGCGACGAGGGTCGCGTGACGATCGTCGACGGAACCGCCACTGCCGTCGGCCAGGAGTTGCCGGACGACATCATGGCCACGGTGGACCGGCGGCTGAGCCACTTGTCGCCTGCGGCGCATCAGCTCCTGGAGGCGGGCTCGGTCCTCGGCCGCCCGTTCACCACGGACGAGGTCGAGGCCATGGTGGGGCGTTCGGCCGCCGAGCTGATCACGGCGGCCGAGGAGGCCGTGGGCGCCGACATCCTCGTGGACCGTGAGCCGGAGCTCGTCTTCCGGCACGACCTGATCCGCGACGCGGTCTATGAGCAGCTGTCCGAACCGGCGCGACAGGTCCTGCACCGCGAAGCTGCCGTCGTGGTGCGTGCTGCGGGAGGGCCGGCAGCGGAGTCCGCGTCGCACCTCAGGCATGCGACGAAGGGGGACATGCTCGCGGTCTCCATCCTGCGCGACGCGGTGCGGGAGGTTGCACCGACGGCCCCCGGTGTCGCCGCGGACCTCGTCCTGCGGATGCTGGAGCTGACCGGCGAGCGCGACCCGTCCCGGTACCGGCTCATCGCCGACGCCATCCGACTACTGGCTTCTGCCGGTCGGCTCGTCGAGGCCACCGAGCTCGGGAGGAAGGTGCTGGAGACCGAGCAGGACGCGCCGTCCGAGGCTGCCATCCTGCTGGGGCTGGCCGAGGCGCTCAAGCACACCGGACACAACGTCGAGGTGATCACCTCCACTGGGCGGGCACTCGCGCGGCCCGGCGTGCCCGACTGGGACCGTGCGGAGCTGCTGGCGATCCAGGCGCATGCCCTGCTGACCACCGAGGATCTTGACCGGGCGGACGAAGCTGCCGCCGAGGCGGTGGACGTGGGCTCACGGGCCGACGTGCCGGCTGCGGTGGTGTTCGGGACCGTGGCCCGCAGCTCGGTACTGCGGGCGCGCGGGCAGTTGCCGGAGGCCATCCGGCTGGCCAGCGACGCCGTACAGCTGGCCGACAGCGCAGCGGGCGACGTCCGGCACCGGCACCCCCGGTTGTGGCTGGGCCACGCCCTGGTCGCGGCGGACCGGTTCACCGAGGCCGATGCCGTCTACGAGATGGGCCGGCGCGAGGCCGACGCGCTGGGCACGCTGTGGTCCCAACCGCTGTGGCACTTCCATCGGGCGGAGCTGCGCCTGGCTGCTGGCCGTCTCGACGACGCGGCGGCGGAGGCCGAGGCTGGGGTGCGGGTGTCGGAGCAGCTGAATGCATTGGCGCTGACTCCGTCGCTGCTGGCGGCGCTCGCCGAGATCGCGGTGCGGCAGGACGATCTGGACGCCGCACGACAGCACCTCGGGCGTGCCGAGCAGCTGGTCGCCGACGGTCTCGCGGCGGCCGCGGACCTCACCTGGCAGTTCGCCCTGCTCGACGAGGCGGAGGGCTTCCCGCAGCGCGCGCTGGACAGGCTGGCCGGCCTGTACGCGCCGATGCCGGCCCGGCTGCCGCTGCTCACCCAGGACCCCGGGGCCGCTGCGCACATAGTGCGCATCGCGCTCAGCGTCCAGGCCACCGCGCAGGCGGAGGCGGCCGCAGCGGCCGCCTCCCGATTGGCCGAACGCAACCCGGAGGTCGCGTCCCTGGCCGGCGCCGCCGCGCACGCCGACGGCCTGCTCCACGGTGACCTCGATGCGCTGCGCACCGCGCTGGCCGCTTACCGGTCCAGCCCCCGCCGGCTGGCCGCAGCGTCGGTGGCAGAGGATACCGCGCTCGCCGAGAGCGCCGCGGGAGCTCGCAAGAAGGCTGTCGCGCTGCTCGATGACGCGTACCGCGCCTACCGCGACGCCGGCGCCTACCGCGACCAGGTGCGCGTCGTTCGTCGGTTACGCAAGCTGAGCGTGCGGAACAGGTCGCTGTCGCACCCGACGCCGTCCAAGGTGGGGTGGGCCACGCTGACGGAGTCCGAGCTGCGCGTGGCTCGGCTGGTGGCCGAGGGACTGACCAACCGCGCGGTTGCCGGCCGGCTGTTCCTGTCACCGCACACGGTGGACAGCCACGTGCGCCACGCCTTCGCCAAGCTCGATGTCTCCAGCCGGGTCGAGCTCACCCGCGAGGTCCTGGCGCACGACCGGAGCGCGGATCACGAGAACACGTGATGCCCCGCGCCGCTCGGCGCACGCACGATTCCGGTGACGAGGACGCCAGCAGCTGTCGCCGCGTGGGAGGCGGGTTTCCCAAAGATGATCACCAACACCAAGTCGGTCGAGATGACGGAGGCGCACAGCGCGCCGCGTCCGTGGCTCGTGTTTTCCTTGCTGGCCACCATCGAGTTCATGACGGTGCTCGACGCGTCCGTCGTGAACGTGGCCCTGCCCTCGATCCAGCGCGATCTGGACTTCTCGCTCACCGACCTCACCTGGGTGGTCGACGCGTACCTGCTGGCCTACGCCGGGTTCTTGCTGCTCGGCGGCCGCGCCGCCGACCTCGTCGGTCGGTCTCGGCTGTTCGTCGGCGGCGTGGCGCTGTTCTCCGTCGCGTCTCTCGCCTGCGGGCTGTCCGTCGAGCCGTGGCAGTTGGTCGTCAGCAGGGGCGTGCAAGGCCTCGGCGCCGCTTTGGTGGCCCCGGCCGCGCTGGCGCTGATCACCGACATCTTCCCGGAGGGCCGTCAGCGGAACAAGGCGCTGGGTATCTGGGGCGGTATGGCCGGCGTCGGGGGCGCGGCCGGCGTGATGCTCGGAGGCCTGCTCACTGCGGCCGCGTGGGAGTGGGCGTTTCTGATCAACGTCCCGATCGGCGGTGTGGTGCTGGTCGCCGCCCTGCGGATGCTGCCCGCCAGCATGCCGACAGCGACCAGCGGGCTCGACCTGACCGGCGCGCTGACCGGCACCGCCGGCCTGGGCCTGCTGATCTATGGTGTGGTGCGCGGTGGTGCCCAGGGGTGGGGATCGGTGGCCACGCTGGCCGAGTTCGCCGTCGCCGCGCTGTTACTGGCCGCGTTCGTGGTCCGGCAGCGGACGGCGACCGCGCCGCTGGTGCCCACCGAACTGTTCCGGCGGCGCAACATCGTGATCGGCAACGCCACGATCCCGCTCGTCGGCGTGCTGCTGTTCGCGACCTTCTTCGTGGTCACCCTCTACATGCAGCAAGTGCGCGGGTACAGTCCGATCGAGGCGGGCCTGATTTACGTGCCGATCAACGTGACCATGCTCGCCGGCGCCTACCTGGCTCCCAGGCTCGCCGCGCGGGTCGGGCCGCCGAAGGCCCTGATGGCAGGCCTCCTGGTGCAAGCTGGGGCCCTGGCGTGGTGGGCGTCGGTTCTCGAGGCACAGGGCGGGGTGCTGAGTTCGTTCCTGCTGCCCATCATGGTGTGGTCCTGCGGGCTAGGCATGTCGATCGTGTCCGCGTACGTGGTGTGCACCAGCGGCCTGACCGGCTCCAACGCGGGCGTGGCCTCGGGGCTGGCCACCACCACTTACCAGAGCGGCGGCGCGATCGGCCTCGCCGTGCTGTCCGCGATCGCGGCCTACCGCACCGACTCGCTGCTCGGCGAGCGCAGTCCCAGCGGTCCCGGCGCGGCGGATGCCCTGGTGTCCGGTTACGCCGCCTCCACATGGGTCGCGGTCGCGGTGGCCGTCGCCGGTGCCGGGCTCGCCCGGCTGCTCGCGGTGCGGTCCTCCAGCAGCCGCTACTCCGGTATCGACGAGCCGAACACCGCGGCGGATGCCGGCTAGGCGCTGCCGCCTCCGTCGACCACGAGGTCGTGGCCGACGACGAAGCTGGACTCGGGGGACGCGAGCCACAGCACGGTGGCGGCCACCTCGTCAGTCGCAGCGACCCTGCCGATCGGCAGCGCCGAGCGCAGCCTGGCATCACGTGCGGCGTCGTCCTCACCGGGCAGCTTGGACATCCAGGTGTCCACCGGCCCGGGGCTGACGGCGTTGATCCGGACGCCGTCGCCGATGGCCTCCTGCGCGGCGGCACGGGTCAGGACGCTCACGCCGGCCTTGGCAGCCGCGTAGCCGCCCATGCCGGGGATTGTCATGTGCGCGCCGACAGTGGACGACATGTTGACGATGACGCCGCCACCGTGCTCCCGCATGTGGATGATCTCGTACTTCATCGACAAGCCAGTCCCGCTGACGTTGCCCAGGACGGCGGCCCAGGCGGCCTCGTCGATCTCGGTCACCGGGCCAGGCGCGCCGAGCACGCCGGCGTTGTTGAAGGCGATGTCCAGATCGCCGTGCCGCGCCACCGTTGTCTCGATCAGCTGCTGTACCTCGTCGGCGTGGGTGACGTCGGCGACGACCGAGCTGGCCTGGCCGCCGTCGGCGTCGATCAGCTTCACGGTCTCCGCCAACGGTTCCGAGTTGCGCCCGGCGACGACGACCGTGGCGCCCTCTCGTGCGAACGCCATCGCGGTCGTCCGTCCGATGCCGGAACCGCCGCCAGTCACCAGGGCAACCTTGTCGCTGAATCGTGCTGTCATCGCCAGCCTCTCCTGTCTCGATCGACGTGAACTTTCCTACAGCCTGGCTCCTGGCCGGCGCGGTCGGCCTCACGTGTTTACGGGATATCATGCTCGTCGATGAAGGCGACTAGTCCCGAAGTGCAGTCGTGCGCCACGACGGCGCGGTCGCCCACGATGGCCCGACATGCTGCGGGCCGAGCTCGAGCAGGTTCCATCGCCGCGGTCTGGTCCGGCCTGCGGTGTGCCGGGTGGTGACAGTAGATGTTTGAACGTGCCCGCCGCGGCCTCCTTGTCGCTGTGGGAGATCACGATCGCGGCATCCATCCGCACCACGATGGTCTTGGCTGCGCTCCCCACGCCCGGCCGGTCCCGGTCAGCTCCGATGGCCGTCAGCGATCTCGGCCACGGCTGCGACGGCGCGGTCGAGTTCGTCGTCGGTGACGAAGTAGTGCGGTGAGGCCCGGGTCACCGCGCCCATCCCGCGGCGGTCCATGTCGATCACGGCGGAGCGGCGCACACTGGTGGTCACGGTGACCTCCCGGCGGGTGAGCTCAGTCCGGACGTGGTCGGCGGCGGTACCGTCGACCGTGAAGGTGACGATCCCGCAGCGATCCCGGCCCGGATCACGGACGGTGACACCCTCGAGTACGGCCAGCCCGGACCGCAGCCGCTCGGCCCGCGCCCGCACCGCGTGCTCGACGTGCCGCGGGCCGAGTTCGAGCAGGTAGTCCACCGCCGCACCCAGCCCGAGGCGAGCTGCGACGTCGTATTCCCACAGCTCGAACCGTCGCCCGTCGCCGTGCAGCCGCATCTCGCGTTCGCTGATCCATTCGGCGCCGTGGCCGTCGACCACGGCAGGACGCAGCCGGTCGGCGACCTCGGGGCGGAGGTAAAGGAACCCGGTGCCGCGCGGGCCGCGCAGCCACTTGCGCCCGGTGCCGGACAGACCGTCCACGCCGAGCGCGGCGACGTCGAGGACGAGCTGACCGGCGGACTGGCAGGCGTCCAGCAGCACCAGGGCACCGCGCCCATGTGCCAGCTCGACCACCTCGCGGACCGGGTTGACCAGCCCGCTGTTGGTGGGCACGTGCACCAGCGACACCAGCGCGACGTTCCCGTCGAGCATCCGGTCCAGGGCCGCCAGATCGAGCGCGCCGCTGGCGTCGCTGGGTACCACGTCGAACGGGATATCCCGGTGCAGGAACTGCACCGCGTTGCTGTGGTACTCGACCTCGGTCACCAGCACCCGGTCGCTGGGCTGGAAATCCACCGCCGTCACGAAGTCCAGCCAGCTACGGGTGGCGCTGTCCGTCAGCGAGATGCTCTCCGGTGCCGCGTTCAGCAGGGTCGCCACACCCGACCGGACCCGGTCGAGATCCTCGGCGCGCTCGCCGGCGGCCCGGTAACCCCCGACCTCGGCCTCCCGGCGCAGGTGCCCGGTGACGGTGTCCAGCACGACCTGCGGTGGCAGCGACGAGCCGGCACTGTCCAGGAACACCTGCCCACCGTCGAGCCCGGGTGTGTGCCGCCGAACGACCTGCTCATCCAGCACCGCGAACTCCCTTCGCACCGCGCGCCCATGATGCACACGGCGTCATGCTGGCCGGAAGAGCATCCTCAGGCAGGCCAGGATCTAGGATGGCCTGCCCGTGCCCGAACCGAGCGCGGTCGGCGCGCCCACCATCGAGGCGGCACCATCGTGGCCGCCGACCCTCCGCGCTGGCTTTCCCCCGCTGAGGCTACGTCAAACCGACGCGATTCTTAGTAGTTCATCTACTCGTTGATTCAGGTCACGCACCATGGGCATCTTTTGGTGGTCCCGGCTGGCGCCACGGAGTTGCCGTAGCGCCTCCAGTACGCGGTCTGAGCGGACAGTTTCAACGGAGTCCAGTGCCGCGTGTCCCAGCTCGACGGCGTAGGAGGGGTCGTCGCGGGCCATGGTCAAAGCCGCAAGGTTTGCCATTGCCAGCGCCTTGCCTCGGGAGTGACCAGCAGGAAAGCTTTCAATTGCGGTATTCAGCCGACGTTGCGCCTGTCCATACTCGCCGCCGTTCAACGCAGGACCTAGCAGCGCTCGGCCACAGTCCCGTTCGAGACGTGACTGGTCGTAGTAGGCGATCCATTCCGGCTCATCACCAGAACCAGCAACAAAGCATTCCTCGGCTCTGCGCACCGCGGCGGTGCAGTCGGATTCGCGCTCGCGCCCGATAGCGCCGAGGGCGCGAGCGTGCCTGGTGTGCATCACCGAGCAAACCACCGGCGTCAGGCGGTCGGCACGTACCAGGGCCATCTCGGAGAAGCTGAGCGCATCGTCTTGGCGTCCTTGATGAACGGCAAGGTTCGCCAGGCCAGACAGCGCCTTGGCTCGGATCGGCCAGTCTGCCGCTTCTGTGGCACAACCCACTGCGAAGCGGAAGCATCGTTCGGCGTGCTGATGCAAGCCCGCGTCGAAGCACATGCCAGCGGCGGTGTCTGCCAGGTCTGCGACCGCTGAAAACAGTTGCTGCCGCACGCCCTCGGTGGAGAACTGTCCCTCGAGCAGCGTGGCCGAGGCCGAGAGCTGCGCGACTGCTGCTTGCGCTGACATCCCACCGCCGAAGATGTGGTCTTGGTCGGCGAACATGCGCGCCTGGTGTCGAACTCGAGCGACTTCTACTCGGCCCACTCCTCGCCCACCGGTACCTGCGCCTGCTGCGCGGGCGCTGGCTACGAAGTCGCTCACCGGGTCGCTGAAGGCGAGGCCGGCGACGCTGCCGGCCAGTGCCCGCACGAAGACCTTCCGCTCCACCTCGTTCCCTCCCTCCATCTGCCGGGGGTCGCGTCCTACAGTAGCGGCACGGTTGCGCCTGCTGTGGAACCCGAGGGCGGCATCGGTCGCCACACCAAGTACGGCGCGCAGTGCGCGCCGGTAGTGCTGGTTGGGCCACCGGTGCACACCGCGTTCCAACTTGCCGATGTAGTCCGCATCCATCGCGCCAGGCTTGTTGGTCGCCCGCTCAACCTGGGCGTTTGCCAGCTCAGCAAGCTGCCCTTGGGTCAGCTCAGCCGTCTCTCGGGCGGCCCGCAAAAGATCGTTCGGCTCCTGGGACACTGGGACACAGTATCCTCTCCGTCGTCAACCAACCACAGAGCATAACACTCCTACCAGCACAAACAGCGTCGATCCACCGCAATCCTCCGGGTGAAACTCCGGGTCGTCCGGCGTTCAACGCCGTATTCCGTGGCCTTGTGAATCTACGTCGTCGTCTCTGTTCCCGATCCAGCTCGACACCGCCAGACTCCTCACAGGCCCCAGGGCCGGGACGTACGAGCCGCTCAGACGTGGTGGAGCCACCGGTCTGCCCCGAGTGACGCCAAGCCGCCAGTCGGCGGAGGCGAACCAGGCCGGCAGCGCTGCCCCGTGCCGCGTCTGGTGGTTCGCCCCGGTCCTGGGTGCCGTGCAGCGACCGACGAGCACACGGGATCGGGGTTGACGAGCTGGTGAGCAAGGAGACGCAGGAGAACGAGAACACCGCCACATTGCGTCACGGTGACGGCAACGGTCAGCAAGCGCAGTGTGACATCGGGCGGAGCATCCGACCGGGCGTGCCGGTGCCAGCCACGGTGCTGGTGGCCGACATGGGCCACGGCGCGCTGCTGTGTCAGGCCTGGCGGCATGGGCCCAGTGCCTATGTTTGTGCTGAGGATGCTGGTCGGCTGCGGGAGGCGCTCGAAGCGGCGTTTGGGAGTAACGGCGTCCGACGCGCTGGGCCAGTACACACCGGCAGAGTGTGGGATGGCGAGCCGGTGGCTGCCGTAACGATCGAGAACGTAGACATCGAGCGCTCGAATGAGGCATCCTCGTGATCCGGGAAGACCGGGAGCTGCTGGCCGAGTTGGCGCGCGTGAATAGTGATGCTGCGCCGCTGGCCATGCGGGTCATGGACGAGAGCGCGACGGCTGACGAGCAGTACGGTTTCGCCGAGCGGCTGATCCAGGTTGGGGTGCGGTTCAAGCGGCGGGCCGAGCAACAGTCCATAACTGTGATACAGGGAGAGGTCGTCCCAGGCGTCGACGTGCGTGCGGAAGCTCGCACGGAAACGTCCGACCAGGAGTCGTGAGCACCGTGTGGCAGGCGAAGTACCGGCTGCTCGGGGAGCGGTTGCGGGAACGGCTGGCTGAACAGGCAGACCGTGGGCTGACGCCAGGTCGCGACGATGAGCTGCTGCTTCGGTTGCTGGGCTTGGTGGTGGATCTGCATGAATGGCACCGGGTGGATCGGTATGGACAATGCCGGCGGTGCCGGCTGCGTCGCCGGTGGTGGCGCAAAAGCAGGATGCGTTGCTCTGTGGTCGAGATCATCGAGTACTACGTCGACGAGAGAATGGAGTTTATCTGGTGGCAGGTGTCTGGGCAGCTGGGACTGCAGATGACACTACAGGAAGCCGAGGAATGGGTGCAACAGCAGCGGCGCGAAGACAGCAGCCACGAGCCGGACGATCTGGAGGAGACGGTCGGCATGAAGGCAGTTGAGGGTGAGAGGCATGAGTGGCGGTGAGATCTGGGTCAGTCGACGCGCGTCGAAGGAGGGTTGCGGTCCTCGATCCCGAGTGCCGCGAGTGCGGCGCACGCCGAACGGGCCGGGTGCGGCCGTGCAGCAGTCGAGCGACCTCGCTGCGCAGTGCGACGAACTCGGCTGACTCCCGGGTGGTGATCTGATCCCGCTCGGCCGGCAGGTCGACGGGCAGATCGGCCAGGATGGCGGCAGGGGAGTGCGACAGCACCAGCACCCGATCGCCGAGGTAGACGCTCTCGTCGATGTCGTGCGTGACGAGCAGCACGGTGCTGCCGTGTTGAGCAGGATCGGCCACAGGGCGAACACGATGGTCGCCAGCTGCATGGTGGCGCCGATGCCGAACAGCGCCCGAGCCGTTCGAGTCCTTCGTTGATCAGGTACCCGACCGAGCCGGCGACGACGGTGGCGGCCAGCACGAGATCCATCCGGCCGGCCCCGCTGCTTGCTCCCAGGATGAAGTTCCCGATGCCCCGGCTTGCCCCGGCGAGGAACTCCGTGCTCACCACGAGGATCAGCGCCACCGCACCGGACATCCGCAGCCCGGTGAAGATGAAGGGAGCCGCG
The DNA here is from genome assembly GCA_050700385.1 of Pseudonocardiaceae bacterium. Taxonomy (GTDB): domain Bacteria; phylum Actinomycetota; class Actinomycetes; order Mycobacteriales; family Pseudonocardiaceae; genus WHSY01. Next base: position 1,846 of record JBOHGT010000079.1, on the reverse strand, counting down.
TGCGGCAACGCCACCGAGGTCAGCGTGCGCGCCCTCGTGGTGCAGAAGGCTCGGGCGGTCTCGAGGAGCAGCGGATCGATCTCCTCGAGAGCGTAGATCGCGTTGTAGAGGATCGGCCAGATCGCGGCATACACCGCGAGCGTGATCTTGGCTTCCGGCCCACCACCGACGAGCAGGATCGCGAGTGGGATCAGGGCCACCGAGGGGATCGGCCGGAGAAACTCCACGATGGCCCTGGTTGGCGGGAACGCTGCCGAGGATCAGGCCCAACGGCACGGCGATCGCGACGCCGACCGCGATCATCCAGGCGAGCACGGACGCGATCACGTCGCGCAGGAACGACTCCTGCCCGAGCAGGGCGACCATCACGCCGAGCACGATGCTCGGCGGGGGAAGGAACCGCTGTTGCACCAGGCCAGAGCGGGCCGCCGCTTCCCAGACGGCGAGGAAACCGGCCAGGCCGGTCACGTTGCGCAGGAACCGCCCCATGTCAGGAAGTCGGCGGCCGCGCGATCATCGTCGCCGCGTCGATCTTGCGGTCGATCACGCCGAACTCCCGGAGAAGATCGGGACACGCTGCAGGCGCCGCGCGTCCAGCCCCGACCGGAACGTCAGCAGCCCGGTCTGCGCGGCGGTCTCCTCGTCGATCCTGGCAAACTCCACCAACAGCGGTTCGACCTTGCTCCGGGCGGATGCAGCCGGAGCCGAGCGGCCTACGGCTGAGGTCGTAGGCGCCGCTGCGCGGGGTACGCCGAGCGCGGTAGCGCACGAGCCGCTTCCGGGCAGACGCGGGGGGGCGGCGTGACCGGCAACGATGACCGAGAACGCAGCACGGCGGAACCGCGGCGTCCGTGAGTCGCGTACGGACCGCTCGTCCATCCGCCGCGACGCAACAGTCTGACCCAACGGAGAGGGGAATGTTGTCATGGCGAGCATTGCACTGGGTGATGCGCGGCCGCGTCGGTTGGGCGCCCGGACACGTAAGAGCGTTCTGGTGATCCACATCGTGTCGGTCGGGGCGTGGATCGGTATCGACGTCGTCATGGCCATCATCATCTTCACCGCGCTCCTCACCGATGACAGCCACACCAAGGCGCTCTGCTACCAGGTGCTCGAACTGTTCGTGGTCTGGCCGCTGTTCACCGCCGGCATGGTATGCCTTGCCAGCGGTGTTGTTCTGGGACTCGGCACCAAGTATGGCCTGGTGCGGTACTGGTGGGTGGCCACCAAGCTGGCACTGAACATCGTGCTTACCGGACTGGTCCTGCTCTTGTTGCGGCCGGAGGTGTCAGAGGTGGCGCAGCAGGGCCGGCAACTCGCGGCAGGTGAACCAGTCGCGGCGACGGTGGGCGACCTGATCTACCCACCGATCGTCTCCCCGACCGCTCTGCTCATCGCGGTGGTGCTGGCGGTGTTCAAGCCGTGGGGCCGGATTCGAAAGCGCCCCGCGGCTGCGTTACGCGTGAGAACCGCAGACGACAAGACGTGACGACGGTATGGAAATCGCAGCCGATGAGGAAATCAATCAGGCAGGGCGGGCTCGGCACGTGGCCGATGTCGCGGTCCGCCTGGTCGTCGCTACCGCCGGATGCGTGGGGCAATGCCTCCAGCCGGCGCGGGACGGGGTGCGGACGCCATGACCGAGACGGGTAGGACGCGGGATCCCTCGTGCTCGCCGTGACACGCCGGCTATACCGGCTTGACGCGCCGGCTGGGGTCTCTTCCAGCCCACGGGCATGTGAGTCGCCCGGTGGCAGAACCCACCGTGCGCCTGGCTACACTCACGACCAACACGAGGCCGATCAGCCTCTCTCCGAGACAACGAGCACGACCTGAACCTATCGCG